>JAABQQ010000224.1 GCA_011391405.1 Gammaproteobacteria bacterium
ACAAGCACTGGGCGCAGGACAAGGTGCGCAGCGTGCTGCGCAACGAATTTCTCTGCTCCGACGAGCGCGCCGACAAGCTGTCGGGCGCCTGGGGTCGTCACCCGCTGCTGGGGCGGATGTACCTGCCGGCGTACCGTGCAGGCACCGTCAAGGTGGCGGCACTGCGCAGGACACACTCGCCCGCAAAGATCATCCCTGCGCTGTATGGCGCACTCGGACTGGTGGACCTGGTGACGATCGATCAGGTGCTCCGTACCGACGCGGCAAAGGGCAACCGTGGCCGCAAGCGCTGACGAGGGCGCGGTCGACGAGGAACCCGCCGACACGGACGCAGGCGCTGTCCCCGCCGCAAAGCCCTGGGCGGTTTACCTGCTGCATTGCGCAGGCGGCAGGAGCTACATCGGCATCAGCCCGTCGCCGCACGCACGGTTCGCAGCTCATCGGTCGGGCAAGGGCGCAGCCTTCACGCGCGCCAATCGCCCGCAGGCCCTGGCAGTGGTCGTGTGGTTCGAAAATCGCAGTGCCGCCGCCTCGATGGAGGCGCGTCTGAAGGCTTTGGCGCGGCCGGCGAAACTTGCGTGGTTCAAGCGCTTTGCGGCAACGACGGCCACGGTGCCGGCGACACTCGATGTCGGGCTAGCCAGCCTGGCGAGTCGACGATTGTGCAGCTCGACTTGACGTTTCCTGTGAAACGTCAAGTTGAGCTGATCAATGGCCGACTCTGTTAGTCAGCGTCGACTACGGCTTTTTCCTGGAACGTCGCGACGCGGCCGCCATCGAGTGCTGCGCGACGTAGTGCGCCGCCACGTCATCGCCGGCGCTCGCCGCGCGGTGGATGCCTTCGATGATCATCTTCTCGGCGCGCTCCGTGCCCACCCAGTTCACGATCGTCACCCACTTGCCCTTCTCCAGGTCCTTGTAGTGCTGGAAGAAGTGCGCGATCTGGTCGATGAGCGTGACGGGCAGGTCCTTGTACGACTTCACGCCGGAATAGAACGGATGCAGCTTGTCGACTGGCACCGCGATGACTTTCTCGTCGTCACCGGCCTCGTCCTTCATCAGCAGTGCGCCGACCGGGCGCACCCGCACGATCGCGCCTGCCACCACCGGGCTCGGCACCACCACGATCACGTCGACCGGATCGCCGTCGCCCGAAAGCGTGTGCGGGATGAAGCCGTAATTGCCGGGATAGAACATCGCGGTGTTGAGGAAGCGGTCGACGCGCAGCGCGCCCGATTCCTTGTCGAGCTCGTACTTGACCGGCACGCCGCCCTGCGGAATCTCGATCAGGACGTTGATGTCGCTGGGCGGGTCGGCGCCGATGCTGATCTTGTTGATGTCCATGGGGGGGGGCGGGAAAGGGGTTAGGGGTTAGTCGGACTAAGCGTGATACTGCGGAGACAGCTCGTGCACAGCCTCGATCATGGCGAGCGCGTGCTCGGGCTTCACCTCCGGATGGATGCCGTGACCGAGGTTGAACACGTGGCCCGGGCCGTGGCCGTAGCTGGCCAGCACGTGACCCACCTGCTCGCGGATTCGCTCCGGTGGTGCATAGAGCACGCTCGGGTCGAGATTGCCCTGCAGCGCAACCTTGTCCTGCACGCTGCGGCGCGCATCGGCCAGGTCGGTCGTCCAGTCGACGCCGAGCGCGTCGCAACCCGTGGCCGCCATCTCGGCCAGCCAGCCGCCGCCACCTTTCGTGTAGAGGATGACCGGCACGCGGCGCCCGTCGGCTGCGCGCGTCACGCCGTCGACGATCCGCTGCATGTAGCGCAGCGAGAACTCGCGGTAATCCCTGGGAGTGAGCGCGCCACCCCACGTATCGAACACCATGACCGCCTGCGCGCCCGCGGCAATCTGGCCGTTGAGGTACGCGATCGTCGCGCGCGTGATGATGTCGAGCAGGCGGTGCAGTTCCTGCGGCGCGCCGTAAAGCAGGCCCTTGATGTGCTCGAAGTTCTTGCTGCTGCCACCTTCGACCATGTACGTGCCGACGGTCCACGGGCTGCCCGAGAAACCGATCAGGGGCACCCGGCCCTTGAGCTCGCGACGAATCGTGCGCACCGCATCCATCACGTACCGCAGCTCGCCTTCCGGATCCGGAATCGGCAGCTGGTCGATGTCGGCGGACGTGCGCACTGGCCGCGCAATCTTCGGGCCTTCGCCAGTCTCGAACGAGAGGCCGACGTTCATCGCGTGCGGCACGGTCAGGATGTCCGAAAACAGGATGGCCGCGTCGAGCCGGTAACGGTCGAGCGGCTGCAGCGTCACTTCGCAGGCCAGCTCGGGGTTCATGCACAGCTGCAGGAAGCTGCCCGCCTTGGTGCGCGTGGCACGGTACTCCGGCAGGTAGCGTCCGGCCTGCCGCATCATCCAGACCGGCGTGCGGGGTGTGGGTTGGCGCAGCAGGGCGCGCAGCAGCAGGTCGTTCTGTAGCGGTGCGCTCATGCGCGTGCTCCCGCAAAAGACCGGGCAATCGTCTGCTGGATGGCTTCGGCGGCTGCGCGCGGATCGGCGGCGTCACGGATCGGGCGACCGACGACGATGTAGTCGGCGCCGTTGGCAAACGCCTGCGCGACGTCGACCGTGCGCTTCTGGTCGTCCACCGGCTTGTTCTCGACCGGACGAATACCCGGTGTGACGACGAGCAGGCGGTGATCGATGAACTCGCGCAGCATCGGCGCCTCGAGTCCCGACGAGACGACGCCGTCGCACCCGGCTTCGAGCGCGCGCCGGGCACGCGAGAGCACCAGCTTCTCGACGTCGACGGTGAACCCGAGGTCGTCGAGGTCGCCGCGGTCGAGGCTCGTGAGCACGGTCACCGCGAGGATCTTGACGTCGCCCTTGGCGGCCGCTGCGGCCTCCATAATGGCCTGGTTACCGTGGATCGTCGCGAACGTGACGCCCCGGCCACTCAGCTGCCTGACCGCCGCGGCGACCGTGGCAGGCACGTCGAAGAACTTGAGGTCGACGAAGATCTTCTTGCCGCGCGCGACCATCCAGTCGAGCAATTCGAAGTAGCCGCCAGACATGAACAGCTCGAGCCCGATCTTGTAGAAGACGACGGCATCGCCGAGCTGCTCGACGAGCTGGCGCGCCGCCTGCGGGTCGGCGACGTCCATGGCGAAGATGAGGCGTTCCCGGTTGGGGATGTTCTTGGGGGTCAAGGCGGCACTCCGGAGCAAGCCCGCGAATGCTACCAGACGGGCCCCGGGTCAGGTCCGTTCGGCGGGATTGAACAACCGCCGGTGCTCGAGGATTGCGAAGCGGTCGGTCATGCCCGCAATGTAGTCGGCGACGGCGCGCGCGCGGCCGGTTTCGCCGTCGGCGGCTTCGAGCCTGCGGGCGGCGTCCTGGTGCTCGGTCGGCATCAGGTTGACCTCGCCGAACATCGCATCGAACAACTCGCGTACCACCCGCTGCGCCTTGGTCGTCATGCGCAGCACGCGGAAGTGCTTGTAGAGGTGCTCGCGCAGGTAGCGCTTGAGTTCGAGGTGCTCCTCGCGCACGCCATCGCTGAACAGGAGCAGCGGCTGCGCAAGCGACCGCACCTCGTCCACGCTCCGCGGTGCCGCGCTCGCGAGCGAGACCCTGGACGCATCGACGAGGTCATTGACCGTGTAGTCGATCATGCGGCGCACGACTTCGTGCACGAGGCGCCGCCCCCCGAGTTGCGGGTACTGCCCACGCACGAATTCGAACTGGCGACCGAACATGCGACAGCCGCACAGGTCCTCGATCGTGATCAGCCCGGCACGAATGCCGTCGTCGACGTCGTGGTTGTTGTAGGCGACCTCGTCCGCAAGGTTTGCCAGTTGCGCCTCGAGACCGGGCTGCTGCCGCTGCAGGAACCGCTCGCCGAGTTCGCCGAGCTTGCGGGCGTTGACCGCCGAGCAGTGCTTGAGGATGCCTTCGCGCACTTCGAACGTGAGGTTCAGGCCCGGGAATTCGGCGTAGCGCTCCTCCAGTTCGTCCACCACCCGCAATGACTGCAGGTTGTGCTCGAACCCGCCGAACTCGCGCATGCACTCGTTGAGCGCGTCCTGCCCGGCGTGACCGAACGGGGTGTGGCCGAGGTCGTGCGCGAGGCAGATCGCCTCGACCAGCGGTTCGTTCAGGCCGAGCGCCCGCGCCACGCTGCGCGCGATCTGCGCCACTTCGAGCGAATGCGTGAGCCGCGTGCGGTACAGGTCGCCTTCGTGATTGACGAAGACCTGGGTCTTGTAGACCAGCCGGCGGAACGCCGTCGAATGCACGATGCGGTCGCGGTCGCGCTGGTATTCGGTGCGATGACGCGGCGGTGGCTCGGCAAAGCGCCGGCCGCGCGAAGCGGTCGAACGCTGTGCGTAGACCGCGAGGACCGTGTCGTCGTCGCTGCCCGACACGTGGCTGCCGCCCTGCCCGCTCATGCGGCCACCTCGAAGTGGCTGCGCAGCGTCGCTTGCAGCGCCTCGGCCGGATAGTCGCCCGTGACGATGCCTGCGCCGAGCTGGCGCAGCAGCACGAGCCGGATGCGCCCCTGCAGCACCTTCTTGTCCATGCCCATCAGGTCGAGGGCCAGGGCGGCACCGATAGCCGGCGCCGTGGTCGGCAGTTCGGCGCGGCGCAACAACTCACGCACCCGGGCAACGTCGGTCGTGCCGATGTAGCCGAGCCGCTGCGAAAGATCTGCCGCGAGCAGCATGCCCAGCGCCACGGCCTCGCCGTGCAGCCATTCGCCGTAGCCGGCCGCAGTCTCGATCGCGTGGCCGAAGGTGTGGCCCAGGTTCAGCAGCGCGCGCTGGCCGTGTTCGCGTTCATCGGCCGCGACGATCCGCGCCTTGATCTCGCACGACCGCCGCACGGCATACGCCAGCGCGTCCATGTCGAGCGCGAGCAACGGTTCGACGTTGGCCTCGATCCACGCGAGAAAATCGGCGGCGTCGACCAGGCCATACTTGATCACTTCGGCAAGCCCCGCCCGCAATTCACGCGGCGGCAGGGTACGCAGCGTGCCGAGGTCCGACAGCACCGCGCGCGGCTGGTGAAACGCGCCGATCAGGTTCTTGCCGCCGGGGTGATTGACGCCCGTCTTGCCGCCCACGGCGGAGTCGACCTGAGCGAGCAGCGTCGTAGGCACCTGCACGAAATCGACGCCGCGCTGGTAGCAGGCAGCGGCGAACCCGGCCATGTCGCCGACCACGCCGCCGCCAAGCGCAACCACGCAGGCATCGCGGTTCAGGCGGGCTTCGATCAGCGCGTCGAACACACGCTCGAGCACGGCCAGCGTCTTGTACTGCTCGCCATCGGGCAGTTCGAGCGTGCGCACGCGCTTGCCGGCGAGGCCCGCGAGCAGGCGCGCGGCGTACAGCGGACCGACCGTCTCGTTTGTGACGACGAGGACGTCGCGCGCCGTGACGTGACCGGTGACGACGTCCGCGTCGTCGAGCAGGCCAGCGCCGATCACGATCGGGTAGCTGCGATCGCCCAGGTTGATCTGCAGCGTCTGCGGCGCGCGGCCCGTCATGGCTCGAGCCCTTCGACACCGAGCCGGTGACAGATCTGGTCGACCACCGACTTCACCTTGCGGCCGTCCGTGTCGACGACGATCTCGGCCACCTCGGTGTAGAGGGGCGCACGCTGTTCGAACAGGCGCTCGAGCGTGCCGCGCGGGTCGTCGTTGTTGAGAAGCGGCCGGTCATTGCTGCGCCGGGTGCGGGCAAGTTGCTGGTCCACGGACGTCCGAAGATACACGACACGACCGCGGGTGCGCAGGCGCTCCCGCGTACCGGCGTCGAGCACGGCCCCGCCACCTGTCGAGACCAGCACCCGGTCACGGCGGCTGATCGCGTCGATGACCTCGGCCTCGCGGCTGCGGAAGCCGGCCTCGCCCTCGCGCTCGAAGATGTAGGCGATGTCGACGCCCGTACTGGCCTCGATTTCGGCGTCGCTGTCGATGTATTCGAGGGCGAGCCGCTGCGCCAGCTGCCGGCCGACCGCGCTCTTGCCCGAGCCCATCGGGCCGACGAGGAAGACGTTCATGCGCGGCGGTGCATCGGCGTTCTGGACCCCCGAAAGAAGTGCGGCCGCAGGATCACTGCGGCCGCGCATTCTCGCACCCGAGGGCCGGCGCGTCAGTAGATCTCGGCGCCCTCGCGCAGGATCTTCGGCGTCACGAAGATCAGGAGCTCATCCTTGTTGTCGGTCTTGCCCTTGCTGCGGAACAGCCAGCCGAGGCCCGGTATGTCGCCGAGGAATGGCACCTTGTTGACGGTGTCGCGGCGCTCGGTCTCGAGGATGCCGCCAAGGACGACCGTCTGGCCGTCGTTGACCAGCACCTGGGTCGTGATCTCGCGGGTGTCGATGCTCGGCACGTTGCCGCCGGTCGCGCTCGGCAGAATCTGGCCGACGCTGTCCTTGGACACGGTCAGGTCCAGGATCACGCGGTCGTCCGGAGTGATCTGCGGCGTGACCTTGAGCGACAGCACGGCCTTCTTGAACTGCGTCGTCGTCGCGCCGCTCGAGGCCGATTCCTGGTACGGGATCTCGGTGCCCTGCTCGATCACCGCTTCCTTGCCGTTGGCGGTGATGACTCGCGGGGCGGAGACCACTTCACCGCGGCCTTCGCGCTGCGCGGCCGTGATTTCAAGGTCGACCACGTAGTCGGAGTCGAGCAGCGTCATGGCCAGGCGGCCGGCCGGGTTGGCGATCGGCAGATTGACCAGGTAGCGATCCAGCCCGGTGGCAACCGCGTTACCGTCGATGCCGACACCACCCGGGCCGCCCGGGGCAATGATCGGGCCACGCGAACCGTCGGCAGAGTTGAGGCCGCTGTTGCTGACGTACATCAGGCCGTCGTCGCTGCCGTAGTTGCCGACGAACGCGCCACCGAAGCGCACGCCCAGCTCGCGGCTGAAGTCGTCGTTGACGATGACGATGCGGGCCTCGATCAGCACCTGCTTCACCGGAATATCGAGCGTCTGCACCAGGCGGCGGATGTCCGCCAGGCGATCAGCCGTGTCCTGCAGCAGTAGCGTGTTGGTGCGCTCATCGATTGCGAGGCTGCCGCGCTCGGAGAGCAGCGAGCCCTTGCCCTGCGACTTGATCAGCGAGGCGAGGTCCGACGCCTTCGCGTAGTTGACCTGCAGGTACTCCGTGCGCACCGGCGATAGCTCAGTGAGCGACTTTTGCGATTCGAGCAACTGCTTTTCACGCGCGGCGAGTTCTTCGGCCGGGGCGACGTAAATCACGTTGCCTTCCTGGCGCTTGTCGAGGCCCTTGGTGCGCATGACGATGTCGAGCGCCTGGTCCCACGGCACGTTCTGCAGGCGCAGCGTGACGTTGCCCTGGACCGTGTCGCTGACCACGATGTTCTGACCGCTGGTCTCGGCAAGCAGCTGCAGCACCGCGCGCGTCTCGATGTCCTGGAAGTTGAGCGTCAGTCGCTCGCCGCGGTATTCCTTCTTGCCCGGATCGGCGGCCGCAGCTGCCTTTGTCCGCTGGCGCAGCTCGAGCACGTATTCGCGATCGCTCTGGTAGCCGAGCTGCTCGTACTCGCCCGTGGCGTTGACGACGATGCGGGCGCCGTTCGGCGTGCCGGTCACGTCGAACGAATTGACGGGCGTCGCGAAATCGACGACGTCGTAGCGGCGCGCGGCTTCGGGCGCGACACCGGTACGCGGGAAATCCACGACCGTGCGACCGCCCTCCTGCTTGACGCTGGCCTGCACGCGCGGATCGCTGGTGCGGACGATGATGCGGGCGGCGCCGTCGGAGCCGCGACGGAAATCGACCTTTTCGATAAAGAACGATCCGGGGGCTGCCGTGGCGGTCGCTGCGGTGCTGACCGTTGCGGCCGCGGCCTCATTGCCGGCCGCGCGTCCGAGCGAAACGAAGACGTTGTTGCCTTCCGTGCGCGTCGAATACGGTTGCAGGGAGTCGAGGTTGAAGACGACGCGCGTGCGGCCCGAGGCTTCGGCCGCGACGATCGAGTCGACGCCACCGGACTTCACGTCGATGCGGCGCGATTCGAGCGCGACTGCCGTGCCCGGCAGGTCCACGGCGAGACGCGCCGGGTTGTCGATGGTGAAGGCTACCGGCTGCGGCGGCGGGCCATCCAGCCCGAGCTTCACCTCGAGCTGGTTGCCAGGCTGCGGCTGCAGCTCGATCTTGGTAAGCCGGGTGGGCGCCTGCGCAAGCGCGACCTGCGCGGCGAATGCGAGTGCCCCGGCCAACGCGACGAGCGCCGCGGCGCGGAAGGGCCGATGCAGGCGGCCAGCCTCCGGGCGGCGATGGTTCACGTGCGACGATGCAGCGGTCATTCTCGGATCTCCTTGCAGATCATTCGCTCAGCGCAAGTGCAGCGGGGCGCTCGATAAAGGCACCCATGCCGTCAGGAACGATCTCGATCAGCGAGATCTTGCCTTCCTCGATGGCCGTGATGCGGCCATCGCTCTGTCCCAGGTGGTTGCCAGGCAGCACCCGGTGCACCAGTCCGTCCTTGGTCTGTACCAGGCCGAACAGCTTACCCTTCAGTTTCACCGTGCCGACCATCCGCAGCGTGTCGAGCGAGAACTGCTCGAGGAACTCACGCGGCCGGTTCTGGTCCGGGCGGATCGCGTTCGGCGCGTTCGCCAGGGCGGAAATGCCCGGCTCGAACGGCGAGCGCTGATCAACCGCGGCGTAATTGAACGTCTCGTACGGCTTCACCTCGGGCAACGGCTCGACGCCGGTACCCGGTGCGCTCTTGATCTCGTCGACCCGGGCCTGCAACTCGTCCATGTCGTTGCCGCAGCCCGCGAGCAGCAGGGCGATCGACGACGCAAGCAGCGCGAGCCGGGGGACGGACGACCGTGTCTTCACCGTCGTGCTCATGGTCATGCCTCGCCCGCAGCGGGCTTCGTCTTGCCCTTGCGGTCCTTCTTGGCCTTGCCCTTTTCGTCTTTCGGCTCCGCCACGGCCTGCTCCTCTTCGTCGAGGTAGCGATAGGTCTTCGCGGTGACGTTGAACGTCAGTTCGGCCGGGTCCATGGCGCCCTTGCCGCTGGCCGGGGTGATCTCGATGTCGTGCAGAGTCGCGATGCGGGGCAACGCAGCGATGCCGCTCGCGAACCTGCCCATCTCGTGATAACCGCCCGTCAGGCGGATGCTGATCGGCAGCTCCGCGTAAAAGTCCTTCTGGACCTCGCCCTGCGGCTGGAACAACTTCTCTTCGAGGCCGGCCCCGAGGCCGGTCTGCGAGATGTCGACCAGCAGGTTCGGCACTTCGGTCTTGTTCGGCAGCTGCCGCAGCATCGCGCCGAAGGATTTTTCCATTTCGGCGAGCTGGACGCGGTAGGCATCCAGGTTCGCGGCGCGCTTGGCCTTGGTGGTCAGCGATTCCAGCAGCTGGCCTTCCGTCGCCCGTGCCTCGAGCAGCAACGGGCGCTTGTTCTTCCAGACCAGGAAGTAGTAACCGCCTGCGGCGGCGACGAGGAACAACAGCACCGCCGTGCCGATGCGGACGCCGAGCGGCCAGCGGCCCGGATCGTTCGGGTCGAGGTTGCGCAGCTGTTCGAACAGAGCCTGCAACTGGTTCATTTGGCGGCCGCCTTCTTCTTGGCCTTGCCGGTAGGCGTTTCGACCTGGTCGTCCTCGGCCGAAGCCTGGCGCCGCTGATCCGCGAACAGCGTGAACGAAGCGCCGCCGGCCGAGTCCTTGGCGCGGGTCTCGACGATCTGCAGGGTCGGGTCGGCGAGCCACTGCGAAGCATCGATGTTGCGCATGAACGAGGAGACACGCGTGCTGGACTGCGCGACCCCGCGCAGCTCGAAGCGGGTGCCCGACTGCCTCAGGTACGTCAGGTAGACGCCCTCCGGCAGGACGTGCACGAGTTCGTCGAAGACGTGGACGATCTCGGGACGGCTGCGCTGCAGCGTCTCGATGATTTCCATGCGCGCGAGCAGCCTGCGCTTCTGCGCGTCGAGGCCGTTGATTTCCTCGATCTGCTTGTCGAGCGCGGCAATTTCCCGCGTCAGGTAGTCGTTGCGATCGTGCTGATGCTGGATCGCGGAACTCATCTGCCAGTGGCCGAGCAGCATGACCAGGCCCGCGGTGGCCGCTGCCGCGCCGAGCGACAGCAGGAATTCCTGGCGCTTGCGCTTGCGTTCTGCCTCACGCCACGGCAGCAGGTTGATTCTTGGCATCAGTCGAAGCTCCTGAGCGCCAGGCCGCAGGCGGTGAGCAATGCCGTCGCGTCCTTCTTCACGCCCTGTGCGAGGGCACGAGTTGAAATCTTCATCTGGCCCAGCGGGTCGCCACGCTCGGCCGGGATGCCCACCCGGCTCGCGATCACGTCAGCGACGCCCGGGATATTGGCGCAACCGCCGCAGATCAGGATCTGCTCCGGCTGTACGCGCCCCGCGCCGGCCGCGAGGTAGAACTGCAGCGAGCGGCTCACCTGCTGGCACATGTCGTCGATGAAGGGGTCGAGCACTTCGGACTGGTAGTTGGCCGGCAGCCCGCCTTCCTTCTTGGCGCGACCGGCTTCCTCCATCGAGAGGCCGTAGGTGCGCATGATCTCTTCGGTGAGCTGCTGGCCGCCGAAGGAGAAGTCGCGGGTGTAGGCAACCTTGGTATCGCGCAGCACGGAGAACGTGGTGCTGCTCGCGCCGAAGTCGACGACGGCGATACTGCGTTCCATCCCGCCGTCCGGCATCTGGTGGGTCAGCAGGCGGCAGGCGTTCTCGAGCGCGAACGCTTCGACGTCGACGATGCGTGCGGTAAGGCCGGCAGCCTGTACGGCCGCCTGGCGCTGTTCGACGTTCTCGGAGCGCGTGGCCACAAGCAGGACGTCGAGCATTTCAGGGTCTTTTTCCGAAGGGCCGATCACTTCGAAGTCGTAGCTGACTTCTTCCATCGGGAAGGGAATGTACTGGTCGGCCTGCATCTCGACCTGCGACTCGAGTTCGTTGGCGCGCAGGTTGCGAGGCATCTGGATCACCTTGGTGATCGCGGCATCGCCGCTGACCGCCACGGCGCATTCCCTGCTGCGCGCGCCAGCGCGCTTGACGGCGCGGCGCACGGCTTCGCCGACGGCCTGGGCGTCGACGATGGCTTTTTCATTGATGGCATTCGGCGGCGAGGGCTCGGCGGCATACGATTCGACTCGATACGAATCGCCGCTGCGCGTCAGCTCGATCAACTTGATCGAGGACGTCGTGATGTCGAGTCCGATAACCGGTCGGAACCTGCGCTGGAACAGCACGGTTGATCCTTTCTAGTTCAAGAGGTTGCGCCGCGATCGTGTGGCAGTTTCAAAGCCCCCGCGCCACTATATATCAGGGTTTGGCCTAATAGAATTGTGCATGGGCTAACAAAAACCATCATCCGCGTCGCTCCCTGCGGGCTTGGTGGTGAAAAACCGACAATCCCGCCGACTTGGGCTACCCCTTAGGGCCGGTGGCGTTGCGCCCCCGCCTTTCGACGGGTTTGCCTTGGTGTCGGCGGCTACTATGCACAGGCGCCTTGGGCGCAGCAAGGAACGGTTCGCAGTTTTAGCAATGAGTCGCAAGTTCATGACGAGAATCCTCGGCGCGCTGCTGGCCACGGCTTTGTCAGTGCTGGTGCTGGTTTGCATGGGATTCGCAGGGGCCTATCAATACCTGGCCCCGGAGATTCCAGACGCTGCCTCGCTGCGCGACGTGAAGTCCCAGCTGCCGCTGCGGGTCTATACGCGCGACGGCAGGCTGCTGGCGCAGATCGGCGAGCAGCGCCGCATCCCGGTGGCCTTCGACGAGATTCCCCCCGTCGTCATCGATGCGTTCCTCGCGGCAGAAGACGCGCGTTTTTTCGCGCACCCCGGGGTCGATTGGCAGAGCCTGGTCCGCGCGCTGATCGCGAACGTGAGTGCGGGAGGTGTCCGCGAGGGCGGCGGCACGATCACGATGCAGCTCGCGCGCAATACCGTGCTGACGTCGGAGAAAACCCTGCGGCGCAAGCTGAAGGAAGTGTTCCTGGCGATGCGGCTCGAGCGTGAATTCTCGAAGCAGGAAATCCTGACCCTGTACCTGAACCGCATCTTCCTCGGGCAGCGTGCCTACGGCATCGGTGCAGCGTCCGAGGTGTACTTCGACAAGTCGGTGCATGACCTGACCGTCGCCGAGGCAGCGCTGATCGCAGGCCTGCCGCGGTCGCCCTCGCTCGACAACCCCGTCGCGAGCGTCGAGCGGGCGCACGATCGCCGCACCTACGTGCTCCGCCGCATGCTTGAACTCGGCAAGATCGACCAGGCACGGCACGACGCAGCGCTCGACGAGCCCATTTCCAGCCGCCTGCACGGGCCGATCATCGAGATCGACGCGCCGTACCTGGCCGAGATGGTCCGCGCTGAAATGGTGCGTGAACACGGTCCGGACGCGCTAACGGCCGGCTACCAGGTGTTCACGACCCTCGACAGTCGCCTGCAGCAAGCCGCCAATGCCGCAACCTGGCGCACGATCCTCGAATACGAGCGCCGGCATGGTTATCGCGGCCCGCTCGAGCGGATCGACCCGGCGCAGCTCGGCAATGCCGACACGCTGAATCGTCTATTCAAGCGCCACCCGCGGCGCGGCAGCCTCTGGCCGGCGGTCGTCACGGCCGTGGCCGATCGCAGCGCCCAGCTGATCCTGCGCAATGGCTCCGCAATCACCCTCGACTGGGACGGTCTGTCCTGGGCGAGGCCGGTGATCGATCCCCTCAAGGACGCGTTCGGTCCGAATCCAAAGACCGCAGGCGAGATCCTCGCGGCCGGCGACGTGGTCTACGTCGAGCCGCTGCCCGAATCCGCGTACCGACTGGGCCAGGTGCCTGCGGTGTCCGGCGCGCTGGTAGCGCTCGATCCGAACGACGGTGCCATCATCTCGCTGGTCGGCGGCTTCGATTTCGGATCGAGCAAGTACAACCGCGTGGTGCAGGCGCGGCGGCAGCCGGGCTCCGCGTTCAAGCCGTTCCTGTATTCCGCAGCGCTCGAACGCGGCTTTACTCCCGCGACTCTGGTGAATGACGCCCCGATCGTGCTGCCAGGCGGCGGTGGCGCGGAAGGCGACGAAGAATGGCGGCCGCAGAACATCACCCGCAAGTTCTACGGCCCGACACCGATGCGCGAAGGCCTGGTCCGCTCGCGCAACCTGGTTTCGATCCGGCTGCTGCGCGGTGCGGGCATCGGCTTCGCGTTGAAGCACATCGCGAATTTCGGCTTCGGCCCGCAATCGCTGCCGGCGAATCTCACGCTTGCGCTCGGCACCGGGCAGGTCACTCCACTCGAAATGGCGCGCGGCTTCGCTGTGTTCGCCAACGGCGGCGCGTTGGTGACGCCGTATTTCATCCAGTCAGTGCAGGACTCGGACGGCAACGAACTCTTCCAGGCCGCGCCGGCCAGGGCGTGCGGACTGTGCGATTTCGAAGCGGCAGCCGAGTCTGCAGCGGCGGTGGCCGCAGACCTCGCTGCCGTGCCGGACGACGTGCCGGCCAGCGTCAGCGTGACGCCTGAGGACCCTGCAGCCGCCGCAAGCACGGGCGTCGAAGCGCGCGCTCCCCAGGCGATCAGCCCGGCCAATGCGTTCGTGATGACGGACATGATGACGGACGTGATCCAGCGCGGCACGGGCCAGCGTGCAGCGGCCGCGCTCAAGCGCAAGGACATCGCGGGCAAGACCGGCACGACGAGCGACCGACGCGACACCTGGTTCGTTGGCTTCAATGCTGATATTGCGGCTGCGGTCTGGCTCGGCTTCGACCAGGAGCGCTCGCTCGGCGAGAACGAGGAAGGCGGCAAGACCGCCCTGCCGATGTGGATCTATTTCATGCAGGAGGCACTGCGCGACAAGCCGGAGCACCGGCAGCCGGAACCGCCGGGCGTGGTGCGCTCGTGGGTTTCTCGCGAAAGCGGTGCGCCGATGCGTGCTGGCGCGCCCGGCGCACTGTTCGAGACGTTCCTCGAGCAATACGCGCCGCAGCCCGGCATGGGTGGCTTCGGTGACGACGGCGTGGGTGCGGAAACGCTCGAGCCCTCGGCGGCAGACGAATCCATCTTCTGACATCGGCATCGTGTTGCGGTCAGCAACCTGCGCACCGCCCATTGCCGGTGCGGCGCGATTCGGTATGCTCGGAGGCACATGAGTCGACAGAGACCCAACCCTCGCGCAGAGATGTTGCGTCAGGCGGTGGCCGAGGAAGCCGCGCGGGTGATGGCCGAACAGGGCATCGACGATTTCCTGTTCGCCAAGCGCAAGGCGGCTGCACGGCTCGGCGTCGTGGACGCGGCGATCCTGCCGCGCAACACCGAAATTGAGGCGGCGCTGTTCGCGCGGCGGCGACTGTTTGCGGGTGACCGGCACCAGGACGAAATCGCGGACTTGCGGCGCTCGGCGTTGCAGGCCATGCGCCTGATGGCAGAGTTCGATCCTCGTCTGGTCGGGCCCGTGCTCACCGGCACCGCCTCGGCGTACTCCGACATACACCTGCACCTGTTCTCGGAATCGGCCGAAGCCGTCTCAATCCGGCTCGAGGAACGCGGCGTGCCGCACGAAACGCTCGAGCGACGGCTCCGCTTCGAGCGCGACCGCACGGTCACCTTCCCGGCGTTCCGCTTCGTCGCGGGCAACCAGACCATCGACGCGGTGGTCTTCCCGCTGGACGGCATCCGGCAATCGCCCTCGAGCCCGGTCGATGGCAAGCCGATGCGGCGCGCGACCGCGTCCGAGGTCGCAGCGTTGGTGTGATGCAGGCGGCCGCTTGCGACGCAGCGCCTGAGCTCGTTCGCGGGAAAACCCGCGAACGTCGCACGGCGCACGTAGCATTGCGAGCGTCGGAGCGCAGCTTTGACCGCAATGCTTCGATCAACTGCCACGAACCGCGCGCTGATCAGGCGGACTTCAGTTCCTGTGCCGTGGTCGGCAGGTGTTCGCACAGGACCTCGACCGGACTGTGCACCAGATCCTTCGGCACCTCGTGCACGATGCACGCCGTCGTGTCGGCCGAGAATTCGGTGCGCATCAGGCTGCGGAACGGTGCCGCGGCGACGACGATCAGCTGCTCGTACTCCTTCTTGCGCCTGTCCTGGTCCAGCCTGGTCGCGATCTCTTTCGCGAATTTCGCGGCCTCGCGGTGCCGCGGATTGTTCTCACCTGCGATGGCGTGACGCGCCTTCCCGAAGCTCTCATACGATCGGCCGGGCCGGTCACTGGAAAAGTCCCGGTCGTGCAGGTGAGCCGCCGGGTCCGACATGCGGGCCACTTCGACGGGATGTGCCTTGAGCGAACTGAGGTCGTAGAAAATCGCTTCGGCCTGATCGGCGACGATGATGCGGATGTGACTCATCTGGATCTCCCGCTGCGGGACATGGTTACAGAGTGCTCCGGCGCCGTGCGTGCGGCAATTCGTGAATGTGCACAGGCCTTACGGGTTAAAGGCGGACAGTTCGGTCGTTCTTCCGGATCGCGGAAAGGCAGACACGCGATCCGGAAGAACGACCGAATTGTCCGCTTGAAAGTCGGCGCCTGAGCGCGTTCGCGGGCAAGCCCGCGAACGTCGCGCGGCGCCGCGTATCAGGTGGTCGATCCGGTGCCTTTCCCCGAGCGCGTGTCTGCCTTTCCAAGCTCGGGGAAAGGCACCGGATCGACCGCCTGCAATTCGCGCGCGCCTGCCTTCCGCGTTGCAGACACGACCCACGCTTAAAGATCGGCGACAGCGATCTTGCGCCAGGTCACGCCGGGCCACGTCTCGACGAAGATGTGCTCACCCTTGAGGCGGTAGGTGAGCAAGCAGTTGACGCGCGGGTTGGACAACGTCGCCGGGTTGAAGACGACGTAGTTGAGACCCTCAGCATAGCGCGCCGACGGTGTAACGAGCCCCGGATGGCCCTCGCGCCGCAGCCGCGCGCCGACCTGCTGCGTGAACGTGTAGTCGGTCTTGTGCACTAGTGCCGGGAACTCGCCGACGCATGGCCGCGGGTCGAGGATCAGCGCATCACAGCCTACGGTGTAGACCCTGCGCTCGATGGCCACCGCCTCGCCAGCGTAACCCTCCGCATCCAGCAGCACGCCGCGATACCAGTGGCAGGCCGTCTCGTAGACGGTCGCCACCACACTGTCGGCGCCGTACCAGACGCCGAAGCTGCCGTCGGAGTAACGACTGCTCTGCCAGTGCTGGAATGGCCAGCCGATGGCATTGAACCACTCGGCTTCCTCGAACGGACGGTGAATCACCGGGGTCGGCGAGTGGTATTGCAGCGGCTTCACCGCAATCTCGACCTGCTGCGCGAGCGCCTGTTCCGCCGGGTCTCCGCTCAGGTCGTCGAAAAGGTTGCGCGATTCACGCAGCGAGACGATGTTGCGGCACACGTCACGGTGCGTGTCGACGACCGTAAGGCACGAGAAGAACTCGTTCACAGGCGCCGTGACCTACCGACCGCGCGCCCGATCGAGGTAGCCCCGCACGATCAGCAGCCCCGCAAACCCCTGGTCCTTGATCACTTCGACTGGGGTGCGGTTGTCGAAGGCGCGGTTGCGCGTCGTCACCCAGCGGTAGGCGAGGTCGATATTTTGCGGAAACAGGAGCCGCAGGCTCTTGTGGATGCCGAGCAGGTGCCCTACGCGCTCGAGCTGGTCACGGCTGCTGCCGATCGCCTCGCCGCGTCGATAGCGGCCCAGCGCGGCCCGATTACCGGGGGCCAACCCAAGCAGCGCCGCCTGATCCTCGGTGCCCAGCTGCCAGTGCTCGAGCAGCTTCATGACCATGCGTGCCAGCGCGCCGCGGTCTTCCGCAACGATCGGTTCGGCAGGTGTGCGTGCTTTGGCGCCCATGATTTCTCGTCCGTGCGCCCAGTATAGTCCACGTGTATTTATAGAAACAATCGATGTTTCTATGATAACAATCCGGGCGCCCGACTGCTCCCGGACCGGGCGCCGAGTGGGGTGTCGCCAGGAACACTCAGGTTCCAGGTACAGCGGAGCACACCGTCACGTGGCGAGCCGTGGTTTACGTCGGCAAAGGGGCGCTAAGTTCTCGCCGTCCGGCTAAATGCGCCGCGAGATGTTTTCGGGCCGGCTGCACGCGCCATGTAATGTCGTCGGGCACGGCTACATGCGCCGTGCGAAGTTTTCGGCGCGCCGAAAACGAGCCCAGGCGCCGCGTATCAGGCGGTCGATCCGGTACCTATCCCCGAGCGCGTGTCTGCCTTTCCAAGCTCGGGGATAGGTACCGGATCGGCCGCCTGCAACCTGCGCGTGTCCGCCGTTCCGGGCGCCCGAAAACCTCAGCCGCGCTTGTCGACGTCGACGTAGTCCCGCTGCGTCGGCCCGGTGTAGAGCTGGCGCGGCCGCCCGATCTTCATGGCCGGATCGCCAATCATCTCCTGCCAGTGCGCCACCCAGCCCGCGGTGCGAGCGATGGCGAACATGACCGTGAACATCGAGCGCGGAATGCCGAGCGCGCTGTAGATCACGCCGGAGTAGAAGTCGACGTTGGGATAAAGCTTGCGGGCGATGAAGTACTCGTCCTTCAGCGCGATCTCTTCCAGGCGCAGCGCCAGCTCGAACAACGGGTTGTCGTTCTGGCCGAGGCGCGACAGCACCTTGTGGCACATCTCGCGGATGATCTTCGCGCGCGGGTCGAAATTCTTGTAGACGCGGTGCCCGAAACCCATGAGCCGCGTGTTGCCGTCCTTGTCCTTCACGCGCGCCAGGAACTTCTCGATGTTGTCGACGGTGCCGATGTCCTCGAGCATCTGCAGCACGGCTTCGTTGGCCCCGCCGTGCGCGGGACCCCAGAGCGCGGAAACGCCCGCGGAGATCGCGGCATAGGGGTTCGTACCCGTGCTGCCGGCGAGCCGTACCGTGGACGTGCTGGCGTTCTGCTCGTGGTCTGCGTGCAGCATCAGCAGCAGGTCGAGCGCCTCGGCGGCCATCGGGTCAACCACGTAGTCCTCGGCCGGCACGGCGAAGAACATGTTCAGCATGTTCGCGCAGTAGTCGAGGTCGTTGCGCGGGTAGACGAACGGCTGGCCGAGCATGTGCTTGAACGCAGCGGCCGAGACCGTGGGAATCTTGGCCAGGATGCGGTGCGCGAAGATCTCACGGTGACGCGGGTTATTGTTGTCCATGGAGTCGTGGTAGAACGCCGCCATCGACGAGACCACCGCCGACACCATCGCCATCGGGTGCGCGTTGTAGTGAAAGCCGTTGAAGAACCGCAGCAGCGATTCGTTGAGCATCGTGTGGTAGCGGATCGAGCGGTCGAACTGCTCGAACTGGCTGCTGACCGGCAGGTCGCCGTGGAGCAGCAGGTACGCCGTCTCGAGGAAACTGGATTTCGCCGCGAGCTGCTCGATCGGGTAGCCCCGGTACAGCAGGACCCCATTGTCGCCGTCGATGTAGGTGATCTTGCTCTCGCACGCGGCCGTGGCCATGAAGCCCGGGTCGAACGTGAAGACCCCATGGTCTTTGTTGATGCTGGCGATGTTGACGCAGTCCGGACCGACGGTCCCGCTGCGCGCCTCGAGGACGGACTTCTTACCGGTCTCGGTGTTGACCAGTTCGTATTTTTTGCTGCTCATCGTGTGGCAAACCCCATGTCGACACTCGCGCCCCGACAACACGGGGTTGGCGAGTCAGGTTTGCACGGCAGCAACGTTTGTTCAATATCGGACTATTCCACGATCTTGAGCTTCTGGCCCGGGGTCGGTTCCTTGTCCGGATAAAGGTCGTTCAGCAGCCGCAGCCTTTCGGCCGGATATTTCTTGATCGGCGATTTTCGCGCCAATTGCTCGATGTTCGTCTGATTACCGGCCTGGATGACCCGGATGCGGTCGGGTTCGGCCGCCGTGAACTCGTTGTCCTTGAGCCGCCGGAACGTCTTGACGCTCGACAGGAAGACCGGCTCGAAGCTCGACAAGCCCGCCGCCTGGCGCGTGTAGCCCTGGAAGATGTAAGCGAGGTTGTTGTAGTAGACCACGGCCACGTTCGCCGGCCCCTGGTTGCCCCACGGCAGGGTCATGCTGCGCACGACGGCCCGGTAGCCGTCCAGGTTGTTCACCTGGAGTGGCGCGGCCTCGGTCGTCGACATGCCCTGCAGCATCCGCCCCAGGAACTCCCTGGGCGCCATGCCGGGAGGCGGCGCCTCGGCCGACACCGCCATCACGGCGTCCTTCGCCGCGTTGTAGGCCACCACCTTGGTACGCTGGTTGTCGACTATCCAGCCGGTCGGAAACGCCAGCGTGATGCCCAGGTCGGCGTGATAGAAGCGCGAGCCGCGCACGACCCCCTGTGCGCGGCTGTCACCCATGGGCAAGCCGTTGATATGGGAGAGGTAAAGCTCACGGTTCGGCGGCCGATCCTCGGCGTTCTGCACCTTGCCCGCGGCCTTGACCACTTCGTGCAGGCGCGTGTCGTTGTCCGGGTGCGAGGCAAACACGCCGTGATACACGCGGGGCTTGCGGTTCTCCTGCCGCGCCATCTGCACCTCGAGCATTTCCTGGTTCTTGAGCAGGCGGACGACGTCGATCATCGCCTCGGGCTCATAGCCGATGCGGTTCAGGTACTCCGCACCGAGTTCGTCGGCCTGCAGTTCCATGTCGCGGCCATAGCCGCTGATGAGCGCGCCGCCAGCCATGTTGGCGACGTTCGCGAGGTCGCCGCTGCCGGTCAGGATCCCGACCACCATCGCACCGACGCCTGCTGCCGTGGCGCCCGCCTGCTGCCTCACAGAATGGCGCGCCGTGACGTGTCCGATCTCGTGGCCGATCACCGCAGCCAGTTCGGCCTCGGAATTGAGATAGGCCATGATGCCGCGGGTGATGTAGACGTAGCCGCCGGGCAGCGCGAACGCGTTGACCTCGTCGCCGTCGAGCACCGTGAAGGTGTATTGCAGGTTCGGGCGATGGCTTTTCGCGGCAATGCGCTGGCCGACTTCGTTCACGTACTGCTGCAGCGGCTCGTCGTCGAAGCGGCCGTACTGCTGCAGGATCTGCGGGTGCATCTTGCGCCCGAGCTCGATCTCCTGCGCCTCGCTCATCGTCACGATGTCGGTCCCGCCGGTGACGGGGTTCGTGGCGCAACCACCCAATGCGGCAAGCACCCCCGTCGCCGCGACGGCGAGGGCAACGAGCTTAAGGCGCGGCGAAATCGGCATGGTTCGCTCCGGAACAACGAGTCCTGAGTCTAGAGTGCGCCGCGGAGGCCAGAAAGTTCCGTGCGGAAGGACACGGCCCCAAAACGCAACGGGGCGCCCTGAGGCGCCCCGCGATCGATCGCAACTCCGGACGTGACGCCGGGTGGACGATACCGTCAGGCCTTGGCAGCGCCCGTCGCGTACTTCTTGCGGAAACGGTCGACGCGGCCACCCGTGTCCACCATCTTCTGCTTGCCTGTGTAGAACGGGTGACAATTCGAGCAGACTTCGATCTGCAGGTCGTTGCCCAGCGTGGAACGCGTTTCGAACGTGTTGCCGCAGCTGCAGGTGACGTTGATCGCCTTGTAGTTCGGATGGATCGCGGCTTTCATGGTGCAGCTTCCAGGCAGGTGCAAAAGAGGGGCGCGAATTATAGGGACACGCCCCGGAATCGACAAGCGACATCGCGCCTGGGCCGGATCCGGCCGCTGGACAGGTTCTCGATCGAGCCTCCCGGGCCGATTTAACCAATGTTATCCACAAAAGCTGTGGATAACTGTGTGGATGAATGGACTGACTACGGATCTTCTGCCCTGCGAGATACGGCAAATTCTGCATTGATCAAAAAATGATCAGGCCTATTTACCTTTAAATATCAATAATTTATGTCTGTCGCCTAAGGTTTCACTTTCGCTACAGGCCGTAACCCGCCGAAAGTGCGCCCCCTCCCCGCCGTTGTGCATAACTGAATTTCGGCTACTCCATTCGATGTCGTCATGCAAGCCCATTTGCAGCCACCGTCGGTCGACAAGGCCGGGGTTCACTCGCCGAAACGACGCTAAATCTCTGTCAAACCGGAAGAAACAGCTCCTGGAGGTCGTTCAGAAACTGACGGCCCCGCGCGGTGGGTTGCCAGCGGTCGTCCCGCCGTTCGAGTAATCCGCGGGCCTCGGCTCGTTGGATCGGCCCCTGCAGCGCGGCGCGGGGCATTCCAGTCCGCTCTTCGAACTGCTTTTCGGTAAAACCCGCGACCAGTCGCAGCGCATTGAGCATGAATTCGAACGGCAGGTCGGATCCCGGCACCGCGCGCAACTCGGACAAGCGCTCCTCAGGAGAGAGGGCCTCGAGATAGGCCGCGGGATGGCGAACGCGAACGGTGCGTTCGATCTCGCCCGTGGTGACCAACGTGAGCTTGCCGTGCGCGCCAGCGCCCACGCCAAGGTAGTCGCCATATTCCCAGTAGACGAGATTGTGTCGGCAGCGCCGTCCACGCTGCGCATAACCCGAGACTTCGTACTGCTCGAAGCCGGCAGCGGCCAGTCGCGCCTGGCACTCGAGCTGCATCGTCCACGCCAGTTCGTCGTCGGGCAGCAGCGGCGGCGGTCGCCTGGCAAACGGCGTGTCGGGTTCCAGCGTGAGCTGGTAATGCGAAAGATGGGTGGGGCCGAGTTCGATCGCACGCTCGAGGTCCGCCAGGGCGCCACGCAGGTCCTGACCCGGCAATGCGTACATCAGATCGAGGTTGAAGTTGTCGATGCCGGCGGCGCGCAGCTCGTTGACCGCGCGCGCGGTGTCGTTCGCGCCATGAATACGGCCGAGGACGGCGAGCCGCTCGTCGTCGAAGCTCTGCGCGCCCACCGACACGCGATTGACGCCGGCCGCCGCGTACTCGCTGAACCGGCCGTGCTCGACAGTGCCGGGATTCGCTTCGAGGGTGATCTCGACGTCGGCCGCAAACGGCAGCAACCCGCGGGCGTGCTCCAGCACGCGCCCGATGGCCGCCGGGCTGAACAGACTGGGCGTACCACCGCCGAAGAACACGGAAACTATCTCGCGCCCCGCGGCTCCAGTTGCAGCGTGCTCGAGGTCGCGTTGCAGCGCCGTGACGTAGGCCTGCTCGGCGATGCCGCCCGCGGGAACTGCGTGCGAATTGAAATCGCAGTACGGGCACTTGCGCACGCACCACGGCAGGTGCACGTACAGCGCGAGTGGAAGCTGTCGCGCGTCGATCATGGCGCGCCGGACGCGAGTGCGGCGACCAGGCCGCGCAGCGCCTGGCCGCGATGACTGCTCAGGTTCTTGTCGGCGGGCGCGAACTCGGCCGCGGTGCGCGCGCCGTCACCCACGACAAACAGCGGGTCGTAACCGAAGCCGCCGGTGCCGCGAGCCACCCGACCGATGCGGCCTGCCCACGCGGCCTGGGCGATCACGGGCGACGGGTCTTCAGGCCAGCGCAGGTAGACCATCGCACAGCGATAGCGCGCGGTGCGTGCGGCGTCCGCGATCGACTCGAGTTCGAGCAACAGCTTCGTGTTGTTTGCCGCGTCGTCGCAGGCGGGACCCGCATACCGAGCCGAGTAGATCCCCGGTGCGCCCTGCAGTGCGTCGACTTCGAGACCGGAATCGTCGGCGATGGCCGGCAGCCCGGAGGCGCGCGCGGCAAAACGCGCCTTCAGCAGCGCGTTTTCCACGAAGGTCAGGCCGGTTTCATCCGCAGACCCTGGCGTGAACTCGGCGAGCGAGCGCACATCGGCCTGCCACGGCGCGAGGATCTCGCGCATCTCGCGCAGCTTGCCGGCGTTGCCGGTGGCAAGGACGAGGCGCGCGGGAATGCTCACCAGACGTCAGCGCGCCTTGCCTCGCGGCGCTCCTTCCGGAACCACCGCGAGCGTGGCCTGCAGCGCTTCGATCTGCACGGCGAAGAGCTGCTGGCATGCGTTTGCCGCCAGGTCGAGCAGCTGGTCGAGTTCGTGACGGCGGAAGGCGTGGCCTTCGGCGGTGCCCTGCACTTCCACGAATCCGCCGCCGTTGTTCATGACGACGTTCATGTCCGTCTCGGCCGACGAATCCTCGAGGTAGTCGAGGTCGACGACCGGTTCGCCACGCACGATGCCGACCGAGACCGCGGCGACCTGTCCGTGCAACGGGCTGGCCGTGAGCGAGCGCCGCCGCACGAGCGTGCTCATGGCATCGGCGAGTGCGACGTAGGCCCCGGTGATCGATGCGGTGCGCGTGCCGCCGTCGGCCTGCAGCACGTCGCAATCGAGCGTGACGGTGCGTTCACCGAGTGCGCGCATGTCGACGACGGCGCGTAACGAGCGCCCGATCAGCCGCTGGATTTCGAGCGTGCGACCGCCTTGCTTGCCGCGCGCGGCTTCGCGCGCGCTGCGGGTGTGCGTCGCGCGCGGCAGCATGCCGTACTCGGCGGTGATCCAGCCTTCACCCTTGCCGCGCAGGAAGCCTGGCACGCCTTCTTCGACGGTGGCCGTGACGAGCACCCGCGTGTCGCCGAATTCGACCAGCACGGAACCTTCCGCGTGTCGGGTGAACCCGCGCGTGATGCAGACAGGACGCAGCTGGTCTGGCGCTCGGCCACTCGGTCGCAAGATATTCAGCCTCAGGGGCCGAGCCAGCGGATGGCGGCGGCCGACGTATTGTCCGCGTAGGGCGCGGAATTGGAAACGGCCCGCTCGCCGAGCGCGACGAGCGCTTCGCGCAGATGATCGCCGGGACTCGTGCTGAGCGAAGCGAGCGGTTCGTCCCCGAGCCCCGACCAGAGCCCGTCGGAACAGAGCATGAGCACATCGCCCGGCGCCAGTGCGCGGCGGCCGCTCAACGTCATCTCCGGCAGGGCGGGATCGCCGCCGATACAGCATTCGACGTAATTGCGCATGGGATGCCCCTGCGCCTGGTGCTCGGTGATGCGGCCCGCCCGCACCAGCAGTTCGACGTGGCTGTGATCACGCGTGCGATCGAACACCTTGCCGTGGCGCAGCTGGTAGATGCGGCTGTCGCCGACGTGCGCCCAGTAAGCGCTCGAGCCCTGCACGAGGCAGAGCGCGCAGGTGGCGCGCGGACGGATTTCCGGGGGCAGGCCCTGGCCGAGGGCGACGACGGCTTCGTGTGCGCGGCCCACGGTCAGGTGCAGAAAACCCTCCGGGTCGAACAGCGGCCGGCTCATCTCCCAGAACTCATTGAGCATCGCGCGCATGGCCACTTCGGCTGCGCGCGCGCCATCGGCATGTCCGCCCATGCCGTCCACGACCGCGAGCATCACGGTGCCGTCGGCGTCCGCAATGGCGACTCGATCCTGGTTTTCTTCGCGATGCCCGATGAGGCTCAGGTCTGCGTGCTCGATCTGCAAGGGTCGCTCCGGCACGCCCGTTGTCATGTAGAATTGCCGGAGATTTATAGCACTTAGCGTCGCGCACAGATAGCGCTACCTCGTGCCGGTTTTCTCCGCCCCACCCTCGAGGCCCGATGATCCGCAGCATGACCGGCTTCGCGCGGCGCGAACGCCAGGGGCCCTGGGGCACCCTCGCGTGCGAAATCCGCTCGGTCAATCACCGCTATCTCGAACTTTCCCTGCGCCTGCCCGAAGACCTGCGCGGCCTCGAAGGCGATGCCCGGCAGGCCGTGTCCGCTGCGCTGCGCCGGGGCAAGGTCGACGCAGGCGTGTACCTGCGCGGGCAGCCGGCACAGACCGGCACGCTCGAGATCAACCGCGCGCTCGTCGACCAGCTGGCACGCACCGCGCGCGACGTGGCCGGAATGGCCGACTCTTCGCTGGCAGCGGTGAGTCCGCTCGAATTGCTGCGCTGGCCCGGCGTGATCCGGGAGCCCGAAAAGGACCTGGCGCCCCTGCAGGCGGCCGCGCTCGAACTGCTGCACGAGACAGTTCGCGAATTGAACGAATCGCGAGCGCGCGAAGGCGGACGGCTGCGCGAGATGCTGCTCGGGCGCTGCCAGTCGCTGCAGCAGACGGTTGCGCAAATGCGCGAGCGGCTGCCGGAGATCGCTGCCCGCATCCGTGAACGCGTCGGTGAACGCGTCGCACAGCTGGGCGGGTCCGTCGATCCAGCGCGCCTCGAGCAGGAACTCGTGCTGCTGGCCTACAAGATGGATTTCGCCGAAGAACTCGATCGGCTGGGCAGTCACGTCACAGAGACGCTGCAGATCCTCGACGCCAAAGAGCCCGCGGGCCGTCGACTGGATTTCCTGATGCAGGAATTCAACCGCGAGGCCAACACCCTCTCATCGAAGTCGCAGGACGCCGACACCACCCGCGCTGCCGTGGACATGAAAGTCCTGATCGAGCAGATGCGCGAGCAGATTCAGAACATCGAGTGAGAGCGTAGGGTCTGAATTTCTCGGACGTTACAGTCAGCGGTTGGCAACAACTCGCGGCCTGACCGTCGCCGTCCGGTCTTCGTGTGCCGTCGACTTTTTGTGGTTACGACCCGAGCCCCGCAACTTAGCCGCCGCCATCTCGAGCAGTTGGGCAGCCTCGTCGGGGCCAACCTCTTCCACAAGAGTGGCCACAAGCTCCCTGATGACTCGCTGCACTTTTCCCTGGTTTCGCACGGGATCAGTGTACCGAGAACTGCGTCACATCGCGGACGCTGATCGCTCTTTCTGTGACGTGCGTCTGATTTTCCTGACACGCTCACCCAATGAGTGAGCATTCGCAAGTCGTGCGCCATGCAGGTGCATGCGGCGTAATGAAGCGGCAACGAAAATGTCACGCGTTATGTCTATAAAGCGTTGTGACGCGAATCACAGTGTGGTTTAAGGGCTTACAGAATCGAATCGGCACCACGCGGGACGCAGCGCTGATAGCAAGTCAGCTGCCATCTCTTGGTCACCGCGGCGCGACGAGTGGTGCCACCAACTCCAGGGACCCCGGCCCGTCAGTCCGTGTAAAGACATTCGCGATTCAAGGGTTGGATGAAGTCGATGCCCGCAACTTACGTTGCGGGCATTTTCGTTATGGGCCTCGTGCGCGATGACAGTCGGGGCCCGGGAATTTGCAGCCGGTTACCAATCAGTCATGCGCCTGGTGACCTTGCAGGGTGCCGTGCGCACAAAATAGTCGAGGAACGCGCACGAGTTCTCCGGGTGCGGCGCATCGGTTGGTATGACCATCATGTCGAACCAGATCATCGTCCCCTCCTTCGGGATCACGTAGACGACCTTGACCGACGCTTCGGCTGCCGCCCAGTCCTCCGGACGCTGACTGTTCCGATCCAGGCCAGGAGAATGGAAATCGACGACGACTTATGTCAACACCGCCGCCACCCCGGTGCGCGCCGGCGTAGCGTCCAGAGCAGAACAAGAAGAATGAGGGGCCGAAGCCATGGCAAGCTTGTATCCGACCAGGCAGCGACGCGGCAGAAGTCGAGGCGCGCTTGCGAACGGCATCACCTGGATGATGACTAACTCACTGGTCCTGTACTTCGCAGCGATCTTTGTGCAGCGCATCTGGGCGCTGCTGAACCTGGACGTCGAGCAGTGGATCCGGCGCTTGTAAACAACCGTCAGTAGTCGAACCCTTCCGCCCACTATGACAGTCGGGACCAAGGGGCGCTGTCCCCAGCATCACTCGATGAACTGGTACCGAAGGTCGGCGGTTTCTTTTCGCGACGCTTATGTCACCAACCACTCAACCGGGTGACCCGCGTGTGACATGCTTCACACATCGGCTGGTTAGCAATGGAAGTGCGTCGGATGATCTTCAGCTTGTTCGGTGACCACAGCCTCAAGGTGCCCACGAAGGTCCGCCTCGTCGAGGATGGCGATAGCGAAGCGCTGCGCCGCAAGCTCCAGTCGGTCGTATGGAAGCCTGCGAACGGCTTCCTCCGGGATCAGGTGCAGGAAAGGTCACAGCCCGACGCAACACGCGGGAAGCGCGCGGCCTAGCGTCAACAGCGCCAGATCTCCAGCGTCGAATCGAACATTTGGACTGCTTCGCATGAGGCAGCGGTCACTGCGACCTCGTGCGGGCGTACGAGCTAGCTGAGCCCGGAATCAGCTGGTCGCAGGTCTGCGTAGCGCGCTCTGTCAAGCGGGTGCAGAACGGCGAGTAGTCCGGGAGCGCTACAATTCGGCATGGCCTCCCCGCACTTACCCGCCCGCCGCGGCCGTCTCTTCGTCATCGCCGCACCCTCTGGCGCCGGCAAGACCTCGCTCGTGCGTGCATTGATGGAGCGCGAGCCCAGCCTCCGGTTCTCTATCTCATATACGACACGCCCACAGCGGCCGACCGAGACCCACGGTCGCGATTACTTCTTTGTCACGCAGGACGAGTTCGCAGCGATGGTCGGGCGTGGCGAGTTTCTCGAGCACGCGCGGGTCTTCGACAACTTCTACGGCACTGCGCTGAGCCAGGTGGAAGCGTCGCTCGCCGGCGGCCAGGACCTGATCCTGGAAATCGACTGGCAAGGGGCGCAGCAGATTCGCCTTGCGCTGCCTGAGTGCCGTTCCATCTTCATCCTGCCGCCCTCGCGCGCGGAACTCGAACGCCGGCTGCGCGGACGCGGCACCGACGCCGAGGACGTGATCCAGCGCCGCTTGCGGGACGCCGCGACGGACATGACGCACTGGTTCGAATTCGACTACGTGGTGGTCAACGATGACTTCGAGCGTGCACTCGCCGACCTGCACGCGATCGTCCAGGGCCCGGGCGACGCCTCGCGGCGGGGTCGGGACGGGTTGGCGGAGCTCGCGGCAAGCCTGACGACTGCGCAGTAAGCCGCCAGGCCGGCGGCGATTTGGGTTACCCATGTGCGCCAGGACGACCTGGCCGGTGCGGTTCGAGTCAGTCGCCAGTTCACGCACGACGTCGAGCAGGGTAAGCCCACGATCCAACTCGGCCGGGTGCTGTTGCTCCTCAGGGAGCTTGGCATCGCTCTGAACGTCGATATTCCCGACGAGGCCTCTCGCACTCTCGCGACGCTGCAGCCGTCTCGCCCGCGAGCCCGGCGCAACGCGGCA
>JAABQQ010000225.1 GCA_011391405.1 Gammaproteobacteria bacterium
AGCGCCTACGGCATGGGCACCATGGGCTACACCACCCCGAATATCGACAGTATCGGAGTCGACGGCATTCGCTTCACCGACCACTACGCGCAACCGTCATGTACTGCGGGCCGCGCGTCGTTCATCACCGGCCAGTATCCGATCCGCTCCGGCATGACCACGGTCGGCATGCCAGGCGACAAGCTCGGCCTGCAGGCCGCGTCGCCCTCGCTCGCCGAGGTGCTGAAGAAGGCCGGCTACCGCACCGGGCATTTCGGCAAGAACCACCTCGGCGACCGCAACGAGCACTTGCCGACCGTGCACGGCTTCGACGAGTTCTACGGCAACCTCTACCACCTGAACACGCAGGAGGAGTCCGAGCAGCGCGACTATCAGAACTTTGCCAAGGCCTATGCGGGCAACCTCGAGGCGTACGAGAACAAGTTTGGCACCCGCGGCGTTCTCCATTGCTACGCCACCGACAGCGCCGATGCGACCCTCGACCCGCGCTTCGGCAAGGTGGGCAAGCAGCGTTGCACCGACACCGGGGCGCTGACGCAGGAGCGGATGAAGGACTTCGATGCTGGCGAAGTGATCCCGAAGGCCGAGGACTTCATGGCGCGTGCGAAAGCAGATGGCAAGCCCTTCTTCGTCTGGCTCAACGCCAGTCGCATGCATCTCTACACGCGACTCAACGACAAGTGGCGCCACGCGGCCGAGAAGTACACCAGCGAAGCCGACCTGCACGGCAGCGGCATGCTCCAGCATGACCACGACGTCGGCCTGGTGCTGGCCTTCCTCAAGGCGAATGGCCTCGACGAAAACACGATCATCTGGTACACGACCGACAACGGACCGGAGCATTCGTCGTGGCCGCACGGCGGAACGACGCCGTTCCGCGGCGAGAAGATGACGACCTACGAAGGCGGTGTGCGCGTGATCTCGATGCTGCGCTGGCCCGGCATGATCAAGCCGAACCAGAAGCTCAACGGCATCCAGGCGCACATGGACATGTTCACGAGCCTGGCGGCGGCCGCGGGCGTCAAGGACGTCAACGCGCAGGTCATGCGCGACAAGAAGCAGTACATCGACGGCGTCGACAACCTCGACTGGTGGCTCGGCAAGTCGACGGAGTCCATGCGCCGCGACTTCTTCTACTACTACGAGAGCAAGATGATGGCGGTGCGGATGGGGCCCTGGAAGTGGCACTTCGCGACCAAGGAGGACTACTACGCGCCGGTGGTGGCGCGCACCGCCGCGCCCATGGTCTACAACCTGCGGGCAGATCCCTTCGAGAGTTACTCATCAATTGATTCGTACGGTCACCTGCTGCAGAAGAGCTCCTGGCAACTCGCCCCGCTGGGCGAGATCATGAACGCGCACCTGAAGACGCTGATCGACTATCCGCCCGTGCAGAGCGGGAATTCGTTCGACATGTCGAATATCGTCCAGCAAACGTTGTCGAAAGGCCGCGAGTAGCGCGGCGTAGCCAGTGAGGCCGCAGGGAGCACCGGATGACGGAACATACCGTAGACGTGCTGATCATCGGAGCGGGAGCGGCGGGGGCTGCGGTCGCATGGAGCCTGGCTGACACGCGCATGCACATCCTCTGCCTCGAGCAGGGCGACTGGGTGCGAGCGGACGCTTATCCCGGGCTCAGGGCGAATTGGGAACTTAGCCAGGCCGGTGATTTTGCGGTGAGTCCGAATACGCGCCGGCGGCCGGAGGACTATCCGGTCAACGACAGCGGCTCGCCAATATCGATGTCGATGTTCAACGGGGTTGGAGGAAGCACGGTGCTCTACGCAGCGCACTTCCCGCGGTTTCACCCCTCCGACTTCCGCGTTCGTACGCTCGACGGCGTCGCTGAGGACTGGCCGATCGACTACCAGCGGCTCGAACCGTTCTATGCGTTGAATGACCGGATGACCGGCGTCGCGGGACTCGCCGGTGATCCTGCCTATCCGCCGAAGGAGGTTCCGCTGCCGCCGGTGCGACTCGGCAAGCTCGGGCGCAAGCTGGCGTCCGGATTCAACGAACTCGGCTGGCACTGGTGGCCCTCGGACAGTGCGATCGCGACAGTGGAATACGAAGGTCGTGCTCCCTGCATCAACGCCGGAACCTGCCTTGTCGGATGCCCGCAGGGTGCAAAGGGCAGTGCGGACGTGACCTACTGGCCGGTGGCGCTGCGCGCCGGCGTGGAGCTACGCACCCGCTGCCGTGTGCGCGAGATCACCGTCGGCGCCGACGGAATGGCGGATGGCGTGATCTACTACGACGAGATCGGCGTGGAGCGGCGCCAGAAGGCCGAGGTGGTCGTGCTCGCATGCAACGGCGTGGGCACTGCGCGGTTGCTCCTGAACTCCCGGTCCCCGCAGTTTCCGGATGGGCTTGCCAACCGCAGCGGACTGGTCGGCAGGAACCTGATGCTCCACCCGTATGCAGCGACCATTGGCATCTTCGACGAGCCCCTCCAGGGCTACAAGGGACCGGTCGGCTGCGGTGTATGGAGCCAGGAATTCTACGAGACCGACCCTGCGCGCGGATTCGTGCGCGGCTTCACTTACGAAATGAATCGCAGCTTCCACCCGATGTTCGGCGCGCTGATCGCACTACCCCAGGGTCGGTTGCCGTGGGGTGCCGCACATCACGCGGCCTTCGCCGGCATTCACGATCGAACGCTACCCTTGCTCGCAATCTGCGAGGACCTACCGGATCCCGCGAACCGCGTGACCCTGGACGAACGCCTCACCGATTCCAGCGGCATTCCCGCGCCGAAGATCACGTATCGGTTGAGCGAGAACAGCCAGAGCATGCTCGACTTTTCCATCGCCCGGGCCACCGAGGTACTGCAGGCGGCCGGCGCGCGAGACATCATGGTCGAGAGCCCCGTCAAGATGGCGGGCTGGCACCTGATGGGCACGGCCCGCATGGGCACAGACCCGGAACGTTCTGTGGTGAATGAGTGGGGACGGTGTCACGACGTGCGCAACGTCTTCATCGTCGACGGCAGCATCTTTGTCACCGCGGGCGGCGTGAACCCGACGTCCACCGTCCAGGCGTTGGCGCTGTACATCGCCGACACGATGAAGAATAAGCTTGCCAACCTGTTCGACTGAGCCATGACCCTGAACACCCAATTGCTGGCGATGGTGCTCGACGAACTGATCCCGTCGCGTCCGGACGGACTTCTGCCGGGTGCGGGGTCGCTCGGTGTGGGGGCCGTGGTGGAGCACGCCGCTGGCGGGACGCCCGAACTCGGGCAGCTGTTGACGCAGGGATTGGCTGCCCTCGATGACATTGCGCGCCGGAGCGGCGCAGAGGGGTTCGGCGCGCTATCACCGACCGCCCGGGTCGCTGCGCTGCGCGACATCGAGCAGGCCGAGCCGATGTTCCTGTCGACGCTGCTGATGCTCGCCTACGTCGGCTATTACTCGGCTGAGCCGGTCGTCGCGGCGTTAAAGGGCAATGCGCGCCCGCCTCATCCCTTGGGGTATGACCTCGAGTCGGACGATCTGTCGCTGCTCGATGCCGTCCGGGCGCGAGGGAAGCTCTACCGCGAGTGCTGAGCGTCCGATCTCCGGGCAGCTGAACGTCTGCTCAGAGTCGTTCTCGCCCGCAGAACGTCCGCTATCGGAACGGCGGCGCATCACCAACCTGAACTGGTGCTAGAGCCAACGAAAAAGGGCGCAATGAGCGCCCTTTTGGATATTGGTCGGTGAACTCACGCAGCACGAAGCCGCAGTTCCAACTGACCACTTCTACCTGCCCTTCCTGCCCTTCCTGACCTTCCTGCCCTTCCCTAACTCTTCGCGCGACTCAGGTACTCGGACGTCCGCGTGTCGACGCGGATGATCTCGCCCTGGTTCAGGAACAGCGGCACGCGCACCACGGCGCCCGTCTCGAGCTTCGCCGGCTTCTGACCGCCCGTCGCAGTGTCGCCGCGCACGCCCGGATCGGTCTCGACGATCTTGAGTTCGACGTGGGCCGGCGCGTTCACCGACAGCGGCACGCCGTTCCAGAGCATGACCGTGCACATCGTGCCGTCCTTCAGCCACATGGCAGAGTCGCCCATCGCTTCCTTGCCGGCCGTGTGCTGCTCGAAGTTGTCCGGGACCATGAAGTGCCAGAAATCGCCGTCGCTGTAGAGATACTGCATCTCCGATTCCTGGATGTCGGCGCCCTCGACGGTGTCACCGGACCTGAAACTGCGCTCGATCGTGCGGCCGGATTTCAGGTTGCGGATGCGCACGCGGTTGAACGCCTGGCCCTTGCCTGGCTTCACGAACTCATTCTCGACGATCACGTAAGGATCGTTGTCGATCATGATCTTGAGACCGGACTTGAATTCGTTCGTGCTGTAAGTGGACATCGATGTGCTGCGCCTGGACGGATGCGGTTGAACCGGGAGCGGCAGGCACCGACGGTGGCGGGCTGCCTATGGGTAGCCGCATATGTTACCTGCAACCCCCATCCTCCGTCACCACAGCCAGGCTGCCTGGCAATGGGTCCTGCGGCACTGCATTGCACTGCCACCTGCGTCACGTTAGGCGCACAGACCCCGATGCTATGATCCGCGCGAATTTGACATTACACGCGCGCGGGGGCCCGGCCGGCCTGGTCCGTGCCTAACGGGGTAGGCAATTGGGCGAAATCAGCGCCATTCCAGTGGTCGTCCTGTCGAGGCAGCAGGACCCCGTCGAGATCATCAACAGCACCCTGCGCAACGCGGGCCAAGCGGTTCACTGCACGTGGGTGCGGGAACTCAGCGACCTGGCGGACGCTCTCGTCACGCACGATGCGCCACAACTGCTGTTCTTCTGCGTCTCCGATGCAGACGAACTCGGCAACGCAATGGAGCAACGTGCTCGTCTCGCTCCCCGGGTACCGGCCCTGGTGGTACGAGATTCAATTACCGAAGCCGACCTCGTTCGTGGCCTCGAACTCGGTGCCGCCGATGTCGTGACACTGACTGCCCGCGGCCGGTTGCAGGCCGTCGCCACGCGCGAACTCGACGCCGCAAGGCTCGACAATGCACTCAACGGCACGCTCGCGTCCGCCCGTCAGTACCGCGACCAGATGCGTGCGTTCATGACGGGCTCGACCGATGCGATCGCGCACGTGCAGGAAGGCATCGTCGTGGACGTCAATCCCGCCTGGAGCGAACTCTTCGGGCACGCGGACCCAGGCGACCTGCTCGGCCAGCCTCTCATGGACATGTTCGACGCCCGCAGCCATGCGGCCCTCAAAGGCGCGCTCGTCGCCGCGGCGCAGGGTCGCTGGTCCGGTCATGCATTGAGCGTGATGGCGCTGCAGCTCGACGGCGGCTCGCAACCGCTGGAGCTCAGCTTCGAACGCTTCGAGTTCGAAGGCGAACCGGCCGTGCGCCTGCGTGTCGCCACGCAGAAACGCGACCTCGAGTCGCTGGCCAACCAGCTCGAGCAGGCGATGCGCCTCGATTCGCGCACCGGACTCCTGCGTCGCGAAGCATTCATCGAATCCGCCAACGCGCGCGCGGCACAGCCTCTCAAGGCCGGCCTGCGTGCAGTCGCCTACCTGACGCCGGACAGCTTCGACAACGTCGAGCGCGATTACGGCCCGCTCGTCGCGGAGGAAGTCCTCGACGCATTGTCACGTCGCGTGCAGGAACAACTGCAGCCCGGCGATCTCGCGAGTCGCGTCGCGCCGCACGGCATCGCGCTGCTCGTCGAGCGTGGCAACCCGCGCGACCAGGAAGCCTGGCTGGCGAAGCTGCGCGAACGCATCGCCGCAGAACCGTTGCTGGCCGACAAGGCCTCGGTCGGACTGACGTGCAGCATCGGTTCGGCACCGCTGCACAGCCATGGCAGCTCGCTGCAGAAGGCGCTCGAAACTGCGATCGCTGCACGGCGAGTGGCAGCCGAAGCTGGCGGCGACCGTTGTCTTCACCGCGAGGCGGCGGGCGCCAGGCCGGCGATCGACGAAGCCGATCGCGCGTGGGCGAACCAGATCAAGGCTGCGCTGATGGCAAACCGGTTCCGGCTCGTACAGCAGCCGATTGCGAACCTCGTCGGTGAAGACCGGCCGATGTTCGACCTGCTGGTGCGCATGCTCGACGAATCCGGACAGGAAGTCCTGCCGACTGAATTCCTTGCCGCGGCCGAACGCACTGACCTGATGAAAAACATCGACCGCTGGATCGTCGGCGCAGCCATGTCGTTCTGCGCTGCGAAACGGCCCTACCGGGTCTTCGTGCGTCTCTCCCGCGATTCGATGCATGACCAGACTCTCGGCACGTGGCTGCAGCAGCAACTCAAGGCGTCGGGCGTCGAGCCCAGCCGCATCGTGTTCGAGATCACCGAAGAGATGGCGCACGAGAAGCCGCGCGAGGCGCGCTCGCTGCAAGGCCTGCTCTCGGCGCTTGGCATCGAATTCGCCGTCGAGCACTTCGGCGCTTCCGGCGATGCCGCCGCACTGCTGCACCGCCTGCCCGTCAATTACGTGAAGATCGACGGCGCACTGATGCAAGGTCTCGCCAATGACCGTCCATTGCAGGAACGCGTGAAGGCGCTGGTCGACGTGGCGCGCGAACATGGCGTGACGACGATCGCCGAACGTGTCGAAGACGCGAACACGATGGCCGTGCTGTGGCAGCTCGGCATCGAGTTCATCCAGGGCTATTTCGTGAACAGCCCGGAACGAGTCGTGATGTGAGGAAGGGGTTAGGAGTTATCCCCCCTATCCCCTGACCCCTATTCCACTTCCAGTCCTTCCGCCTTGCGCCAGCCACGCGGCAACACCGCGCCGCGCTGCCCGCGTTCGCCCCGATACTCCGCCAGGTCCTTGTACGACAACCCCATCGTGCGGTCGCCGCAGAGGACCTTGAGCGTCTGACCCGGCGCAACGGCCACAATCGCCAGCAGGGTTTCAGGCTCGACCAGCGTCTTCCTGGTCGAGATACCAAAGATCTTGTTGCCCTTGCCGCGCGGCAGTTCGGGCAGGTCGGCCACCGGGAACGTCAACAGGCGCCCTTCCGAATTGACGGCAGCGAGTAACGGCTTGTCACCCGGCGGCACGATCGTTGGCGCAATCGCCGCGTAGCCTTCCGGTACGTTGAGCACGGCCTTGCCGGCGCGATTGCGGCTGTGCAGGTCTTCGAGCTTGACGACGAAGCCGTAGCCCGCGCTGCTTGCCAGCACCCAGCGTTCCGTGGGATCGCCGATCAAGACACCGGGGAACGTCGCGCCGTCGGGCGGATCGAGCCGACCGGACAACGGTTCGCCCTGGCCACGCGCCGACGGCAGCGTGTGGGCCAGCAAACTGTAGGCACGACCCGTGCTGTCGAGGAACACCGCGAACTGCGTGCTGCGACCTTTGGCGCAGGCACGGTATTCGTCACCGGTCTTGAACGACAGCGTGCGCGGATCGATCTCATGTCCTTTCGCGGCACGGACCCAGCCGCTCTTCGACAGGACGACCGTCGTCGGCTCGCTCGCGACGAGTTCGGTCTCGTCGATCGCCTGTGCAGCGGCACGCGCCACCAGCTTGCTGCGACGATCATCGCCGTACTTGAGCACGTCCGCCTGGATCTCGTCGCGCACCAGCTTCTTGAGCTTGGCCTTGCTGCCGAGCAGTTTCTCCAGGCTGTCACGTTCCTTCGCGAGTTCGCCCTGCTCGCCGCGGATCTTCATTTCCTCGAGCCGCGCGAGGTGGCGCAGCTTCGTTTCGAGAATCGCCTCGGCCTGCGCCTCGGAGAGCTGGAACCGTGCGATCAACGCCGCCTTCGGCTCGTCCTCGGTGCGGACGATGCGGATGACCTCGTCGAGGTTCAGGTACGCGATCAGCAAACCGTCCAGGATGTGCAGTCGCGCGTTGACCTTCTCGAGCCGGTACTGCAACCGGCGTGTCACAGTGTCGACGCGGAACGATAGCCACTCCTCGAGCAGTGCGCGCAGCCCCATCACACGCGGGCGGCCGTCGCGTGCGATGACGTTCAGGTTGACGCGATACGTCCGCTCCAGATCCGTGGTCGCAAACAGATGCGCCATGACCTGCTCGGTATCGACACGGTTGGAGCGCGGCGTAATGACGAGACGCGTCGGGTGCTCGTGATCGGACTCGTCACGCAGATCCTCGATCATCGGCAGCTTCTTCGCGCGCATCTGCGCAGCGATCTGTTCCAGCACCTTCGAGCCGGAGACCTGGTGCGGCAGCTCCGTCACGATGATTTCGCCGTCTTCCATCTCGAACCGGGCGCGCGCCCGGAAGGTGCCGTTGCCGGTTTCGTAGATCCTCTGCAGTTCCTCGCGCGGGGTGATGATTTCCGCGCCCGTCGGGAAGTCCGGGCCGAGCACGTGCTCGCAGAGCTGTGCCGTCGTCGCCTTCGGCTCGTCGAGCAGGCGGATGCAGGCGGCCGCGACCTCGCGCAGGTTGTGCGGCGGAATGTCGGTGGACATGCCCACGGCAATGCCCATCGCCCCGTTCAGCAACAGGTTCGGCAGCCGCGCGGGCAACAGGCACGGCTCGTCGAGCGAACCATCGAAGTTGGGTTGCCAGTCCACCGTGCCCTGGCCCAGCTCGGACAGCAGGACCTCGGCGTAGCGCGAGAGCTTCGACTCGGTGTAACGCATCGCGGCAAACGACTTCGGGTCATCCGGCGAACCGAAGTTGCCCTGCCCGTCCACGATCGGATAGCGGTACGAGAACGGCTGCGCCATCAGCACCATGGCTTCGTAGCAGGCCGAGTCGCCGTGCGGGTGAAACTTGCCGATCACGTCGCCGACCGTGCGCGCCGACTTCTTGGGCTTGGCGGTCGCCGCGAGACCGAGTTCGCTCATCGCGTAGATGATGCGGCGCTGCACGGGCTTCAAGCCGTCGCCGATGTGCGGCAGCGCGCGATCGAGGATCACGTACATCGAATACTCGAGGTACGCACGTTCCGTGAACGTCCGCAACGGCTGGCGCTCGACGCCCTCGAAATCGAGCGTCGCGGTCGAATCGGTGTCTTTGCTCTTGCTCATCGTTACTCTGCCGCCACTTCGTCGGCTGCTTCGGCTGCGATCGCATCAGCGGGATCGATGACTGCGATGACGCTGGCGAGGTTGCCCTTGGTCTCGAGCCAATCACGGCGATCCGAGGCGCGCTTCTTGGCGAGCAGCATGTCCATGAGCTGGTCGGCGTTGTCCGCCGCGTCGACCGTGAGCTGGACCAGTCGACGCGTTTCGCGCGCCATCGTCGTCTCTCGCAGCTGCAGCGGATTCATCTCGCCGAGGCCCTTGAAGCGCGTGACCGATGGCTTCGCGCGCGCGTTCTCGGCGCGGATGCGCTCGAGAATGCCGTTGCGTTCGGCGTCGTCGAGCGCGTACTCGACGTTCTTGCCATAGTCGATGCGATAGAGCGGCGGCATCGCCACGTAGACGTGCCCCGCGAGCACCAGCGGCCGGAAGTGCCGCAGGAACAGCGCACAGAGCAGCGTGGCTATGTGCAGGCCGTCGGAGTCGGCGTCGGCGAGAATGCAGATCTTGTCGTACCGGAGGTCCTTGATCGCGTCGGAACCCGGCTCGACGCCAATCGCCACCGTGATGTCGTGGACTTCCTGCGACGACAGCACGTCGGCCGCTTCGACCTCCCACGTGTTCAGGATCTTGCCGCGCAGCGGCATCACCGCCTGGAACTCGCGATCGCGCGCCTGCTTGGCGGAGCCGCCGGCCGAGTCGCCTTCGACCAGGAACAGTTCGGCCCGTTTCGGGTCCTGGCTGCTGCAGTCCGCGAGCTTGCCGGGCAGTGCCGGCCCGGCCACGACGCGCTTGCGCGCGATCTTCTGGCTCGCCTTCAACCGCGTCTGCGCGTTGAGGATGGCAAGCTGCGCAATCTTCTCGCCTGCTTCGGGATGCTGGCTCAGCCACAGGCCGAACTGGTCCTTGACGATGCCGGAGACGAACGCGGCGGGTTCGCGCGACGACAGGCGCTCCTTGGTCTGCCCGGCGAACTGCGGGTCACGCATCTTCATCGAGAGCACGTAACTGGTGTCGTCCCAGACATCCTCGGGCGACAGCTTCAGGCCGCGCGGCAGCAGGTTGCGGAACTCGCAGAATTCGCGCACCGCTTCGGTCAGGCCGAGACGGAACCCATTGACGTGAGTGCCGCCTTGCGCCGTCGGGATCAGGTTGACGTAGCTCTCTTCGAACCGCGTGCCGCCATCCGTACGCCAGACCACGGCCCAGTCGACGCCTTCGTGCTCGCCTTCGATCTTGCCGACGAACGGTTCGTCCGGCAGCCATTCGGTGGACTCGAGCGACTCGCGCAGGTACTGCGACAGCCCCTCGCTGTACAGCCACTCTTCCTTCTCGCCGGTCTTCTCAACGCTGAAGCGAACGCGCAGTCCCGGGCAAAGCACGGCCTTGGCCTTCAGCACGTGCTTGAGCCTGGGCAGCGCAAAATCGGGGGCGTCGAAATAGGACGTGTCCGGCCAGAAGCGTACGGTGGTGCCGGTGTTGCTCTTGCCGACGTCACCGACGACTTCGAGCTTGGAATGCACCTTCCCGTTCTTGAACGAGATGTTGTATTCCTTGCCACCGCGGCGCACCCAGCACTCCAGGTGCTTCGACAGCGCGTTGACCACCGAGACGCCCACGCCGTGCAGGCCGCCCGAGAACTTGTAGCCGGAGTCGGCGGAGAACTTGCCGCCGGCGTGCAGCCGCGTGAGGATCAGCTCGACGCCGCTCACCTTCTCTTTCGGGTGGATATCGACCGGCATGCCGCGGCCGTCGTCGACGACCTCGAGCGACCCGTCCTTGTAGAGGGTCACTTCGATCTTGCTGCAGTGGCCCGCGAGCGCTTCGTCGACGCTGTTGTCGACGACTTCGTGCGCGAGGTGATTGGGCCGACTGGTGTCGGTGTACATGCCCGGGCGTCGCCGGACGGGCTCGAGTCCGCTCAGGACTTCAATGTCTTGAGCGGTGTAGGACTGGCTCATTCTTGGATCGGTCCGCGGGCTCGCGTGGGTGGTGAAAAGCGCGCGAATGGTAGCAGAGCACGGCGTTCCGTTGGTTCGAAGGTCTGCGAATCGGAGCAAAGCACGCGACGGACGGTGGTGCGCCTGGTTCGGTGGTTCCCCGGGCGAGCGGAAAGGCAGACACGCTCGCCCGGAAAACCACCGAACCAGGCGTCGCATGGCCGACGCTGCGGTTGGATCGCCCGCATCGCTCCAGCGCACCGGACCCGCCGGCTCACTACCTTCCGCGGTGGGGTCCTGCCGCAGCTTGTGCCGTGCGCTTTCCTGCCTCTAGGCAGGGAAGCGCTCAGGCGCTGTCTCGCAAGCGGTCGATCCAGTGCCTTTCCCCGAGCGCGTGTCTGCCTTTCCAAGCTCGGGAAAAGGCACCGGATCGACCCCCCGCAATTGCTGCGTACCTGCCGGCTGCCTAAGCGAGATCAGCGACCAAGGCGTCACGCACTTCCGGCGCGACCGGTTCGACCGCGTGCCGGTAATTCGGATGGTCGATCCCGACGCCGACCGCTGCGCCGCCCTTCGCCGCCGCCACCATGTCCGGTGTCAGCTCGAAGCGCACGAAATGCACGGCCGACGTCTTCTCGTCGTTCTCGCGCTCGAGGTCCTCATCGGCAATCGCATGGACGCGCTCGTGCCCTGCAACCTGCACCCAGCAGCGGTCCTCCACTCCCTTGAGTCCGGCCAGCGCGACCTTGCGTTCCTCCGGATCCGGGTACTCGATCAGCAGCGTGCCTTTCCAGTTGCTGCCATCCGGAATCAACGGGTTGTAGGCGCCGAGTTCGTCGGCAATGCCTGCGGACTCGAAGATGCGCTCGATACGCAGCATCTCCTGCACCTGGTACTGCACGGTGAAGCGATCTTCGAACAGGATTGTCGCATTCGGGCCGACCTGCAGCGTGCGGCGTTTCTTGTGCGCAAGCACCTGGGGCCGGAACTGCGGACGCTGCTTCGAATACTGCTCGAGACTGAACAGGTCGTCGGGCGACAGTTTCTGGAACCCAGGCACAATCGCGGTGTGGGTCGTCATGGTCGTTGCGATCTCGCAGGTCCGGTGTCAGAGGCCATATGCGATGCGCAGCAGCCTGAGCGGATGCGTCGGCGGCTGCGGATCGGCGCCGAGCCCGGATTCGATCTGGTGCCCGGCCATCGGGCAGTCGCTCGCGTAATAGTCGGGTGCGGCGTTCTTGACCCTGCTGAATACGGGCTTGCCGATCTTCATCGAGGTTTCGCGGTATTCCCTTTTCACGCCGTAGGTGCCGTCGTGACCCGAGCAGCGTTCAATCGGCTCGATCTCGGTACCCGGAATCAGCTGCAGCACGTCGCGAGTCTTCAGTCCGAGGTTCTGCACGCGCAGGTGACACGGCACGTGGTAGCTGACCTTGCCGAGCGGCCGGGCGAAATCCGTGCGGAGCAACCCTGCCTTGTGGCGCAGCGCCAGGTATTCGAATGGATCGAACATCGCGGTCTGCACCTTTTTCACCTGCTCGTCCTCGGGGAACAGCAGCGGCAGTTCCTGCTTGAACATCAATGCGCACGATGGAATCGGCGCAACCAGGTCGTACCCCTGCTCCACCATCGCGGCCAGCGCCGGGACATTCACATCCTTCGCACGCTGGATCGACTCGAGGTCGCCGAGTTCGAGCTTCGGCATGCCACAGCACTTTTCCTGCGGCACGACGGTCACGGGAATGCCGTTATGGCGGAACACCGTGGCGAGATCATCATCGATGTCCGGCTCGTTGCGGTTGCAGTAGCAGGTCGCGAACAGCGCAACCTTGCCCCGTGTCTCCGCCGTGGCCTTGACCACGATGGCGTCCGGCTTGTGTCCGCGCTCGACGCGCGTGCGGCCTGACGTGCTGTGGTAGTCGGGAATCGGCGCGTCCGGGTGCACGCCTAACGTCTTGTCGAGCATGCGGCGACCGAACGCCGAGCGATTCACTTTATTGACGATCTGCGACACCACCGGAATGCCAGCGAGCATACCGACCATGTCGGTCGAGCTCAGGATCCGGTCGCGCGTGCGTGTTCCACCCTGCCTGAACTTTACTGCCTTCGCTCGCAACATCAGGTGCGGGAAATCGATGTTCCAGGGGTGCGGCGGCACATACGGACATTTCGACAGGTAGCACATGTCGCAGAGGTAGCAGTGATCGGCCACCTCCCAGAACACCTTCTTGTCGACGCCATCGAGTTCACCGGACGGCGAGGCGTCGATCGCGTCGAACAACAGCGGAAACGAGTTGCACAGGCTGAAGCAGCGACGGCAACCGTGGCAGAGGTCGTACACGCGCTCGAGTTCGTGGACCAGCTTGCCTTCGTCGAAATACCCGGCCTCGCGCCATGCGATGGGATGGCGTGTCGGCTTCGCCAGGCTGCCCTCACGCGCGCCGCCGCCCGTGCCTTTGCTGCTGGTTTCTTCGGTCATGGCGCGTCCCCTCGACGCAGATGTTGCGGGACCGGTCGTTCGCTCAAGGCAAGAGGGCGGGCCAAAGCCCGCCCTCCCCACAGGTCGCTCGCGTCCGGGCGCCGGGCCCGGGGGCCCGGTCAGAGGACGTCGAGTGCCTTCTGGAACCGGTTGGCATGCGAGCGTTCGGCCTTGGCCAGCGTCTCGAACCAGTCGGCGATTTCGTCGAAGCCCTCGTCGCGCGCGGCCTTCGCCATGCCCGGGTACATGTCGGTGTACTCGTGCGTCTCGCCGGCAATCGATGCCTTCAGGTTATTCGAGGTCGAGCCGATCGGCAGGCCCGTGGCCGGGTCGCCTACGGCTTCGAGATATTCAAGATGGCCATGCGCGTGGCCCGTCTCGCCTTCCGCCGTCGAGCGGAACACGGCGGCCACGTCGTTGAAGCCTTCGATGTCGGCTTTCTGTGCGAAATAGAGGTAACGGCGGTTGGCCTGCGATTCGCCGGCAAAAGCGGCCTTCAGGTTCCCTTCGGTCTTGCTGCCCTTCAACGTCGCCATGTCTGTCTAGCCTCTGTGTCGGTTGTGTTCGATGGAATGCGAGGGTGACGCCGACTGCTCCAGCGTCCCTCAGCATTTAGTAGACCAAGTCCAAAGCCCAGTCAACGCGGGAATGTTCGGACCTCCTTGAACGGTAGCCTCCCCGACCCGGTTTGACGAGTCGCAGTCGCCGCAAGGGCCTGTCCGGAGGATAAGGATGGGGTGCGTTGACCCATGCGGACCCCTGTGCAAGGCTTCCCGCCCTCCGGAGGCCCCCGCCAGTGACCGCAACGCCCGCCAATCCCCCAGACTTCGAGCGCGCCCTGGGCGAACTCGAGGCAACCGTCGACAAGCTCGAACACGGCGACCTGTCGCTGGAGGACGCGCTCAAGCACTTCGAGCGCGGCGTTGCCCTCGCCCGCGACTGCCAGACCTCGCTCAAGCAGGCCGAGCAGAAAGTCGAAATCCTGCTGCAGAAGTCGGCCACGGCGGCGCCCGAACCGTTCGAGCCCGACGACGCATGACCTTGCAGCCGGCGGGATCCTCGCCGCGTGAACCGCTCGACCAGGCGCTCGAGAGCTGGCGTCTGCGGGTCGAGCGCGAACTCGACGCATGGCTCCCCGCCGCAGCGGTAGTACCCGGCCGGCTCCACGCCGCGCAGCGCTACAGCGTTCTCGGTCCCGGCAAGCGCATCCGTCCGGCCCTTGTCTACGCAACCGCGACGACACTGGGCATTCCGCTCGAACAGGTGGACGCGGCGGCCTGTGCTGTCGAGCTGATTCACTGCTATTCGCTCGTGCACGATGACCTGCCGGCAATGGACGACGACGACCTGCGTCGCGGCCGTCCGACCTGTCACAAGCAATTCGACGAAGCGACAGCGATCCTGGCCGGCGACTCGCTGCAGGTGCTGTCGTTTCATCTGCTGGCGTCGCATCCGGGCCTGCCGACGGATGCCACGGTCCGGGTGCGCATCATCGATACGCTTGCCGTCGCGAGCGGCACCGCCGGCATGGCCGGTGGCCAGGCGCTCGACCTGGCCGCGGAAGGCGGCTCGCTCACGGTGGCCGATCTCGAGCGCCTGCACGCGCTCAAGACCGGAGCGCTCATCCGCGCGAGCGTGCTGATGGCCGCACATTGCAGGTTGGGACTGGGTGCCGACCAGCTCGAGGCGCTGAGCATTTTTGGCGATCGCGTGGGACTGGCCTTCCAGGTGCAGGACGACATCCTCGACGTCGAAGGCGACGTGCAGGTCATCGGCAAACCGCCGGGCAGCGACCAGGCCCGCGGCATGCCCACCTACCCTGCCATTACGGGTATGGCGGCCGCCCGGGCACGCGTGCGCCAGTTGCATGACGAGGCCAGCCGGCAACTCGCGGCGCACGGTTGGCAAGACAGCCCGTTGGCCGACCTGTCCCACTGGCTGCTCACCCGGAACCGTTAAACGGACGGTCCCGGACTTCGACAGTGTAAAATTCCCCCAATGTCGCGCCCCGACCTGTACCCACTGCTTACGCGCATCGAGGCGCCGTCGGATCTCCGTAAATTGACGGAAAACAAGCTGGTTCCCCTGGCCGGCGAGTTGCGCGAATTCCTGATCCAGACCGTCAGCCAGATGGGCGGCCATTTCGCCGCCGGCCTGGGCACCGTCGAACTCACGGTTGCCCTGCATTACGTTTTCGACACGCCGCACGACCGCCTCGTCTGGGACGTCGGCCACCAGGCCTACCCGCACAAGGTGCTGACCGGTCGTCGCAAGCGGCTGCAGACGATCAAGCACAAGGGCGGACTCGCGCCGTTCCCGAGCCGCTTCGAGAGCGAATACGACACCTTTGGCGTCGGACACTCGAGCACGTCCATCAGCGCCGCCATCGGTATGGCGCTCGCCGCGAAGAGCAAAGGCGAAAAACGCCGCGTGGTCGCCGTCATCGGTGACGGCGCGATCACCGCCGGCCAGGCCTTCGAGGCGCTGAACCACGCCGGCGCGCTCGACGCCAACGTGCTCGTGATCCTGAACGACAACGACATGTCGATCTCGGAGAACGTCGGCGCCCTGTCGAACTACTTTGCGCGCGTGCTCTCCGGCAGGACCTATGCCGCGCTGCGTGAGGGCGGCAAGAAAATCCTGCGCCGCATGCCCACGGTGTGGGAACTCGCGCGCCGCTCCGAAGAACACTTCAAGGGCATGGTGCTGCCCGGCACCTTGTTCGAGGAGATGGGATTCAACTACTTCGGCCCGATCGACGGCCACGATCTCGACATGCTGGTGAAGACGCTCACCAACCTGCGCGATCTCGAAGGTCCGCAGTTCCTGCACGTCGTGACGCGCAAGGGCAAAGGCTACGCGCCCGCGGAAGCGGATCCGATCAAGTGGCATGGTCCGGGTCCGTTCGATCCGGAGGCCGGCACCATCTTCAAGGAAAAAACGACGGGCCCGGTGTACTCGCAGGTGTTCGGGCAGTGGCTCTGCGACATGGCCGAGCGCGATCCGCGCATCGTCGGCATCACACCTGCCATGCGCGAAGGCTCGGGACTGGTCGAGTACTCGAAGCGCTTCCCCGACCGCTATTTCGACGTCGCCATCGCCGAGCAGCACGCCGTAACGCTCGCGGCCGGCATGGCCTGCGAAGGACTGCGGCCGGTGGTCGCCATTTATTCGACGTTCCTGCAGCGTGCCTACGACCAGTTGATTCACGACGTCGCGTTGCAGGAATTGCCGGTGGCCTTTGCGATCGACCGTGGCGGACTCGTGGGTGGTGACGGCGCCACGCACCAGGGCGCGTTCGACCTGTCTTTCCTGCGCTGTATCCCGAACATGGTCGTGATGGCGCCGGCCGACGAAAACGAATGCCGGCAGATGCTCTACACCGCGGTCACGATCGACGGACCAGCCGCCGTGCGCTATCCGCGCGGACCCGGCCCGGGTGCTCCGCTGGTCACGGAAATGAGCGCATTACCGGTCGGCCATGCCGAGATTCGCCGTGAAGGTCGGTCGGGCCTGCTGCTGCTCGCGTTCGGCACGATGGTGGCGCCGTGCGTCGCGCTGGCCGATAAGCTGGACGCCACCCTCGTCAACATGCGCTTCGTGAAGCCGCTCGACGAGGACACGGTCTGCCGGCTTGCGGCGACGCATTCCTGCATCGTCACGCTCGAGGAAAACGTGGTCGCCGGCGGTGCCGGCAGTGCCGTCGGCGAGTGCCTGGCCGCCCATGGCATCGAGGCGAAGGTTCACCACATCGGCATCCCGGATCGGTTCATCGAGCACGGCTCGCGTGAGGATTGCCTCGTGATGGCTGGAATCGACGCGCCGGGCCTCGAAAATCAGGTCCAGCGGATCTGGGCGGACCACCGCCGCACCCGCCTGGCCGTTGCCAGCCGGGTCTCCTGAAGCCTGCGAAACGCCGCCCGCTCCGCGGCAACCCCGGACAGAGTCTCGTATACTTGCCCAACCTGGCGGAAATCCACGCTCCGCCCCTATCCGAATGGACGACAGCACCTCCCGCCCGGACCAAAGCATGAGCCGCCCGTCTGAATCGCTTGGCAAAACGCTCGGCAGCGCCAGCGTGACGCCCATCGAGGACGTCCAGGGACGGGCCGACTCGCGCCAGATCCCGATCAACAAGGTCGGCATCAAGGACGTGTATCACCCGGTCCGGGTGCGCGACCGTTCGGGCGGCGACCAGCACACGGTCGCCAACTTCAACATGTACGTGGCGCTGCCCCATGACTTCAAGGGCACGCACATGTCACGGTTCGTCGAGATCCTGCACCTGCACGAGCGGGAGATCTCGGTCGACTCGTTCCGCGCCATGCTCACCGAAATGACGGAGCGGCTCGACGCCACCTCCGGCCACATCGAGATGTCGTTCCCCTACTTCGTCATGAAGCAGGCGCCGGTCACCCGGGTGGAGAGTGTCGTCAAGTACGACGCCAGCCTGATCGGCGAGATCCACGACGGCGCCGAGCAGATGTGGATCCGCGTGGTCGTCGCCGCGACGAGCCTGTGCCCGTGCTCCAAGCGCATCTCGGATTACGGCGCGCACAACCAGCGCTCGCACATCACGATCAAGGCGCGCGTGCGCGAGCACGTGTGGATCGAGGAACTGATCGACATCGCCGAGCAGGAAGCGTCGTGCGAAGTGTTCGGCATCCTGAAACGCCCGGACGAGAAATACGTCACCGAGCGCGCCTACGACAACCCGAAATTCGTCGAGGACATCGTCCGCGACGTGGCGGTTCGGCTGAACGGTGAAGAGCGCGTGCTGGCCTACGTGGTCGAAGCCGAGAACTTCGAGTCGATCCATAATCACAGCGCCTATGCGCTGATCGAGAAGGACAAGGGAAGGGGGTAGGAAGGGGCAGGAAGGACAGGAAGAGGTCAGTGACAGAATCTGCCTGACCGGTGTTGCCGAAGCGTGCCGCCAGCGCAGAAGGCTCTTGCGCTGGTCCAGGCGAAACTCTGAACTCATTGATCCTGGGCCGATGCGGCCAGTGCCGCGGGAGCGGGAGCAGGCATGACGATCAGGGACGATTCGCTGCACTGGACCTTCACGCTGCGAACACCGCTCGGCGACACGCACTGTTCGTTCGAGATCGACGCGGACACGCTGCGTTTCGAGTCTGACGACCCCCTTGGCGGTGGCGTCGACACGCGATGCTGGAGTTCCATCAAGGAAGGCGGCACGGCCGCAATGACTGGAATGGGCGGACGCGGCGGCCCGGACCTGCCGGGTTGGGTTCCCGCGCAGATGGAGTGGCTGCTCCTGTCCGGTGGTCGCGATGATGGCAAGCCATTCATGCGCGTGCTGCCGGTTGGCACCCATCGCGACGACATCGTCGCGGCCGTGCAGCAGCGCCTCGGATCGCGCTGGATCGGCGAACGGCTGCCGCTGCAGGATGCCCAGGCGCGACTGGGCGCGTCGTCGAGCGAATGGAGCACCCTCAAGGTAGTCGGCATCGTAGTGGCCGTGCTCGCACTGCTCGTCCTGCTGATCATCCTGCTGTCCTTTCTGTTTCATCCGATCATCGCGATTCCAGCGGGATTTCTCGTCGGCGGCTGGCTGTTCCGCAAGGGCCTGCACGGCCTGCGCGACGGACTCGTCGTGGCCAATACGCCCACCGCGAGGACGAGCAGCGCGGCGCTCGGGCTGGTCGAGCTGGCAGGCCGCGCAGTGACGGCCCAACCATCGATTGCTCCGGTCACCGGCCGCCCCAGCGTCTGGTGGGATGCAGCCATCCACCTGTGGTACGAGGACGGCCGCAACAACGGCGAATGGCGTCAGGTTGCCGCACGGCATGGCGGCGACATCGGCGTCGTCGAACTCGCGGACGACACCGGGCAAGTCCCGGTCTGGCTCAACGGCGCAGACCTGCTGCTCGAAGCGCAAGTCTGGGAATCGCGCAAAGATGCGCTGCCGGATCGCGGCATCACGTGGCTCGACGAGCTGGGTTTTCCGTGGTCCGGAAACCGGCGCATCCGTGTCAGCGAGACCTCTCTCGAGGCGAACGGGGCGATGTACGTCATTGGCACCCTCGACGAGCGTCGCAACCTGCCGGCACCTGGCGACACGGGCACAATCGAGCGCTTCATGGCGTCGATTCGCACCGGCGAGTGGCGTCGCAAGGGCATAACTGCCGCGCCAGGCCCGGCGAAGGTCGTCGTCGCCGTGCTGATTGGCTTCCTCGACCTGTTCAGCAAGATCGGTACTGGCGGCGAACGTGCGCGCGGTGCTGACGACAGCAGCCCACCCGACATCGCTCCCGCCGCGACGGTCGTATGGAAGGGTCGCGCCGGGCGGCCGTTCCTCGTTTCGAATCGACCCGAGCCGGCGGCGCTCACTTCGTTGCGCAGACGTTCGCAGCTGTTCTGCGGCGCGGGTGCCGTGGTGCTTTGTTATACGCTGTATCAGCTCGTGGAATTCGTCGCGGGAGCATGACCATGGCGTGGCTTGCAGTCGTCGTGATGGCTCTGGCGCTGCTCGTGGTCGCGGCCGTCGCCTATGCCGTGTCGCTCTATAACGCGCTGATCCAGGTGAAGCACCAGGTGGACCAGGCGTGGTCCAACATCGACGTGCTGCTGAAGCAGCGCCACGACGAGCTGCCGAAGCTCGTCGATGCCGCGCAGGCCTACATGGGTCACGAACGCAGCCTGCTCGAGAAACTGACCGCCTTGCGCGCACGCGCCTCGACAACTGGCCAGGGAGAGGACAGGCTGGCCACCGAGGCAGCCCTCACGCAGGGCGTGTCCCAACTGCTCGCCGTGGCCGAGAGCTATCCGCAATTGCGCGCCAACGAAGTGTTCGCCGCACTGCTGCAACGCATTTCGGCGCTCGAGGAACAGATCGCGCACCGGCGCGAGTACTACAACGCGGCGGTCAACATCAACAACGTGCGGATGGAGCAGTTTCCGGAACTGTTCCTGGCGACGGCAGCAGGCCTGATTCGGCGGTCGCTGTTCGAAAGCCTTCCGGCGCCCTCTACAGGCGCGTGAGGGCCTTCTTCGCAATTGCCTTGGCCGTTGCGACTGCGGTTGGCCCGGAAGGCAGTGAGACATTCAGGATCAGGGTGCCCTTCCTGGCAAAGAGTTCCGTGTAGCCATCGGCATCGGGATTCACGAACGAGTCCTTGCCCAGCTCGGGCAGCGACACGGGACTCTTGCCCCCAGTACGTGCCTTCCACGCACTGAGTTCCCCCTCGTGCAACCGGATGTCGATGTATGACGGTCCCTTCGCGGGCTCGTACGTACAGGTGATCTCACCGCTCGCCGGATCGGTCGCCCTGGGACTGCCGGTGAGCGGACCGACGATCTGCTGCATTTCAGCCGCGGTGACGAGCGTGCACGGGTTTGGCACAGGCGGAGCGGCATGCGCCACGAGCGCGGTACTGCTTGCGAGCATGGCAGCCAGGCCGGCAAGCGGGCTCGTCGACCGCAGCCTCGGTGTTTTCATTTCGTTTTCCCTGCTGTTCGCGACCGAAGCAGGATACACGCCAGTGCACGTGATTGTTTTCGAAAGGTGCGCGGGGTGACGGCTATCGCCTTCGTGTCCTTCCCGCCCTTCCTGCCCTTCCCGTCCTTCCTCACCCTTCCTACTACTTCTTGCCCCGCTGCAGCCGCCCGATCAGCTCCCGCACGAACACTTTGTGGAAGCGCAGCTGGCACGAGACCGACGACTGCTCGAGCAGCGTCGCCGTCACCTTCAGCATCGTCACCGCGCTTTCGGCCTCGACGACCGTGTCACGGCGCGAGCCCTCGGCATAACCGGCTTCACCGAAGCAGCCGCCCGCGTGAACGCGACCGATGATGTCGCCACCGCGGCTCAAGCGCACGGTTCCCGAAACCACGATGTAGAACCGGTCGTCGATGTCGCCGGGTCGCAGCACGGACTCGCCCGGCTGGCATTCGGTCCAGACCCCGGCGCGCATCACTTCGCGGATCTCGCCGTGCGAAAAATCGTGGAAAAAGCGCAGCTTGCGCATGACCGCAAAGCGCTCTTCGTCGTCGATCTCCGCCTGCGAAGCGCGCAGCTTCTGGTGCACGCGCGTGAGTTCGGCAGCGAACTCGGTGCCGGTGCGGTAGCGGTTGTTCGGCTCCTTCTGCAGCGCGCGCTTGACCACTTCCTCGAGTTCCTCGGGGATCTCGGGGCGGATGCGGCGCAGCGATTCGGCTTCCGACTGCACCACCTGGCGCAGCAACTTGCCGAGTGCGCCGGCGCGGAACGGCCTCTGACCGCAGAGCATTTCGTACATGACGGCGCCGAGCGAATACAGGTCGGAGCGCGCGTCGAGCTCGAGGCCCTGCACCTGCTCCGGTGACATGTAAGCCGGGCTGCCCGCAACGCCCTCAAGCCGCGAAACGTCGGAGTCCGCGACGAGGGCGATGCCGAAATCGACGATGCGCACGTCGCCGTCCTGTGTCAGCAGGATGTTCGACGGCTTGATGTCACGATGGACCACACCGCGCGAATGCGCGTAATGCAGCGCCTTCGCGCACTTGTACAGGATGGAGACGACCTGGTCGATCGGCAGCAGGCTGCCGGAGCGACAGTACGCGCTCAGCGTGCGTGCGCCGTGCACGTGCTCGGTGACGACGTAGCGCCGGCCGTCCTCCTCGCCCGCGTCGAAAATCGGCACGATGTTCGGGTGCTGCAGCTTGCCGACCATCTTCGCTTCGCCCATGAACATGCGGCGTGCGTTGCGGCTCTCGGCGTCGTCCCCAACCGTGGCGTGGTAGAGCTTGATCGCCACGTCGCGCCCGTAGAACGGATCGTGCGACAGGTAGACCGTGCCCGTGCTGCCGCGACCCACCTCGTGCACGACGTAGTACTTGCCGATCCGGTCAGGCGTGCCCGGCAGCAATTGCGCCGACATAGTCTGCGTCTGGACGTGCGGATGCACGGTTGACGGCGCCTCGGGTCGTTCAGCGGGATTGGCTTCGGTCACGTGTACTTCTTGATGATCAACAACAGGGCGGCGGCCATGACGGCTGCGATTACGTCGTCGAGCATAATTCCCAGTCCCCCGCGCATTCCGTGATCAACCTCCCGGATCGGCCAGGGTTTCCACACGTCGAACAGCCGGAACAGCCCGAAAGCGAGCCCGATGCCCCACCACGTGGCTGGCGCGGCCAGCAGGGTCAGCATCATTCCGGCCACCTCGTCCCACACGATGGCGGAATGGTCGTGCACGCCGAGCCTCCGCGCGCTTTCGCCGCAGATCCAGATCCCTGCGATGGTTACGACAACCGTCACCGTCAGGGCGAACCAGAAGCCGAAAGGCGCGACCGCCAACCCGAACAGCAGGCCGACGATCGAACCGAACGTGCCGGGCGCCACGGGCGCGAGACCCGAGCCGAACCCCAGGGCGAGCAGGTGCACGGGATCACGCAGCAGCGCTGCCGGCACCGGGATGCGGTCGCGCTTGTGACCGGACTCAGGAGGCGAAATGGTCATAGCCTGTCCCCGCGACATTCACGCGCGCGCCGTCGCGACGGCATTCGACGCCCTCGCCCTGCACCATCGAGCCGATGCACCGCAAGCTGCAACCACCGGCCTCGGCGAGGTGCGCGATGTGCCCGAAGTGATCGGTGGGCAGCGTGAACAGCAGTTCGTAGTCGTCACCGCCGTGCAGCACCAGGCGCTCCTGCCTGGCCAGCGGATAGGCCGCGAGTTCGGGTGCCAGCGGCAAACGCTCGAGATCGATGCACGCACCCACGCCGCTCGAACGCGCGAGCTTGCCGAGATCGCCGAGCAAACCATCCGAGACGTCCATCGCAGCCGTGGCGAATCCTCGCAACGCGCGTCCCAGGGCAAGCCGCGGTTCGGCACGCAGGAAGCGACGCACTCGCGCGTCTTTCGACTCGAACGTTGCCCGGCCCGCTTGCAGCTCCTCGAGCCCGGCCGCGGCCACACCCGGCGCGCCGGAGACGATGATGAGATCGCCTGCTCGCGCACCCGAACGCCGCAGTGCCGCAGCAGACGGCACGAATCCCAGTACCTCGACCGTGACGACGAGCGGGCCCGATACCGTATCGCCCCCGACCAGTGCAACGCCGTGGCGTTCGGCCAGCGCATACAGGCCGTCGGCGAAGTCTGCGAGCCAACGCTCGTCGGAGTGCGGCATTGAAAGTGCAAGCAACGCCCAGGCCGGCTCGGCGCCCATGGCGGCCAGGTCGCTCAAATTCACGGCCAGCGCCTGATGCCCGATCGCGCTGGCGGGCGTGCCAGCAAGAAAATGCCGCCCTTCGACGAGTGTGTCCGTCGCGGCCACCAGGACCTGGCCTGGAGCCGGCGTCAGCAAGGCAGCGTCGTCACCCACGCCGAGCAGGACGTCGCCGCGCGGCGAACTGCGCGAAAAGTACCGAGCGATGACGTCGAACTCACCGAGGGGCACGGGTGCTCCGGGGTTCGGGAGGTGCGGTTACTTGCCCGGCGAGCGTCGCGCCGCGGCCTGCTGCTCGGCCGCGCGTAACTGGCGCGCTGCACGATCGAGAACTGCGTTGATGAACTTGTGGCCGTCGGTCGCCCCGAACTTTTTCGTGAGTTCGACGCACTCATTCAGCACCACCTTGTACGGCACTTCGACGTGCGCGCGAAGTTCTTCGACACCGATCAGCAGCACCGCGTGCTCGACCGGATCGAGCTGCGCCACCGGCCGATCGAGCCACTCCCCGATCATGGCGTCGAGTGCTGCAGAATCGTCGACCACGCCCTGCAGCAGTTGCTGGAAGTATTCCGCATCGATCTCGGCGTAGCCTTCGTCGGACGCGTACTGGTTGCGCAGTTCAGGAAACGATTGACCGGTCATCTGCCACTGGTAAAGCGCCTGCAGCGCGAGGCGGCGCGACAGGCTGCGCGCTCGTCCGGAACGGTCGCCGCGGGGTCGCGTCATTCTCAGACGTCCAGCCGGCGCATCAGGTTTGCCAGCTCGATCGCGACCAGGGCTGCGTCCGCACCCTTGTTGCCCGCCTTGGTGCCGGCTCGTTCCACCGCCTGCTCGATGGTGTCGGTCGTCAGGACGCCGAACGCGATCGGCACGCCCGTTTCGTCCGCGACGCGCGCGAGACCCGAGGCACACTGGCTGCAGACGTAATCGAAGTGCGGCGTGGCGCCGCGGATCACAGCGCCCAGGGCGACGATGGCGTCACAGCGCTTCGACGCCGCGACGCGTCGCGCGACGAACGGCAGGTCGTAAGCGCCCGGAACACGGATGATTTCAATCTGCTTTTCGCTGGCCCCGTGGCGCAGCAGCGCGTCCACCGCGCCGCGCAAGAGATTCTCGACGATTGCGTCGTTGAAACGCGACGCGAGGATGGCGATGCGCAGGTCGCGCGCGATGACGTCGCCCTGCAAGGTGCGGATATTGTCCATTTCGAGTCTGCTCCTCAGTCCACGTATTCGGCGACTTCGAGGCCGAACGCTGAAAGCCCATGCATCTGTTTCGGCGCGCTCAGCACGCGCATCCTGCGCACGCCGAGATCGCGGAGAATCTGCGCCCCGATACCGTAGGTACGCAGCACCTGCGCCCCACGCGCCGGACTCGCCGTCGCCGCCGTGGGATGGCTGGACCGGACGGCCTCGGCGATATCGAGCGGACTTTCGTGCGGACGCAACAGCACGACGATGCCCGAGCCTTCGCGCGCTACGCGCTCCATGGCGCCGCGCAGCGACCAGCTGTGCCCCACTTCGATCGCTCCGACCAGGTCGCGAACTGTGTCCTCGAGGTGCACGCGCACCAGCGGCGCCTGCTCCGACTCCGGGTGGCCGAGGACGAGCGCGAGATGAACCGTGCTGTTGACGTGGTCTTCGTAGCAGACCAGCCGGAACGGACCGAACTCGGTCGCAATCTGCCGCTCGGCGATGCGCTCGACCGAGCGCTCCTTCTCCAGCCGGTAGCGGATCAGGTCGGCGATCGTGCCGATCTTGATCCTGTGCTCGCGCGCGAACTTCTCGAGGTCGGGCCGGCGCGCCATCGTGCCATCGTCGTTCAGGATCTCGACGATGACGGCAGCCGGCTCGGCGCCGGCGAGGCGCGCCAGGTCGCAACCCGCTTCCGTGTGACCGGCGCGCGTCAGCACGCCACCGGGTTGCGCCATGAGCGGAAAAATGTGGCCGGGCTGCCGCAGGTCTTCGGCACGGGCGGCCGCAGCGACCGCCGTCTGGATCGTGTGTGCGCGGTCGTAAGCCGAGATGCCGGTCGTGACGCCTTCGGCTGCCTCGATCGACAAGGTGAAGTTCGTGCGCTGGTCGGCATCGGTGTCGCTGACCATCAACGGCAGTCGCAACTGGCGACAACGGTCGCGGGTCAGCGTCAGGCAGATCAGGCCGCGACCGTACCGGGCCATGAAGTTGACGTCTTCGGGACGCACTTTCGTCGCGGCCATCACGAGGTCGCCTTCGTTCTCGCGATCCTCGTCGTCCATGATCACGACCATCCGGCCCTGTCGGATATCGTCGAGTATTTCATCTATGGTATTCAGGGCATGCATTACAAAGAGCACCTAGAGCATTGAATTATATTGATTTTGTTCAGATACGAACGGCGCTCGATCCGCCTTCGCGGCGCGCAGTTTAACAGGGGGCGGGGTAGGAAGGCGGAACGGCCGGTGCGTGGCTCAGCCCAGGTCAGGATGCATCATCCGTTCGACATAGCGCGCGATGATGTCGACTTCGAGGTTCACGCGGCTGCTTGCCTGCAGGCTGCCCAGCGTCGTGACTTCCAGGGTGTGCGGCACGAGGTTCACGTCGAAGCGATCGCCCCTGGCGCCGTTCACCGTGAGACTGACGCCGTCGATGCAGATCGAACCCTTGCGGGCGACGTAGCGCGCCAGTTCGGGCGGGACCCGGAATTCCATCCGCACCGAGCGCGCATCGTCGTGACGCGAGACCAGCTCCCCCACCCCGTCCACGTGCCCGGTGACGTAGTGACCTCCCAGCGCCTGCCCGGCCAGCAGCGCCTTCTCCAGGTTCACCCGGCTGCCAACGACCCAGTTGCCTAGCGTCGTGAGCGCAAGCGTTTCGCGCGAGACGTCCGCCGCGAAGCTCGCGGCATCGAAGCGTATTGCCGTGAGACAGACGCCGCTCACGGCGACACTGCCACCAGGCTCGATGTCGGCGAGCGACACGCCCGCCGTGTCGAACACGAGGGTCACGTCGCCGCCACGCGGCTCGATTGCACGCACCGTTCCAACGCCCTGCACGATTCCAGTGAACATTAAGGTCGGGTCTCCACGGGACGCAGCGTCAGCCGGAGGTCCGGTCCAATCTGTCGCACGTCGTGATACGAATACTGCAGCCGCTCCGACAGCGCACGCAGCGGCTGCGGCAGAACAAAGGAGGGCTGCGCCGTGTCGCCGAGGATGGTTGGCGCGACGTACAACACGATTTCGTCAGCGAGACCGGCCGCCACGAAACTGCCCGCGAGTCGCGGACCGGCCTCCACCAGCACCTCGTTGCATTCGAGTACAGCCAGGCGCTGCAGCGTCGCGTTCAGGTCGATTAGCCCTGCGGAATCCGCGGGCATGGGCTCGAACTGCAGAGCCGCCGGCCTGGATTCTGCGAGGTGAGCGAGCGAGTGAGCGCCCGCAACCGAGCTGAATACCAGCGTTGGCAGGCCGTCCCGCGCCAGCTGCAGACCGGGTTCGAATCGCCCGCGGGAATCGAGCACGACGCGCAGCGGAACGCGACCGCCCAGGTTCAGGTCGTGATCACGAACAGTCAGTGCAGGATCGTCTGCGAGTGCCGTGCCGATGCCGGTGACGATCGCCGATGCGCGAGCCCGCAGACGCTGCACGTCGGCGCGCGCGGCCTCCGACGTGATCCACCGGCTGGAGCCGTCGGCCAGCGCCGTGCGGCCGTCGGCACTGCTGCCTGACTTTACCGTCACCCAGGGTCGTCCCCGCGTCATGCGCGCAACGAAGCCTCGATTCAGCTCACGCGCTTCGCGCTCAAGTACGCCAACGGCCG
>JAABQQ010000226.1 GCA_011391405.1 Gammaproteobacteria bacterium
GCGTTTCGCCTGGCAGTCGGAGTTGCTCGGTTACTCGACCGAACTCGCAGTCAAGCACGGCCTGCTGCCGCACTGCCGCTTCAATGCGGAAGTCACGCGAATCTCGTATGACGAAGCCGCCAATACGTGGACGCTGGCCTGCGCAGACGACACCGAGATCGTCGCCGACTTCGTGATTGCGGGCGTCGGGCAGCTCAATCGGCCGTCCACCCCGCCGATTGCCGGGCAGTCCACCTTCGCCGGCACGCAATTTCATTCCGCACAGTGGAACCATGCCGTGGATCTCGCGGGCAAGCGTATTGCCGTGATCGGCAACGCCGCAAGCGCGGTCCAGTTTGTGCCGCAGATCGCACCGATCGCGTCGAAGCTCACGATCTTCCAGCGCTCGGCCAACTGGCTTATGCCGCGCAAGGACCGCCTCTATGCACCGCGTACGCAGCGGTTGCTCACGCGGTTTCCTGGCCTCGCCAGGCTGTACCACGACGCGCAGTGGTTCTTCTTCGGCGAAATGCAGCTCACACCGCTCATGAAGCAGGTGAAACCCGTGCAGCTGCTCGCGCGCTGGAAATCGCTGGCGCACCTGCGACGCCAGGTGCAGGATCCCGCGCTGCGCGCGAAGCTGGTGCCGGACTTTCCCATCGGTGCCAAGCGCGTGCTGTTCAACGACGACTACTACCCGGCGCTGTCGCGGCCGAATGTCGAACTGGTGACGGACTCCATTGAACGTATCGAGCCAGAAGGCGTGCGCTCACGGACGGGCGAACTGCATGCCGCCGACGTCATCATTTACGCGACAGGTTTCAAGAGCACGGACTTCCTTGCGCCGATGCAGATCACCGGCCGCGGCGGGCTCGACCTGAAGCTGGAATGGGCGCAAGGCGCGCATGCGTACCTCGGGGTCACGGTCACCGGGTTCCCGAACTTCTTCATGCTGTACGGCCCCAATACCAACCTGGGTCACAACAGCATCCTGGTCATGATCGAGGCGCAGGTGGATTACATCCTGGACGTCCTTGCAAAGATGAAGACGCGAGGCGTCAATCGCATCGACGTCAAACGCGACGTGCTCGAAGCCTACAACCGCAGCCTGCAGCAGGACCTGGCGAAGTCCGTATGGGCCGCCACCGGCGCCAGTTGGTACAAACTCGCCGACGGCACGATCACCAACAACTGGCCGCACAGCACCATCCGCTACCGGCGCCTGCTGCGCGAGGCGAAGCTCGAGGATTACGACTCATGACTAAGATTGCATTGCACTTGACCGTGGCGCTGCTGGCCCTGCCGCTGCTGAACCCGACATTCATGCAGGCCGCGACGCCGGCAAAGAGCGAACAGGCGAAGGACGCGCCAGCAAAGAACGTGCCGGTAAAGAACGTGATAGACGCGCAGCGCCTGTCGGACATCACTCGCACCTTGTCGTCCGATGAGTTCGAAGGGCGCGCGCCGGGCACGCCGGGCGAGACCAGGACCATCGCGTACCTCGTCGAGCAATTCAAAACCGTGGGTCTCGAGCCGGCCGGGCCGGATGGCTCCTATGTCCAGGTCGTGCCGCTCGTGCGCACGCAGCTGCCCACGGACGCGGCCATGAGCGTCACCGTGGCCGGCAAGCGGCGCGCCCTGGTGCAGCAACTGGACATGGCCGCGCTCGCACTGCGCCCCGTTGATCGCGTGCGCATCGAGAATGCGCCGCTGGTGTTCGTCGGCTATGGCGTCAGCGCATCGGAGCGCGGCTGGGACGATTACAAGGACGTCGACCTTCGCGGCAAGGTTGCCGTGTACCTCGTCAACGACCCGGACTTCGAGGCGATCCCGGGTGACGACGCGTACGGCAAGTTCGGCGGCAAGGCGGCCACTTACTACGCGCGATGGACGTACAAGTACGAAGAGGCTGCTCGCCGCGGTGCGATTGCCGCACTGATCGTGCACGAGACGGCGCCCGCGGCGTATGGCTGGATCACGGCCATCGCACCGAACGGCGAAGGCTACGACATCGTGCGAGCCGATCCCGCGAAGGAGAAGCTGTTGCTGCAGTCGTGGCTGCATCGGGACGCGGCGGTTGAAATTCTGCGCGGCGCGGGCCTCGATTTCGAAGCCCTGAAGAAGAGCGCGCGCAGCAAGGCATTCCAGCCCATCGAACTGCGGGACGCGACGTTCGCGGCGGATTTCCCGCTAGCCCACGCTCGCATCGACAGCCACAACGTGATCGGCAAGATCACCGGCGTGCGGTATCCGAACGAAAGCATCATGGTCGGCGGACACTGGGACGCGTACGGCAGCGGCGAACCCGACGCCAACGGCCTGCGATTCCGCGCGGGCGCGCTCGACGATGCCATCGGCATGGCTGGCGCAATCGAAATCGCGCGCGCATTCAAGCAGGGTCCGCGGCCGGACCGCACGATCGTGTTCTCGGCATGGACCGCCGAAGAACGCGGCTTGCTGGGATCCGAGTACTACGCGGACCACCCATGGCTGCCGCTCGAGACCACCGTCGCCAATTTCACGATGGACGTGCTGCAGCCGAACGGCCTCGCGCGCGACATCGTGCTGGTCGGCGCCGGCCAGAACGAGCTTGATTCACTGCTGACGCAAATGGCCGCCGGCCAGGGCCGCGTCGTTACTCCGGACGCAAAGCCCGAGCGTGGCCTCGCCTTCCGTGCCGATCACTTTCCGTTCGCCAAACGCGGCGTACCCACGTTGCTGCTGATGGGCATGGGAGGTGGACACGACCTCGTCAATGGCGGGCGCGAAGCCGGTGACCGCTGGGTCGCCGAGTTCACCGGGAAGTGCTACCACCAGGCGTGCGACCGCTGGAGCGAGTCGTGGGACCTGCGCGGCGCCGCCCAGGACGTAACGCTCGTCTACCAGATGGCGAACCAGCTCGCGAATTCACGCGCGTGGCCGCAGTGGAACCCGGGCAGCGAGTTCAAGGCGGTGCGGGATTCGACCGTCGCGCAACGCAAGTAACACGACTCCGGCTCGAGGACGACCCGACCGCTCAGGCAATCGCAGCGTAATCACCGAGTTTCCGCGACGTCAGATCACTCGCAGCGAAGCTGAGAGCGTCAGGTAGGTGCCGATCCCGACGATCAGCGACGCGTTCACGGTCTGCAGCGGACCCTGCCAACGTTGCAGGCCTCCGACGACCCTGGCGCCCGCTTGCGCCCCGAACAGCACCGCCAACGCGACCACGGCAACCGGTACCGCGGTGGCAAGACCATAGATCACGAACAGCGGGAGCTGGGTCGGTGCACTCACCGTCAGCGGCAGCAGGCTGCCAAAGAACAGCGCGGCTGAGGTCGGACAGAACGTCAACGCAAACAGCACGCCCAGCAGGAATGCACCGGGCAATCCGCGATTGGCCAGGCCTTCCGTAGCACCTGGCTTTGCCGGCCCGAAATTGAGCCGCAGCGGAATCCAGCCGAGCAACACGAGTCCCACGACGATCAGCAGCGGACCGATGAACGGCTCGAGGACCGTCTGCAGGAAGCGCGAGGTCTGCGGAGCCGCAGCAACGCCCCATGCGACGAGAGCCCCCACGGTCACGTAAGCGGCGGCACGCCCGGTGGCGTAAGCCAACACACTTGCAGTGGCGCGTTGCTTCGTTTCGAGACGACGCGCGAGGAATGACACTGCCGCAATGTTCGTTGCGAGCGGGCATGGACTGACCGAGGTCATGAACCCGAGCCAGGCCGCCGCGAGCACTGCAGCGAGGAGACTCAAGAAACGCTGCCCAGGTGTCGGCGAACGGCGTCAACCACGTAAGCCTCGAACGCCTGCTCATCCTTTTGTATCGACCAGACTTCCTGCAGGTTCTCCCACTTCACTTCCTGGCCCTTCGCCCGGCCCGAGACGATGACCGTCTTGCTGATGAGTTGGTAATCCTGCACGAAGTGCTCGTTGCCGGGGCCGTCGAGGTTGATCGTCTGCAGCACGACGCGTCCGCTTGCGATCTCCGGCGCGAAATTCTTCTCGATGGCCTCGCGCGTGAGGCGCTCGATGCGTACGCAGGTCGCGCAACGGACATCGCTGCTGAAGTACGTCACCTGGATCACGTCGGGGGCGACGCCCGGCTGGGTCGTCACGACCTTCTGCCGAACCGCGGGCAGGTCCGCGGCCTGTCGTGCCTGCTGGACCGCAGCCCAGCAACCGACACCGGCAAGGGCGATCAGCGCGTACTTGAGGATGCGCTTTTTCATGCTCAGCTCAGCAGCTTTTTCGTCTCATCGAGCGACGGCACCTTGCCGCTGACCTTGACGGCGCCGTCAACGACCAGCGCCGGCGTGAACATCACGCCGAAATCAGCGAAACGCTTCACATCGGTGACCTTTTCGAGTTCATAGCTCAGGCCCATATCGTGCGCAGCCTGTTCGGCGACCGCCGTGAGGGCGCGGCATTTGGCGCAGCCGGAACCGAGAATCTGGATCTTCATGCGTCATCTCCCGCGGGGTGGCCCCGCATCAATTCACCAGCAGCCCGTAGCCCCAGCCCGTGATCGTCGCCATGACGACGACCAACAGGATGTAGGTGCCGGTCTTCTTCAGGCCGATAATCGAGTTGAGCACCAGCATGGCGGGCAAGCTCAAGGCGGGACCCGCGAGCAGCAGCGCCAAGGCAGGACCGGCACCCATGCCGCTGCCGACTAGCCCTTGGACGATCGGGACTTCGGTCAGCGTGGCGAAGTACATGAACGCGCCGGAGACCGCGGCGAACAGGTTGGACGCAATCGAGTTGCCGCCGACGAGACCGCTGATCCACGTAGAGGGAATCATGCCCTCGTGACCCGGACGGCCGAGCAGGAACCCGGCGACCAGCACGCCGCCGAGCAGCAGCGGCACGATCTGCTTGGTGTAATCCCACGCCTGGTTGAACCACTCGCCTGCCTCGCCCTCGCGACCGGCCGTGAGCCACGCGAGGCCCAGGACCGCGACGAGGAACGGCCACGTGGGGTGCCCGGGCATGGCGAACGCCGTGATGACCGTTGCGGCGGCGACGACGGCAATACGCATCGGCTCGAGCTTGAACCAGCGCCACAACATGACCGCCAGCACGACACCGAGAGCGGACGTCACCCACCATTTGACCGAGTACACCGCCGCGAAGAATCCGGTCGTCTGTGACGCCGCGCCCCAGTTGGCAAACACGAGGATGCCGACCAGCACGGCGAAGAATGCGGCCGTCTGCGACAGGGGCCGTCCGGCCTCAGGCTCAGGCAACGCAACCGCTGCGGCGGCTTTTTGCCGTTCCTCGTGACGGAAGATCAGCGCCATCAGCAATCCGATGACCACGCTGAACGCCACAGCGCCCACGGCTCGGGCAAGGCCCAGCTGTGCACCGAGTACTTTCGCCGTCATCACGATGGCCAGCACGTTGATGGCCGGGCCCGAGTAGAGGAATGCCGTGGCCGGGCCGAGTCCTGCGCCCATCCGGTAGATGCCCGAGAACAGCGGCAGCACCGTGCACGAGCACACGGCGAGAATGGTTCCGGAAACGGACCCGACACCGTAGGCGAGTGGCTTGGGTGCGGTGGGTCCTAGAAAACGCATGACCGACGCCTGTGAGACGAACGCCGCGATCGCGCCGGCGATCCAGAACGCAGGCAGCAGGCACAGCACCACGTGCTCGCGCGCGTACCACTTCGTGAGTTCGAGAGCTTCGCTCACCGCGCCGTCGAAACGGGGCGTTCCTACCGGCAGGAAATACACCGCCGCGAACACGGCGGCCAGAAGACCGAAGATCTTCAACTCATGCCGTGAACCGGGGTCGAATGTCAGGGTCGTCATACGATGCTCCGCCAGACCGCCTCATGCGCAGTCACATGCAACGCGCTTCTCCGATCGCGGGCCCCGTGCCTTGTCCAGGCAGTCGATGAAGTGCCCGACGCAATCCAGTTCGAGGCGATAGAAGATCTTCTGGCCGCGCTTGTCGCTCGAGACCACGCCCGCTTCACGCAGCACATCGAGATGCTTCGAGGTGGTGGACCAGCCGAGGCCACAGGCCTCGACGAGATCGCAGACGCAGCATTCGCCCGCGATGAGCGTGCGTACCAGAATCAGGCGAGCCGGGCTGCCCAACGCCTTGAAGACGGCGTCAGGCGCGGTGGGACCAGCTTTCGGAGGCATGCCGGGAATTGTATTTCGTCATATGGCGAAATGATGTTCGCAGTTTCCGCAACCAGTGCGCGAATGGGTACCGCTACAAGAGGCGGCACGCTGCCGTCTTCGAAAGAGAGACATTCAGCACCAGGAATTGTCATGAGGCGCCTCACGCGACCCTGCACACAAACCGGACGACTGCTTTCTTGATGCGAGTAAACCCGCAGTGAAGAACGTATTGTTCAAGTCAGATTGACGTTTCAGCTGAAACGTCAACCTGCGGTGATCAATATGAAATTCGTCACGGCTCGTCGAGCGCCGCACTAAGGCTGTCCCACTGGACGACCTTGCGGCGACGTTGTTCGGCTCATGGTCTTTCTTTCGCACACTCTCTGGGCGTGTCGATTAATTCTTGCTCGCGCACAGCCTGGCGGCACGGTGGTCGACTATGCGAATTCGCTCAACTGCGGCGACAAACCGCGGCTCGCAGCGGATCGGATCGAGGCTGGGCATCAATACACCCCAGGCCAGGTCGAGCCCCGTGCCGTGCGATGAGCGATCGACGTAGTCGAGCGCATGGCCCTGTTCGCCGAGCAGCATGAGCAGCACGGGGACATCGAGGTCGCTGAACAGATTGCCGCTCTGGGGATCGCGCCAGCTGCGCGCGGGGAACGCCAGCAGTCGGCGCACGAAGGCCTTGCGATCGCCCTGCCCCAACAGCACCTCGAACAGTTCCGCGACCTGCCGCTCCGTGCCTCCGCCCACCGATGCGGCCCATCGGTCAAAGAAGGGGCGAGCACGCTCGCGATCCCCCAGGATCAGGTACGAGAGCCCGACCACCGAGCTGCAGAGGATTGCATCGGGCGCGTACTCGAGCGTCGGCAGGCACGCGGCAATCGCCTCTTTGTCGCGCCCGGCGATGGAGAGCATCGATGCCAGGTTGCTGGCCACGATCAAGGAGCGCGGATCGAGTTCGGCCGCACGCTTCAGGGACGCGATTCCGTCCTCTACGCTGCCCATCTCGACCAATGTCGTACCCAGCCACTGGTGGGCGGTAGCCGAGGATGGTCGCAGCTCGATCGCGCGACGCAACAGCGCCGCTGCTGTCTGCCTGCGTCCCGTCTTTCCAGCGACGTTACCCATTGCCAGCAAAGGCTCGGCCGCCGTCGGGTCCAGCGCCAACGCCCGCTGTGCGGCGTCCAGGCTGCGCAACTCGGTGTCACCGGGCGTCAATCGGTTGCTGTAGTCGGACAGCACCGCGTAGGTCATCGCGAGGCCGCCCCAGGCTTCCGCGAACCCGGGATCGGCAGAAATGGCGCGATTGAATGCGTCGATCGCAGCGAAGAGTTCGTCCTCCTCGCGCACCCGCCACAGCGTGAGTCCGCGCAGGTAGAGGTCGTGGGCTTCGACATTCGTGGTGCCACTGACCGCCACCGCGCCTTCGCCCTTGCCTAGTACGCGCACCTTGAGCTCGGTGCCGATGGCGCGCGCGATCTCGTCCTGGATCGCAAAGATGTCCTTGAGTTCGCGATCGTAAGTCTCGGACCACAGGTGGAACCCGGTCCCCGCGTCGATCAGCTGCGCCGTGACGCGAACACGGTCGGCCTGCTTGCGTACGCTGCCCTCGAGCACCATCCGTACCTTGAGCAAGGTGGCGATCTCTGCCACGTCGCGCTTCTCGCCCTTGAACTGAAACGACGAGGTCCGTGCAGCCACGCTGAGGTCGGGCACTTTGGCCAGCACGTTGAGGATTTCCTCGCTGATGCCGTCCGAGAAATACTCGTTCTCGGCGTCTCCGGACATGTTCACGAACGGCAGGACCGCGATCGATTTTTCCGCGATGACGGACGCTGTACCCTGTGTGGCGCCAGGCAGTCCGGACGCCACCGTGGCTGGCGAGGCAGCGTCGGTCGCCCGGTCGTAGCGCCAGAAGATGCCTCCACCGACGAGGAACAGCAGGGTGATGATGACGAGTTCGGCCGCACTGATGCGCTGCTGACCCCGGTCCGCGTGATACCACGCCGTGACCAGCACGATCGGCAGACCGACCAGCAACGCGAGGGTCGTGAACTGCAGGATCCGGTCCGGCCAGTGAAAGGTGTCAGTGACGTACTCGAGGCCCTGCAGGAAGCCCCAGGCGCCGGCGGCATAGACGATGCCCCACTGCGCGACCTTGCGGCGACGCAGCTTCTCCCAGAGGCCTTGTCCCGCACGCTCGGCGGGCGACTCAGTCGGTTGCTGGTTATCCCCCACGGACTCAGTCTAGGGATGTCCGCCAGCGAAGACCAGCGCAACGCCGCATTGCGGACGACTTCAGGGTCGATATCCCGGCCCGCGGACGACGCGTCCCGGCTTCGCACCCGTGTGCTCGCCATGGCGGAGCACGGGCACGCCATTGACGACAACGTGCTCCACACCGACGGCGTACTGCTTCGGCGAGTCGAAGGTCGCCTTGTCCGCAATTGTTGCTGGATCGAAGACAACGACGTCCGCAAAACAATTCACGTCGAGGCAACCGCGGTCCTGCAGCTTCCAGTTGGTCGCCGGCAGTCGCGTGATGCGCCGGATGGCCTCCTCCAGCGGCATCAGTTTCTCGTCGCGCGAGTACTTGCCCAGCAGGCGCGCGAAATTGCCATAGGCGCGCGGGTGCGTGCTCGACTTCATGAACACGCCTTCCGGCGCCAGCGCCTCGGCGTCGGAACCGAGGCTGACCCACGGCTGCGACAGCCCGAGCTTCACGTTTTCCTCGCTCATCAGGAAATAGATCACCTGCACGCGTGAGTTGTCCTCGATCACGAGGTCCACGATCGTGTCTTCGGCGCTCGTGCCGCGCATCTTCATCACGTCCGCGAGCGTCTTGCCGGTGAGCGGCTTGAGCGCAGGGTTCTTGAAGCCGACGAGCAGCACGCGATCCGGCGAACCGGCCGTGCGGTAAAGGTTCTCCTCACCGGCGGGCGGATTGCGAATTTCCCCGATCACGCGCGCGCGCTGCTGTGGGTCCTTCAACCGCGCGACCCACGCGTCGAGTCCACCCGCCTGCACCCAAAGCGGCATCGCGGCATCGAAACCGGTCGATCCCGCGGTGTAGGTGTACATGTTTGCGCTGACGGCCACTCCCTGCCGGCGAGCCTCCTCGATCTTTGCAATCGCGCGTGCCATGTTGCCCCAGTTGGCCTCGCCCGCCGCCTTCAGGTGATAGGCCTCACCGTGGCCGCCGGCGGCACGGGTGATCTCGATCAGTTCGTCGATCGCAGCCTCGAGCCGATGACTTTCGTTGCGCACGTGCGAGACGTACCCGCCGCCCGCTTCGGCAGCCGCCGTGGCCAGCGCGATGAGCTCCGGCGTCTCGGCGAAAAACGCCGGGGCATAGATGAGTGAACTGCCGACACCCAGCGCACCTTCGCGCATGGCTTGCCGCACGAGGTCCTGCATGCGCGCCAGTTCAGCAGGCGTGGGATCACGGTCGTCCTCGCCGAGCACGTTCACGCGCACGCTGGTCGCGCCTACGAAGGACGCGACGTTAAGCGAAACGCCTCGGCGCACGAGCGAATCGAGATACTCACCGAGCGTGGTCCAGTCGATCTCGTACTTGATGTCGCCCTGGTGCTGGAGGATGTCGGCCTTCATCGCGTCGTTGAGCGGGCCGCCGGATTCGCCCTCGCCCATGATTTCGAGCGTGACCCCTTGCTTGAGATCGCTCATGGCGCGGCCGTCTGCAATCAGGGACTCGTTGGCCCACGACAGCACGTTGATGAAGCCAGGCGCGACGGCCTTGCCACTCGCGTCGATCTCGGTCGTCGCCCTGGCGCCGGCGAGGTCACCGACCGAGGCGACACGATCGCCACGAATGCCAACATCCGCTCGCCGACCAGGCGTGCCGGAGCCATCGAAAAGCGTGCCGTTGCGGACGATGAGGTCGTAACTGTCGGTCGTCTGCGTCGAGGTCGTTGCGGCCGGCGTGGGTCGAGGCGAGCCGGCACAGGCTGTGAGCAGTGTTGCGCAGACAAGGACGGATGCGAGCGACGAGCGATGTCTGGTGTTCACAGAGATTTCCCCACAGTCGGACGACAGAGACGGACAGTTGCGGGCGGGCCGCAAGGTGAGTTCAGACTCCGATCGCAGCGGCGCGGCCGGCCGGCGCGCGAACACCGAGCGCGTGGCAGATGGCCACGGTCAGTTCCGCGCGGTTCAGCGTGTAGAAGTGGAATTCTGTCACCCCGTTCTGCTCCAGGCGCTTGACCTGCTCGATCGCGCAGCTGGCCGCAATCAGCCGGCGCGTTTCCGGGTCATCCTCGAGTCCGTCGAAGCGGTGCACCAGCCAGTCCGGCACGCTGGTACCGCAGCGTTTGGCGAACTTCAGCATGTGCGGGAAACGCGTGATCGGCAGGATGCCCGGCACGATCTCGGCATCGATGCCAGCCGCCGCGCACTGGTCGCGGAAGCGCAGGAAGACGTCGGTGTCGAAGAAGAACTGCGTGATCGCGCGATTGGCGCCCGCGTCGATTTTCGCGCGCAGGTTATCGAGATCGAATTTCGCGCTCGGCGCTTCCGGATGCACCTCCGGGTAAGCCGCCACCGAAATATCGAAGTTGCCAACGCTGTGCAACCCACGCACCAGGTCGACCGCGTACGCGAAACCCTCCGGATGCGGGCGGTACGTCGACTGGCCGGGCGGCATGTCGCCACGCAGCGCCACGAGGTGGCGCACCCCCATGTCCCAGTAGCCGCGTGCAATGTCGAGAATTTCGCCTGCGGGCGCGCCGACGCAGGTGAGATGCGGCGCCGGGGTCAACGCAGTCTCGCGCAAGATGCGTGCAACGACATTGTGGGTACGTTCGCGCGTGGACCCGTCGGCGCCATAGGTCACCGAAACGAACCGCGGCTTCAGCGGCGCGAGACGCTGGATCGACTCCCACAGCAGCTGCTCCATGCCATCGTCGTTGGGCGGGAAGAACTCGAACGAAACGGCAGGCGCGCCGCGGGAGACGGACTTAGCTGCAGTCGCGGCCATCATGGCGATATCTGTTCCTGGAGTCATTGCCGCCATTTTCCATGTTTTGCATCGCAAAGTCCGCTGTCCGCCAGAGGGGGCAGACGTCGAACCCGTCAGTGCATGCCAGTCGCAGCAGGACCCGGCCCGGCGAAGAGTGCAACGCAGTCGACCGCATCGAGCCGGTACGCGCGGCTGCAGAACTCGCAACGCACCTCGACCTGGCCGAATTCCTCGACCATCGAGTCGACCTCGTCGCGGCCCAGCGCCCGCAACATGTTCTCGACGCGTTCGCGCGAGCAGCGGCAGCGGAAGAACACCGGGGTCGACTCGAACATCCGCACGTCGTCTTCACTGAACAGCCGATGCAGCAGCTTCTGGTCGTCGAGCTCGGCGAGTTCCTCGCCGGTGACCGTGTCTGCCACCAGCTGCACGCGACGCCATGCATCCTCGACCTCGTCCTCCGACACGGTGCCGGCACCCGATTCCAGCACCCCCGTCGGCTTGGAGGTCACCGGCAAGCGTTGCAGCAACAGTCCGGCGACGTTCTCGCCATCCGCATGCAGCCAGAGCCGCGTGGGCAACTGCTCGGAGCTTTCGAAGTATTCGCGCAGGCACTCGCTCATTGACGCGCCGGCGAGCGGCACGACACCCTGGTAGCGATTCGCCGCGCCTTCGTTCTCGACCGTCACCGTGAGCGTGCCGTCACCCGACAGTTCGCGCAGGTCCCCGGAGGCTGGCGGCTCACGGAAACGCGCGACGGCGCGCAGGGCGAGCCCGTCCGTGCATTCGACGACCATCAGGTGCATGGGACCCGCGCCGCGCAGTTGCAGCGTGAGCAAGCCGTGGAACTTGAGCGTCGACGCGAGCAATGCCGCTGCGGCGACGGCCTCGCCGAGGGCGTTGCGCACCTGCTCAGGGTAATCGTGGTGTTCCATCATGGCTTTCCACGCCGGCCCGAGATGCACGAGCTGCCCGCGGAACGGATACCGCTCGAAGACGAACCGACGCAGCGTGTCGACTTCCGCCATCGAGCGATCAGGCCACGCGAACCGGGATCTTCAACGTGCGGATCTTCTCCGACCATTCGGCTGGAGCAGTGTTGTGCACCGACGTGCCCTGCGCGTCGACCGCGACGGTGACAGGCATGTCTTTCACGTCGAACTCGTAGATCGCTTCCATGCCGAGTTCTGCGAACGCGACCACGCGCGCCGCGCGGATTGCCTTCGACACCAGGTACGCGGCGCCGCCGACCGCCATCAGGTAGGCCGCCTTGTGCTGCTTGATCGATTCGATCGCGACCGGGCCGCGCTCGGACTTGCCAATCATGACGATGAGGCCAGTTTTCGCCAGCATCATGTCCGTGAACTTGTCCATGCGTGTCGCGGTCGTCGGACCCGCGGGACCGACGACTTCGTCGCGCACCGGATCGACTGGACCGACGTAATAGATCGCGCGGTTCGTGAAATCAACGCCGGGTGGCAGGCCCTGCCCGCTTGCGAACAGGTCGGCGATGCGCTTGTGCGCAGCATCGCGTCCCGTGAGCATCTTGCCGTTCAGCAGCAGCGTCTCGCCCGGCTTCCAGCTCGCAACTTCGGCGCGCGTGAGCGTGTCGAGGTCGACTCGCTTCGAGCTGCCTCCTGCGGTCCACGTGACCTTGGGCCACTGGTCAAGCGACGGCGGCTCGAGCACTGCGGGGCCGCTGCCATCGAGCACGAAGTGCGCGTGGCGCGTGGCGGCGCAGTTCGGGATCATCGCGACCGGCTTCGACGCCGCGTGCGTCGGGAACAGCTTGAGCTTCACGTCGAGCACGGTCGTGAGCCCGCCGAGACCCTGCGCGCCGATGCCGAGCGCGTTGACCTTCTCGTACAGTTCGATGCGCAGTTCGTCGGCCTTGTCGCGCGGGCCGCGCGCAAGCAACTCGTGCATGTCGAGCGGCTCCATCAGCGATTCCTTCGCCAGCAGCATGGCTTTTTCAGCCGTGCCGCCCACGCCGATGCCGAGCATGCCGGGCGGGCACCAGCCGGAACCCATCGTGGGCACGGTCTTCAGCACCCAGTCCACGATCGAGTCGCTCGGGTTCAGCATCACGAATTTCGACTTGTTCTCGGACCCGCCACCCTTCGCGGCGACGGTCACCTCGACCTCCTCGCCCGGGACCAGCTCGACGTGGAACACGGCAGGCGAGTTGTCTTTGGTGTTCTTGCGCGCGAACAATGGGTCGTCGACGACCGAGGCGCGCAGCTTGTTGTCGGGATGGTTGTACGCGAGCCGCACGCCTTCGTTGATCATGTCGGCGAGGCTGCGCCTGGTTCCCCAGCGCACGTCCATGCCCACCTTGAGGAACATGTTGACGATGCCGGTGTCCTGGCAGAGCGGGCGCTTGCCTTCGGCGCACATGCGCGAGTTTGTCAGGATCTGCGCGATCGCGTCCCTGGCCGCCGGCGACTGCTCGCGCTCGTAGGCGCGCCCGAGGTGCTCGATGTAGTCGAGCGGGTGGTAATAGGAAATGAATTGCAGCGCGTCGGCGACGCTCTGGATGAAGTCGTCCTCGCGGATCAAGGTCATGGCAGTGCGACCTGGGGTTAGGGGTTAGTCGGCAGCGCTGCGCGCCGTTGCTCAGCCAGCAAGCTTGCGCTTGAGCAGGTCGTTGAGCTGCGCCGGGTTGGCCTTGCCACCGGTCGCTTTCATGACCTGGCCAACGAAGAAGCCAAACAGCTTGTCCTTGCCCGAGCGGTAGTCCGCGAGCTGACCCGGGTTTTTCGCCATGACGTCGTCGATGGCCGACTCGATCGCCGAAGTGTCGGTGATCTGCCGCAGGCCTTTGGCCTCGATGATCTCGTCGGCGCCCTTGCCGTCCGACCACATCGCCTCGAAGACTTCCTTGGCGATCTTGCCGGAAATCGTGTTGTCCTGGATGCGTGCGAGCAGGCCTGCGAACGCGTCGGCACTGACACGGCTCTGCCCGATGTCGAGAGCGTCCTTGTTGAGCGCGCCCGAGAGGTCGCCCATGACCCAGTTGGCCGCGAGCTTGGCGTGGCCGCCAAGCTTGCGCACGACGGTCTCGTAGTAGCCCGCGAGTTCGCGGCTTGATGTCAGCACGCCGGCGTCGTACTCGGAGAGGCCGTGATCGCGCACGAACCGCGCCGCCTTTTCGTCCGGCAGCTCGGGCATCGTGGCCCGCACCTGCTCGATCGTCGCTTCGTCGATCACGAGCGGCAGCAGGTCGGGGTCCGGGAAGTAGCGGTAGTCGTTCGCCTCTTCCTTCGAGCGCATCGAGCGCGTCTCGCCCTTGTCGGCATCGTAGAGACGGGTTTCCTGCTTGACCTTGCCGCCTCCCTCGAGCAGTTCGATCTGGCGCTCGACTTCGTAATTGATGGCGCGTTCGACGAAGCGGAACGAGTTGACGTTCTTGATTTCGGCGCGGGTGCCGAATTCAGCCTGGCCGACAGGGCGCACGGACACGTTCGCGTCGCAACGGAACGAGCCTTCCTGCATGTTGCCGTCGCAGATCTCGAGGTAGCGCACGAGCGTGTGGATTTTCTTCAGGTAAGCGATCGCCTCCTTGGCAGAACGCATGTCCGGCTCGGACACGATCTCGAGCAGCGGCGTGCCGGCGCGGTTCAGGTCGATGCCCGACAGCCCGTGGAAGTCCTCGTGCAGCGACTTGCCCGCGTCTTCTTCGAGGTGCGCGCGCGTGATCCCGATCGTCTTGCGCGTGCCGTCCTCGAGCACGATCTCGAGCGAGCCGTTCTCGACGACCGGCCGCTCGTACTGGCTGATCTGGTAGCCCTTCGGCAGGTCGGGGTAGAAGTAGTTCTTGCGCGCGAAGATCGAACGGCGCGAGATCTTCGAACCCGTCGCGACCGCGAAGCGGATCGCCATGCGCACGGCCTCGCCGTTCAGCACGGGCAGCACGCCCGGGTAACCGAGGTCGACCAGGTTCGCCTGCGTGTTCGGCTCCGCCCCATAGGCGGTGGCGGATCCGGAAAAGATCTTGCTGCGCGTGGCGAGCTGCGCGTGGATCTCGAGGCCGATGACGGTTTCCCAGTTCATAAAGTGTCGGAAGGCAGGAAGGTGAGGAAGGGCAGGAAGGACGGAAAGGAACGGCCGAACTGGAGAAAGCTATGCGTAGCCGGGTGCGATGCGCTTGTGCCAGTCGGTGTGCCGCTGGTACTGGTGCGACACCGAGAGCAGCCGTGATTCGCCGAAGTGCGGACCGACAAGCTGCAGGCCCACGGGCAGGTCCTTGCCGCCTTCGTTGACGAAACCGCAGGGGATCGAGATGCCCGGCAGGCCCGCGAGGTTGGCCGCGATCGAGTAGATGTCGTTGAGGTACATCGCAATCGGATCGCTGGTCTTGGCGCCGAGTTCGAATGCGGCGGTGGGTGCCGTCGGGCTCAGCACCACGTCCACGTCATTGAAGGCGCGCGCGAAGTCGCTGGCGATCAGGGCGCGGCACTTCTGCGCCTGCAGGTAGTAGGCGTCGTAATAGCCGGCCGACAGCACGTAGGTGCCGGTCATGATGCGGCGCTTCACTTCGGCGCCGAAGCCTTCGCCGCGTGAACGCTGGTAGAGGTCGAGCAGGTCTTTCGGTTGCTCGCAGCGATGGCCGAAGCGCACGCCATCAAATCGCGAAAGGTTGGACGAGCACTCGGCCGGAGCGACGACGTAGTACGTCGGCACCGACAGCGGCAGGCTCGGCAGGCTCACGTCCTTGATGACGGCGCCTTCCTGCTGCAGCAGTCCGATTGCCGCACGCACGCATTTCTCGACCGCCGGGTCGAGACCCTCGCCGAAGAACTCGCGAATGATGCCGACGCGCAACCCCTTGAGCGGCTGGTTGAGCTCGGCCGCGTAGTTCGGCACCGGGCGATCGACGCTGGTGGAGTCGTTGGGATCGAAGCCTGACATGGCCTCGAGCAGCAGCGCCGCGTCCTCGGCCGAACGCGCCAGCACGCCGGCCTGGTCGAGGCTCGAGGCGAACGCGATCATGCCGTAGCGCGACACGCGGCCGTACGTCGGCTTGATGCCCGTCAGGTTGGTGAGCGCCGCCGGTTGGCGGATCGAGCCACCGGTGTCGGTGCCCGTGGCAGCCGGCGCGATGCAGGCCGCCACCGCGGCCGCAGAGCCACCCGACGAACCGCCAGGCACGCGCTTGTGGTCCCACGGGTTCCTGACCGGGCCGAAGAAGCTCGTCTCGTTCGACGAACCCATCGCGAACTCGTCCATGTTGGTCTTGCCGAGCAGCACGGTGCCCGCGGCACGCCAGCGACTGACCACCGTTGCGTCGTACGGCGCGACGAAACTGGACAGCATCTTCGACGAACACGTGGTGCGGATGCCGTCGGTGCAGAAGATGTCCTTGTGCGCGACCGGCACGCCCGTGAGCGGGCCACCCTCGCCCTTGGCCAGCGCCTCGTCCGCGGCCCGGGCGTCGGTCAGGGCGCGATCGGCCGTCACCGTGACAAACGCGTTGAGCTCCGGCCCGAGGCGTTCGATGCGGCCGAGGAAATGCAGCGTCAGGTCGAGGCTCGAGAACTTGCGGGCACGAAGGCCGGCGGCGAGTTCCGAAACGGTCAGTGTGTGCATGGGTCGTTTACGGCGAAAGAGCTGGAAAAATGGGGACGCTCACCTATTTCGCGCACCGATTTCGCCTGTTTCGTGCGGTCTGTCACGCAACAGGCAAGCGAAACAGGTGAGCGTCCCCATTTTTCCGGGAAGTGGCACCATCACGGTCGCTGCGTCACTCGATGACCTTGGGCACGAGGTAGAGTCCAGCGGCGACGCTCGGCGCGTTCTGCTGGAACTTCTCGCGCTGATCGGTCTCTGAGACCGCATCGGGGCGCAACCGCTGGACCTGGTCGGCAAGCGGGTGGGCCATGGGCTCGACGCCGGCCGTGTCGGCCGCGGCAAGCTGCTCGACGAACTCGATGATGCGCGAGAGGCTTTCGACGTACACGGGCATCTGCGCCTCGGTGATCTCGAGGCGTGCGAGGTGGGCGATCCCCTCGACCTGGGTGCGTGTCAGGCTCATCTGGAAATGCTCGAAAGGACTGGAAAAAACAGTCACAAATCATACACGCGACCTTGTGGAATGTCGTGACTATGGTTAAATTGCCGCGATTTAGCGCAAGGCAGCGCTCCCCTCCTTCTTCCGCGAATCCTAAATGTTCAAGAAACTCCGGGGCTACTTCTCCAACGACCTCTCGATCGACCTTGGCACGGCCAATACGCTGATCTATGTCCGCGGCAAAGGCATCGTGCTGAACGAGCCGTCCGTCGTCGCCATCCGCGAGGAACCATCGCGCGGCGGCAAGAAAATCGAGGCCGTCGGCACGGAGGCCAAGAACATGCTCGGCCGCACGCCCGGCAACATCACGGCCATCCGCCCGATGAAGGACGGCGTCATCGCCGACTTCACCATCACCGAGAAGATGCTGCAGTTCTTCATCGAGAAGGTGCACGGTAATCGCATGATCCGCCCCAGCCCGCGCGTGCTGGTGTGCGTGCCTTATGGCTCGACGCAGGTCGAGCGCCGGGCGATCCAGGAATCCGCCGAGGGTGCAGGCGCCCGCTGGGTGCGCCTGATCGAAGAACCCATGGCGGCCGCCGTCGGCGCCGGCATGCCGGTGCACGAGGCCCGCGGCTCGATGGTGCTCGACATCGGCGGCGGCACGTCCGAGGTGGCGGTCATTTCGCTGAACGGCATCGTCTATGCAGCCTCGGTCCGCATCGGCGGCGACCGTTTCGACGAAGCCATCATCAACTACGTGCGTCGCAACTACGGCATCCTGATCGGCGAAGCCACCTCCGAGCGCATCAAGATCGAGATCGGCTCGGCCTACCCCGGCCAGCACGTCAAGGAAATCTCGGTCAAGGGCCGCAACCTCTCCGAGGGCGTCCCGCGCAGTTTTACGCTCAACTCCAACGAAATCCTCGAAGCGCTGCAGGAACCGCTGCAGGGCATCGTCGGTGCGGTCAAGGCCGCGCTCGAGCAGACCCCGCCAGAACTCGGGTCGGACGTCGCCGAACGCGGCATCGTCCTCACGGGCGGCGGCGCGCTGCTGCGTGACATCGACAAGCTGCTCATGGAAGAGACGGGCCTGCCGGTGGTGGTCGCCGAAGATCCGCTCACCTGCGTGGCGCGCGGCGGCGGCAAGATGCTGGAGCTGATCGACGAGCACGGTCCGGGCCTGTTCGGCCTGGATTGATCGCGACCCCTCCCGGCCCCCGTGGTCGAGCTGTCCCACGACTCCCGCCCGATCATCGGCCGCGGACCGCCGCTGACCGCGTATTTCCTTACGCTGGCGGCGATCTCGGTCGGGCTGATGGTGGCCGATCACCGCTACCACCAGATCGATCGCATCCGCGAATCGCTGAGCCGGGTGATCTATCCGATGCAGCGTGCAGTCGATTTCCCCTTCCGCGCGACGGACTGGGTCACGGGGTCCTTCGCTGACCGCAGCCGCCTGCGCCAGGAAAACCTCGCGCTCACCGCCCGCCTGCGCCTGGCCAACCTGCAGCTGCAGCGATTCGCGGTGCTGGAGGAAGAAAACCGGCGGCTGCGCGAAATGCGCGCCAACACCGCGGCCATAGCCGAAAAAGTGCTGGTCGCCTCCATCCTCAACGTCGACCTCGATCCTTTCCGGCACCGCGTGCTGCTCGATAAGGGCGCGGCCGATGGCGTGTTCAAGGACCAGGCCGTGCTCGACGGCGACGGCATCTTCGGCCAGGTTTCGAAGGTTAACGCGTCCACGGCCGAGGTCATCCTGATCAGCGACGCCGAGCATGCGATCCCGGTGCAGTCCAACCGCAGCGGCGTACGCACGATTGCCGTCGGCACCGGCGACCAGAACAAGCTGTCGCTACCGTTCGTGACCGTCGAATCCGACCTGCAGGCGGGCGACCTGCTGCTCTCCACGGGGATGGGCGGCGTGTTCCCGCCGGGCTACCCGGTGGCGCAGGTATCGAAGGTGAAACGCGCCGGCAGCACGTTCGCGCTAGTGGAAGCCAAGCCCACGGCCAGGCTGGACCAGGCGCGCGAGGTGCTGCTCGTCTGGTTCAAGCCGCGGGCCGAACCCGCCCCCGCGACAGCGGATGCACCCCCGACGTCGTCAAGCACCCGGGTTGACGAACCTGCAGCGGTCGCGCCACCAGCGCAGGCAGGTGGCGAATGAGGCCAATGAGCATGTTCGCCCGCCGGCTGCTCTACTGGATCAGCATGGCTGCCGGTCTCGTGCTGGCGATCGTGCCGCTGCCGGGTTGGCTCGATCCGTTCCGGCCCGATCTCGCGCTGCTCGCGATGATTTATTTCGTGCTCACCAGTCCGCGCATCGCCGGGCTCGGCTACGCGTGGCTGTCGGGGCTTTTCCTCGACGTCCTGCGCGGCATGGTGCTCGGGCAGCACGCGCTCGGTTTCCTCGTCGTGGGTTACCTCACGCACAAGCTGCAGCTGCGCATGCGCATGTTCCCGATCGTGCAGCAGGCGGTGATCGTCATGCTGCTGCTCGGCCTGTATCACTTCCTGATGTTCTGGATCGATGGCCTGACGGGCCACGGCTTCACGGGGTGGGTCCGCTGGCTGCCGGTCCTGTCGGGCGCATTGCTCTGGCCGCTGGTGGTTGCGCTGGGCGATTCGCTCACGCGCCGCACTTCCTGACCGCAGGAGCGCGATGACCCGCAACTCCCGGCTCAAGGATCATCACGCCGAACAGCGCCTGTTCGGCCGGCGCGTCGTCGCCGCCACGCTCGTCATCATGGTGCTGCTCGGCGCGCTGTTTGCCCGCCTCTTCTACCTGCAGGTGGTCAGGCACGACTACTTCAGCGAACTGTCGCAGGGTAACCGCATCCGCATCGAACCGATCCCGCCCCCGCGCGGCCTCCTGCTTGATCGCGAAGGCGAACCCCTCGCGCTCAATCGACCAGCGTACCAGCTGGAACTCACGCGCGAGCAGACCCCCGACGTCGAAGACACGCTGGCCCGGCTCGTGGCGCTCGGCCTGCTGCCGGCCGACGACGTGGCGCGGACCAGACGCGCGATCATGGCACGGCGCGCGTTCGACGCCGTGCCAGTCCGCCTGCAGCTGTCCGAAGAGGAACTCGCGCGCTTCGCAGTGCATCGACCCGACTTCCCGGGCGTCGAGATCCGTCCACGGCTCACGCGGCTCTATCCGCACGGGGGAGTGGGCGTGCACGCACTCGGTTATGTCGCCGCGATCAGCGAACAGGACCAGGAACGCATCGACGTCTCGAAGTACGCGGGCACGACGCTGATCGGCAAGCTCGGCATCGAACGCAATTACGAGGAGCTGCTGCATGGCGAGACCGGCTACCAGCAGCTCCTGGTCAATGCGCAGGGTCGTCGCGTCGACCGTGTCGGCGTCACGGCGCCGGACCTGCAACGCAAGGAGCCGATCGCTGGCAACGACCTCTATCTCACGATCGACCACCGGCTGCAGCAGGTGGCCGAGACGGCGCTCGGCACGCAGCGGGCGGCGGTCGTCGCAATCGACCCGCGCAATGGTGACGTCCTCGCCTTCGTCAGCACACCGACGTTCGACCCCAACGGCTTCGCGCGCGGCCTCACCGTGCCGGAATACCGTGCGCTCGCGGACAACATCGACAAACCCCTGATCGACCGTGCGCTGCGCGGCGTCTACCCACCGGGTTCCACGATCAAGCCGTTCGTCGCACTGGCCGCGCTGCAGTATGGCGTCATGGCGGCGGAGGACACGCGCTACTGCCGCGGTGTCTGGCAGTTCCCGAACTCGAGCCGCAGGTTCCGCGACTGGAAGAAGCAGGGCCACGGCACGGTGGACATGCACAAGGCGATTGCGCAGTCGTGCGATACCTATTTCTACGGCGTGTCCGACCAGATCGGCATCGACCGCCTGCACGACTTCCTGGTCCAGTTCGGGCTCAACGAGAAGACGGGCATCGACATACTCGGTGAACGCACAGGCCTGGTGCCGTCGCAGGCGTGGAAGAAGAAGGCCTTCAAGAAGAAGGAACTGCAGGTGTGGTTCCCGGGCGAGACGGTCATCGCGGGAATCGGCCAGGGCTACATGCTGACGACGCCGCTGCAGCTCGCGCACTCAACCGCGACGCTCGCGATGCACGGCAAGCGGTTCCAGCCTCGACTCGTGCGTGCTGTGCGTGATTCCCGTACGGGTGCCGTCGCGTCGCTGCCGCCCCGCCCGCTGCCGGACGTGAAAGTCGACGATCCCGGATACTGGGACACCATCATCGGCGGCATGATCGGCGTGGTGAGCCCCGGCGGCACCGCGGTCCGCGTGCAGGCCGGCGCACCGTATAAGGTGGCAGGCAAGACCGGCACCGCGCAGGTCTTCTCCATCGGCCAGAACGAGAAGTACAACGAGTCACAGGTGTCCGAGCGCCTGCGCGACCACGCGCTGTTCATCGCCTTCGCGCCGGTCGACGATCCGAAAATTGCGATCGCCGTGGTGGTCGAGAACGGTCGTCACGGAGGCAGCACGGCAGGACCCATTGCGCGAGCGGTGTTCGACGCCTACCTGCTGCCGCGCGAGGCGGCTCCGGCGGCGCCTCCAGCCACCCCACCGGCCGCGCCGCCCGCAGGAGGCATGGACGAATGAGGACAGAAATCGCCGGACCCGGGCACTCGAGCCGCGCCCAGCGCACGTTCACGCTGACGGGCCGCCTGCTCGACGCCCTGCACATCGACGGGCCGCTGCTGCTGAGCGTGCTGGCCGTCTGTGTCGTTGGCCTGATCGTGCTTTACAGCGCAGCGGGCGAGGACGTGCGCATCTTCCTCGGCCAGGCGGCGCGCGTCGGACTCGGCCTCGGCGTGTTGACGATCGTCGCGCAGATTCCACCGCGGGTGATGCGGATCGGCGCGCCGTTCCTCTATGGCCTGGGCCTGCTGCTGCTGATCGCCGTCGCCGTGGCGGGCGACGTCGCGATGGGTGCGCAACGCTGGCTCGACCTCGGTTTCATCCGGTTCCAGCCGTCCGAGATCATGAAGATCGCGGTGCCGCTCTGCTGCGCCTGGTACCTGCACGAGAGACCGCTGCCGCCCGACTTCACGACGCTGGTCATCGTGGCGCTGATCGTGCTCGTGCCGACGCTGCTGATCGCCGAGCAGCCCGACCTCGGCACCGCGCTGCTGGTGACGGCAGGCGGCGGGCTCGTCATCCTGCTCGCGGGACTGCAACTGCGGTACATCCTGGGATTGGGCGCCGTGATCGCGGCAGCCATCCCGGTGGTCTGGAAGTTCCTGCTGCACGATTACCAGCGCCAGCGCGTGCTGACGTTCCTGAACCCGCAGAACGACCCGCTCGGAGCCGGCTACCACACGATCCAGTCGCAGATCGCGATCGGCTCGGGCGGAATCTTCGGTAAGGGCTTCATGAACGGCAGCCAGGCACAGCTCGAGTTCCTGCCCGAGCGCTCGACCGACTTCATCTTCGCCGTGATCGGCGAGGAATGGGGCCTCGTCGGCTGCATCGTGCTGATGGCGTTGTATCTTCTCGTGATCGGTCGCGGACTCTACATCGCGACACAGGCACAGGACACGTTCACCCGCCTGACGGCTGGCAGTCTCACGCTGCTGTTCTCGGTCTACGCCTTCGTCAACAGCGGCATGGTCGCGGGACTGTTGCCCGTCGTCGGCGTGCCGCTGCCGCTCGTGAGTTACGGCGGCACATCGCTGGTGACCCTCATGGCCGGGTTCGGTATCCTCATGGCCGTCCACTCCCGCCGCAAACTGGTCTCAACGTGACGCCGCAACCTCTCGCCCGGCGGGCCACCGGTCCGCTCCGCTGCATCGCCCGCCCCTTTGTGGTTGCGCTCGCGTTTGCGCCCTGCCTTGCACAGCCCGCGCATGCCCAGGCCTTCGATCCCACGCGCGCCGACATCGACGCCTTCATCGCCAGCGTCGGCAAGAAGCACGGCTTCGAAGCCGAGCCGCTCGTCGCGCTGTTCGCACAGGTCGAATCCAAGCCTGCGATCCTGCAGGCGATCGCGAAGCCGGCCGAGCGCACGCTGGCGTGGGACGAGTACCGGCCCAAGTTCCTGATCGAGCGTCGCATCGCGCGTGGCGCAGAGGTTCATGGCCTGAAGCAAGCCGAACTCGAGCGGGCCGCGACCGCCAGTGGCGTCCCCGTGGACATCCTGCTCGGCATCGTCGGCGTCGAGACGTTCTTCGGCGAAAACGTCGGCAAGTACCGCGTGATCGACGCGCTTTCGACGCTCGCCTTCGATTACCCGCCCCGCCAGGCGTTCTTCCGCGGCGAACTCGAGCAATACCTCGTGATGGCCCGCGAGGAAGGTCTCGATCCGCTCGCGCCGGTCGGCTCCTACGCGGGCGCCATGGGACTGCCGCAGTTCATGCCGAGCAGCTTCCGCAACTATGCGGTCGACGGCGACGCGGACGGCAAGCGCGACCTCTGGAACGACTGGGCCGACGTGTTCTCGAGCGTAGGCAACTACCTCAAGGTGCACGGCTGGCGCGCGGGCGAACCGGTCCTGGCTACAGCCGACGCGAGCAGCGCCAACCTGGAAGGCCTGGGCGAGAAGCTGGCGCTGACGGAAACCGTGGGGTCGTTGCGGGCGCGCGGCGTCAAGTTCGAGTCGAGCCTGCCGGCGGATGCACCGACGATGCTGGTCGCGCTCAGGGTGGCGGGCGGGACCGAATACCGCGTCGGCTTCACCAATTTCTACGCGATCACGCGCTACAACCGCAGTCACATGTATGCGAGCGCCGTCAGCGACCTGGCGGATGCCATCGGCGCCAGTCGCTCAGGGCAGCCGTCGCCTGCGGACGGCGGGTACGTCGTCCCCGCACCGACGAAGCCACAGGCGCCGTCCACCGGATGGTCGACGACGACATCCGGCACCTGATCCTACCGCTCCACCCTAAACCTATGGTTCCGACGCAGAAATGAAGCTCAAGCCGACCCTGTTTGCCCTGGCGCTCGTCGCCGGCCTCGCTCTTGCCGGTTGCGGTTCCGACAACAAGGATGCCGCCGCGCCGGATGCCGCCAGTGACGCTGCAACGGCAGTGGCCCCTGCAACCGCCGCAGCGCCCGCCACGGCGTTGCCACCCCCGCCGCAGCTCAACGCCCGCAGCTTCATCGTCATCGATCACGAGAGCGGTCGCGTGCTCGCAGCGCTCGAACCCGATTCACGCCAGGAACCGGCAAGCCTGACCAAGCTGATGACAGCCTACGTCGTGTTCCATTCCCTCAAGGAGGGCCGCATCAAGCTCGGGGACCTGGTCACGGTGAGTGAGAACGCCTGGCGGCAGGCGGCGCCGAAGCTCGGCGGCTCGGCCATGTACATCGAGGTCGGCACGCAGGTCTCGATCGAGAACCTGCTGCAGGGAATGATCGTGCAGTCGGGTAACGACGCAACGGTAGCGCTCGCCGAGCATGTGGCCGGCACCGAGGCCACCTTCGTGCAGATGATGAACAACTTCGCGAAGCGGCTTGGACTGACGGGCACGCACTTCACCGATGCCGCGGGCATGCCCGACCCGGAGCAGTACATCACTGCGCGGGACGCAGCGCTGCTCGCAAACGCGCTGATCCGCGAATTCCCGGAGTACTACCGCTGGTACTCGCAGAAGGAGTTCACCTGGAACGACATCACGCAGCAGAACCGCAATGGGCTGCTGTGGCGCGACCCATCGGTCGACGGAGTCAAGACCGGCCACACGAAGACCGCGGGCTACTGCCTGGTTACCTCCGCGAAGCGCGACGACATGCGGCTGGTCTCCGCTGTGATGGGCACGGATTCCATGCGTGCCCGCGAGGAAGCGAGCGCCGCGTTGCTCAACTATGGCTTCAACTTCTTCGAGACCAGGCGCATTTACGCGGCCGGCGAGCCGCTCTCGACGATGCGCGTCTGGAAAGGCAAGCAGGACGAGGTCGGCCTGACAGTCGGTCGCGATCTCTACGTCACCAACCAACGCGGTCACGTCAGTTCGGTGAAGGCCGACTTCGAACTGCCAGAGACGCTGGTCGCGCCGCTCGCGAAGAACAAGTCGGTCGGCAAGGCCAAGGTCGTCGTCGACGGCCAGACGATCGCGACGTACGACCTCTTCCCGACGGCGGACGTCCCCGCCGCCGGCTTCTTCGGCCGCGCCTGGGACAGCCTGCGGCTGCTGTTCCACTGACGGAGCAGCAGCGATGGCCGATCCGTATCCCACCTGCTGGTTGAACGGCGAGTACCTGCCGCTGGCCGAGGCGCGAATCTCGCCACTCGACCGCGGCTTCCTGTTTGCGGACGGCGCCTACGAAGTGGTGCCGGTGCACCGCGGGCGGCCGTTCCGAATGCGCCAGCATCTCGAACGCTTTGACCGCAGCCTGGCGGAACTGCGCATCGGCAATCCGCTGCCGCTGGCGGGCTGGGTTGAGGTGACGAACACGCTCGTCGCCGCGACCAGCGCCACCGAGCTGCTCGTCTACCTGCAGGTGACGCGCGGCATGGAATACGGCCGCAACCACCTGTTTCCGCCCGCGACAGTCGAACCGACGGGATTCGCGTTCGTCAGCCCGTACCCGCAACCGGCGCAGTCGCTGCTTGAACGCGGCCTCGCCGGCGTCACGCTCGAGGACACACGCTGGGCGCGCTGCGACATCAAGTCGGTCGCGCTGCTCGCAAACGTGCTGCTGCGCCAGGAGGCGCAGGACAAGGGCGGCTCCGAAGCCATCCTCACGCGGGATGGACGCGTGACCGAGGGCTCCTCGAGCACGGTCTTCATCGTGCGCGACGGCAAACTGGTCACGCCACCCAACGATCACAGCATCCTGCCGGGCACCTCGCGTGATGCGGTGATCGAACTCGCGGCAGGTTGGCTGCCCGTCGAGATCCGCACGTTCAGCGTCGACGACATGCGCTCGGCCAGCGAGGTCTGGATCGCTTCCGCGGGTCGCGGGGTGCTGCCCGTCACCTCCGTGGACGGCAAGGCCATCGGCACCGGCACACCGGGCGCAACGTGGTTGTCAATGTACGCGCGGCTGCAACAGCACCTCGACGCGATCGCCGCACGGCCGGCACTGGTGGACGCATGAGCGGGTCGCCGCCCGAGCCCGAGGAAACGCTGCTCAGGTTTCCCACCGATTTCCCGGTGAAAATCATGGGCCAGGCGTCGGACGATTTCCGCAGCCTGGTCATGGGAATCGTGACGCGGCATTTCGGCACGCTGGAACCGGACCGCATCGAAGAGCGGCCCAGCAGCAACGGCAAGTACCTGTCGATCACGGTGACGGTGGTCGCCACCAGCAAGGCCCAGCTCGACGCGCTCTACATTGAGCTCACGTCGTGCAGCCAGGTGCTCGTCGCGCTCTGAAGCGCCACCTCGGCGCCGAACCCCAGCGCACGCAGCAGCTGCGGTGCCAGCGCCTCGCTCACCTCGCGCACGCTGGCAGGGCCACCCAGCTCGCTGAGCTGCGTCATCTGCAGGCCCGCATAGCCACAGGGATTGATGCGCGCGAACGGTTCGAGATCCATCGCGACATTGAGGGCCAGCCCGTGGTACGAACGGCCGCGACGGATGCGCAGCCCGACACTCGCAATCTTGCGCTCGCCGACATACACGCCGGGTGCGTCGCGTTTGCCATAGGCCTCGACGCCCCACGGCGCGAGCGTCGCGACGATCGCGCGCTCGATGCCTTCAACGAGCGCACGCACGCCGAGGCCGAGCCGCGCGAGGTCCAGCAACGGATAGACGACGAGTTGTCCGGGCCCGTGGTAGGTGACCTGCCCGCCGCGATCGATGTCGACGACGGGAATGTCGCCAGGCGCGAGCAGGTGCACCGCCTTGGCGTTCATGCCCATCGTGAAGACGGGTGGGTGCTCGAGAAACCAGATTTCATCGGGTGTTGCGGCAGTCGCCTCGTCGGTGCGGCGCTGCATGGCGCGCCAGGTTGGCTCGTAGTCGACGCTGCCGAGCCACTTCAGCGCCGGTGCCAACACGTCCGGCACTGCGTGCCGCGCGTCCGTCGATGCGTTGCGTTCAGCCACGCCTGGCGAGCCCGCCTGCGGCGAGGCCCGCGTTGTTCCGGGCCATGGCCTGTTCGGCGCGGTAACTCGAACGCACGAGCGGCCCCGACACGCATTCGATGAAACCGAGTCCGAGCGCGTGCTGGCGGTACCGCGCGAATTCCTCGGGCGTCACGAAGCGTTCGACCGCCAGGTGGTTCACCGTCGGCCGCAGGTACTGGCCGAGCGTGAGCAGGTCTACGCCGGCAGCGCGCAGGTCGCGCATCGTCTCGAGGATCTCGTCGTCCGTTTC
>JAABQQ010000227.1 GCA_011391405.1 Gammaproteobacteria bacterium
GGGCTCGCTCAGCGGCAACACGTCGAACTGGGGCGATCTGACGAACGCAGCGTACGGCAGCCTCGCCGCGGGACTGACCGCGCCGATCTTCCAGGGCGGCCGACTGCGCGCGGCCGTGGAACAACAGCGGGCCGCGGCGATCCAGGCGCTCGCCGTGTACCGCGACACGGTGCTCGTGGCGCTCGAGGAATCCGAGAACGCGCTGGTCGCGATCTCCGTGACCGAGCGGCGCGAGAGTGAGCTCGCCATCGCCGAAGAAGCTGCGCGTAACGCGGCCATCCTGGCGCGCAGCCAGTACCAGGCCGGCATCATCGATTTCTTCAGTCTGCTCGATTCGGAACGCAGCCTGCTCACGACCGAGACCAGCCGCGCGACCGCCCATGCCGACCGTGCAGCGGCAGCCGTGCAGCTCTACAAGGCGCTCGGCGGCGGTTGGGAGAACGCGCCCGCTCCGCGCTCGCTGACGTCAACATTCCCGTGAAGGACCCCATGGCACCGCAGGCAAGCACGAGTCCGGAGCGTTCTACGCTCGATGAATTTCTCGGCCGGCAGCCGTCCTCGCAGCGCATGCGACAACTGCGCAAAGCCGCGCCCGTAGTTGGCTTGCTGCTTCTGGCCGGTATTGCTGCCCTGTATTTCACCGGTCGCAGCAGCGACCAGCCGAACTACGCAACCACGCCCGTGCAACGCGGCGACCTGCGCGTCACGGTGTCGGCCACCGGCAACCTGCAGCCCACCAACGAAGTCGAGGTGGGCTCGGAACTGTCGGGCCTCGTGACCGAAGTGAACGTGGACAACAACGACCGGGTGACGCGCGGACAGGTCCTGGCGCGAATCGACACCGCGCGGTTGCAGGACTCCATTGCACAGAGCCGGGCGTCGCTGCAGTCGGCCATCGCCAGCGTCGCGCAGGCCGAAGCCACGGCGCAGCAGACGCGGGCATCACTTGCGCGCTTCGACGAAGTGCACGCGCTCTCGGGCGGCAAAGTACCCTCGGCCGCGGAACTCGACACGGCCAGGGCCGAGTACGCACGGGCGGTCGCCGGGGTGCGCACGGCTGAAGCCGGCGTGGCGCAGGCAAGAGCGCAGCTGTCGTCGGACCAGACGCAGTTTTCCAAGGCCCTCATCCTGTCGCCGGTGACGGGAGTCGTGCTCTCACGCCAGATCGATCCCGGCCAGACCGTGGCCGCCTCCTTCAATGCACCCGTGTTGTTCCTGATCGCCGAGGACTTGAGCGCGATGCAGTTGGAGGTCAAGGTGGACGAAGCCGACGTGGGACAGGTCGCTGCCGGGCAGTCGGCCACCTTCCAGGTCGATGCATTCCCTGGCCGCACGTTCCCGGCCCAGGTCCAGCGCGTGGATGTCGGCGCGAATGCCGGCACCAGTTCGACGACCTCGAGTAATGCATCCAACACGGTGGTTTCGTACACCGCCGTGCTCACGGTGGACAACGAGGATTCGACGCTGCGTCCGGGCATGACGGCCACGGCGGAGATCGTCACCAGCGAGAAGCAAGACGTGCTGCTGGTGCCCAACGCCGCATTGCGCTTCTCGCCCGACGCTGGCGCGGCCAGTAGCGAGCGCAGCGGCGTCACCAAGGTCCTGATACCGGGTCCGCCGCGCGGAACCGCAGGCAACAAGACTCGCGAGGTCAAGATCGGCCGTGGCAGCGCGCAGCGAGTCTACGTTCTCAACGCGCAAGGCGAGCCGGAGGCCGTGGCAGTCACGACGGGCGATACCAATGGCACGCTGACGGAGGTCACCGGAGACTCGTTGCGCGAAGGGGCGGCAGTGATCACGGGCAGGCTCGCGCTGGCGGGCACAAGTGGGTGATGACGCCGGTGCCGCACGCGCCGACCGGGGCGATCCCATGATCCGGCTGCGCGGCGTGACCCGGACCTTCGGCTCCGGCGCCGCGGGCTTCCAGGCACTGCGCGGCGTGGATTTCGACGTCGCCGCCGGCGACTTCGTTGCGATCATGGGCCCATCGGGATCCGGCAAGTCGACGATGATGAACATCCTCGGTTGCCTCGACGTGCCGACTGCGGGCGAATTCCTGTTCCAGGGCTTCCACGTCGAAAAACTGACCCGCGACGAGCGCGCGCTGCTGCGCCGCCGATACCTCGGCTTCGTGTTCCAGGGCTTCAACCTGCTGGCCCGGACCAACGCCCTCGAGAATGTCGAATTGCCCCTGCTCTACCGTGGCGAGAAGCCGCGCGCGCGGCGCGCAGCCGCAATGGACGCACTGGCGCAGGTGGGCCTTGCCGACTGGTGGGATCACACTCCGGCCGAACTCTCGGGAGGCCAGCAGCAGCGCGTGGCCATCGCGCGGGCGATCGTGACCTCGCCGCAGGTGCTGCTCGCCGACGAGCCGACCGGCAACCTCGACACGGCACGCTCGCTCGAGATCATGGAACTCCTGACCCGCTTCAACCGGACCGGAATCACCATCCTCATGGTCACCCACGAAGCCGAGATGGCCGCCTACGCGCATACGGTGGCGCACGTGCGCGACGGCCTCGTGGAGCAGAGCGAGGCGCGACGGCCATGAGTATGCTCGGCCCCACGCTGGTCCTCGCCCTGCGGGAAATCCGCCGTCACGTGTTGCGCTCGTTCCTGACCGTATTAGGCATCGTGATCGGCGTCGCTGCCGTCGTCACGATGGTGACGCTCGGCAACGGGGCGACGGCGGCAGTGCGCGAGCAGATCTCCGGGCTGGGCGTGAACATCCTGCAGATTCGCCCGGGACAGGGTTTCGGTCGCGGCGGTGGTGGTCCGGCACCCGCGGACTTCGACATGGACGATGCCGCGGCCATTCGTGACCAGATCGCCGGTGTCGTCGTGGTCGCTCCCCTCTCGCAGTCGTCGGGCACGGCCGTGCGCAATGCTGCCAACTGGTCGACGACCGTCAACGGCACGACGTCCGACTATTTCACGGCACAGCAATGGGACACGGCCTCCGGACGCACGTTCACTGCAGCCGAAGAACAGGCCGGCAAGGCCGTGTGCGTGATCGGATCGACGGTGCAGCGCAACCTGTTCAGCGAGGAAGACCCGCTGGGGCAGCGCTTCCGCTTGCGCAACCTGTCATGCGAGGTCATCGGCACGCTCGTGACGCGAGGTCAGGGCGGCTTCGGCAACGACCAGGACGATGTCGTGCTGATGCCGATCAAGACCGTGCAGCGGCGCATGACCGGCAACCGCAACATCCGGCTGATGATGGTGAAGGTCGACCCGGCCTACGACATGGCGGCTGTGACGGCCTCGATCCAGTCGTTGCTGCGTGAACGCCGCAACATCCGCGGCGCGAAGCAGGATGACTTCAATATCTTCGACACGGCGCAGATCTCGCAGACGCTGCAGGGAACCACGCGCATCCTCACCTCACTGCTGGGCGCCGTCGCGGCGGTCAGCCTGCTCGTCGGCGGTATTGGCATCATGAACATCATGCTGGTGTCCGTCACCGAACGCACGCGCGAGATCGGCATTCGGCTGGCGATCGGCGCAGTCGGACGGGAGGTGCTGCTGCAGTTCCTGGTGGAAGCCATCGTGCTGGCCTGCCTCGGCGGAGTCGTCGGTCTGCTGCTGGCCCTGGTCGCCAGCTGGGCGCTGGCGCCGATGTTGCAGGTGCCGTTCCTGTTCGACGTCCGCATCAACGTCGTCGCCTTCGCTTTTTCAGCGCTGATCGGCGTGATCTTCGGCTACTTCCCGGCACGCCAGGCCGCGCAACTCAATCCGATCGATGCGCTGCGGCACGAATGACTGTGCTAGCGATCGAGGAAGTCGCGCGCGTACCGCACGATTTCCTCCGCGTCCGTGTCGAGCACGTTGCCCTTGGGGTGGGAAAGGTCGACGCGACGCGCATCGCGCAGCAGCGATTCGGTGCGACCCGTCGACTCCCAGAACTCGTCCCGAGCGCGCAGGATCATCACGGGCAGCTTGAGCAGCGGCAGGCGTTCGCCGACCTGGTAGCTGCCATCGGACGACGGCACGCCGATCAGGATCAGTCGGCGCACCTGCTCCGGCCTGGCCAGCGCGAGTTCGATGGCTGCCAGCGCACCGGCCTGGTAACCGATCACGTCCACCTGCTTGAGCCGCAGCGAGTCGATCAGGTCAACGAACGCGGCGGCGTGATCAGCCACGACCGGCGCGTGCTCGGGTGCGTCGGACTCGCCTGAACCCGGCAGGTCCGGGGCGTAGACGCTGCGGTCACGGCCCAGGTCGCGCAGCACCGGACGGAACGCCCGGCCCGACTGGGTCGGCGGCGCAACGCACAGCAGCGGTGTCAGTTCGTCGAAACCGCCGCTCGAGGGAAACGACGTGTGCAGGTGCAATTGCCCGAAACGGCAGTCGACGTACATCTTGCGCAGGTGGATGGTCACGGTCGGGGAACTCCTGCTCGAAAGTGCGGCGCTGCGGGCGATCGTGCGGGCGGAAATGCGGGTCACTGGCTGATCCTCGGTGGGCAATCGGCGTTCGTGCAGCGCATTCTCCGCGCGCCCAGCCAGCCTCACGTTGATTCAGCTCTCACTCCAGCCGCGATCGGCATGACTTAATGCTGCGGCGGGCACGCACAGCATGTCCACCGCAATTGCAGCGCAATTATGTCGCGTCGCGTTCACGCCGTGTCGAGGTACCACTCGTAGTCGCGGTCGCTCACGAGCGCACCGAACTTTTCGGCTTCCTGGCGCTTGATCGCGAGGAAGACATCGAGGAAGGCAGAGCCGAGCGTGTCGCGCAGGAACACCGAGGACGCGGCCGTTGCGAGCGCAGCGTGCCATTGCGTGGGCAGCGTGCCCTGCTGCGCTTGCGCATAGCCGTTGCCCTGCACCGGCGGCCCGGGATCCAGCTGGTTCTGGATGCCGTGCAGCATGCCGCCCAGCACCAGCGCGGCGACGAGATAAGGATTCGCATCTGCCCCGGCCACGCGGTGCTCGACGTGGCGGCTCGCCGCTGGTCCGGCGGGCACACGCAGGCTGACGGAGCGGTTGTTGATGCCCCACGTAACGGCAACCGGCGCATAGCTCATGGACCGGAAACGGCGATACGAATTGGCGTTGGGCGCATAGATCGCCATGCCGTCGGCGAGCGTCGACCGCAAACCGCCGATCGCGTGGCGCAGCAGCGGACTGCCGGCAGGATCATCCGCGGCGCATGCGTTGTTGCCATCCCGGTCGGCGAGACTGGCGTGCAGGTGCATCCCCGAGCCGGCGCGTTCCGCAAACGGCTTGGCCATGAAACACGCGAGGCGTCCATGGCGCGCGGCGACGCCGCGAACCGCTCGCTTGAACAGGATGGCTTCGTCGACCGCGCGCATTGCATCGGCCCGGTGTTCAAGCGTGATCTCGAACTGCCCCGGCGCGTATTCGGACATCAGCGTGCGCAGGGGCAGCCCCAGTGCTTTCGCTGACGCATAGAGATCGTCGAACAGCGGCGACATGTCGTCGAGGCGGCCGAGGCCATAAGCGTCGATGCGGCCGCGACGCTCGCCGCTCAACATGCCGGCTGAAGGCGCCAGCCGACCGGCTGCATCACGTTCAAGCAGGTAGAACTCGAGCTCGACGGCGACCACCGGCGTCAGCCCTGCGTCTGCGCAGCGCGCGACCACCCCGGCGAGCGCGTGGCGCGGGTCGGCTTGCGACGGCCGGCCGTCCAACTCGTACATCGTGCCGAGGACCTGCGCCGAAGGCCGCTTGAACCAGGGCGCTCGAGCCAGCGAGCCCGCGACGGGCCGACAGCACTGGTCGGCGTCGCCGACCTCCCAGACCAGTCCGGTGCCCTCGACGTCTTCGCCGGTGATGTCGAGACCGAGGATCGAGCCGGCGACGTTACGGCCACTGCCGTACAGCGCCGCGAGTTCTTCCCGCGCCACGTTCTTGCCGCGGCCCACGCCGCACGCGTCGGTGATGACCAGTTGCACGGCCTCGATGTCGGGGTTCGCGTCGAGGAACGCCTGGGCTTCCGCAGGCGAGCCGACGCCCCGTGGCGCTGTGTTCTTTGCATGCATGGTGGTGTGGGCCCTGCTGCTGCGGCCTTGCATGCATAGTGACGGATGCACTCGTGCAGTGGCAAGCTCACCGCCCTCTGCCGCACGCCCCTGGAGGGCCGGATGGCCTCCGCGTATTCGCTAGCCTGGGACGTGTCATTGCGCGACAGGAATACGTTTCACCTGGACGCACGTGCCCATTGCCTTGCCACCGTGCACGATGCAATGGCGCTGCCTTCCCTGCTGGCCGACCCGGCATTGCAGAACCTGCCGCTGATGGTGCTGGGCGCAGGCAGCAACGTGCTCTTCGCCACCGACCGGTTCGAAGGCTGCCTGATTCACCTGCAGTGCGATTCGGCCCGCATCGTGGACCACGACGGCGAGCACGCGCTCGTGCACGTCGATGCCGGGTTCGAATGGGATGCGCTCGTCGACTGGACGCTCGATCACGGCCTGCAGGGCCTCGAAAACCTCGCGTTGATCCCCGGTCAGGCGGGCGCCGCACCCATCCAGAACATCGGCGCCTACGGCGTCGAAGTCGGCAAGTTCATCGAGGCCGTGCACGTCTACGACTGCCAGACGGCTGCCGTCGACCGGCTGACGGCCGCACGCTGTGGGTTCGGCTATCGCGACAGCGTGTTCAAGCGCGAGCCCGATCGCCGGATCGTCACTGCGATCGAGCTGCAACTGCCGAAGGCCGGCGCGACGAACGTCTCGTACGCCGGGCTCAACGAGGAACTCGCCGCGATGGGCGGGTTGAACCCGACGCCGCGCAACGTTGCCGCGGCGGTACGACGCATTCGACGGCGCAAGTTGCCGGACCCCGCCGTCGCGGGCAACGCCGGCAGCTTCTTCAAGAACCCGATCATATCGAGCGCGGTCGCGGTCGAGTTGCAATCGCGCTTCGAGGGCATGCCGGTCTTTCCGGCATCGACCGCTGCCGAGCGCAAGTTGTCAGCCGCCTGGCTGATCGAGCAGGCGGGCTGGCGTGGCTTGCGCGACGGCGATGCCGCCGTGTCGGCACAGCACGCGTTGGTGCTGGTCAACCTCGGCCAGGCCACGGGTGCGCAGTTGCTGGCGCTTGCGCGTCGCGTGGCGGCTTCGGTGCAGGAAAAATTCGGCGTGGCGCTGGAACCGGAGCCGCGTATCGTCGGTGCGACGTTCCAGGGCGAGCGCGCCGGATAACGGCGATGAACCCAGCGCCCTTCGCCCCTGACGCGGTCACCAGACGCCGGTGTTCGGCATGCTCACCCAGGGCTCGGCCGGTGGCTGTGCCGCGCCTTGCTGCAACAGCTCGATCGAAATGTTGTCCGGTGAGCGCACGAACGCCATGCGGCCATCGCGCGGCGGTCGGTTGATCGTGACACCGTGCTCCATGAGACGACGGCACGACTCGTAGACGTCGTCAACTTCGTACGCGAGGTGACCGAAGGCGCGACCGGTGCCGTATTCCTCGCGATCCCAGTTCCAGGTGAGCTCGACCTGCGCGTCGTCGTCCCCGGGCGCGGCCAGGAACACCAGCGTGAACCGGCCCTTGGGATACTCGGTACGGCGCAGTTCGCGCAGTCCGAGCGCGTCACAATAGAACTTGAGCGAGGCGTCGATGTCGGTGACGCGGACCATCGTGTGCAGGTATTTCATGCACGGATGTTACCGCGGGCGTCACGGTCCGGGCAGCCACACTTGCGGTTGTCCGCGTTCCAACGCAGGCTCTCGACCCATGAACAAGAACGTTGCGTCGACCCTGCGTGCACTGCTCGTGCCAGCCCTTGTCGCACTGGCCGGTGCAACCGGGTGTGCGTCGACCGCCCGGACGGCGGAGGCCCCCGTCGCCGCACCGGCCGCGGCAACGACTGCCCCGGCGGATCAGCGCATCCTGGGCTCCGCCGATGCACAGGTCATGATCATCGAGTTCACGGACCTGCAGTGCCCCTACTGCGCGCGTTTCGCCCGCGACACCTGGCCGCTGCTGCGTGAACGCTACGTGGACACGGGCAAGGTCCGGTTCGCAACGCGCGACCTGCCCCTGCCGTTCCATGCGTTCGCCCTGCCCGCCGCCGTGGCTGCACGCTGCGCAGGACAGCAGGGCAAGTTCTGGGAGTACCGCGAAGCACTGTTCCGCGACCAGTCACTCCTGGGGCATGAGCGCTATGCGGAGCTGGCCGCTACGTTCGAACTGGATACCCAACGTTTCGAATCCTGTCGTGCCGATCCTGCAGTGCTGAAGGTCGTGCGTGCCGATGCGGCACTGGCTGCGTCGAGCGGCATCGCGTCGACTCCGTCGTTCGTGATCGGTCGTGTCGTCAACGGCGAGTTCGAGGGCGAAGTGATTGCCGGAGCCCAGCCCTACGAGGTCTTCCAGCAGCGGCTCGACTCACTGCTGCAGCAGGCGCAGGAATAGTCCGCTCGCCGCGGCCGCGAGCAGCACGGGTCCGAGCGGCCAGCGGGCGCGCTCGAGCAGGAACCACGCCGCCAGCGCAATCAGCACGGCATACCAATCCGGGGCGGCCCGCCACCCGTCCGGAAACAGCACTACCTGTACCAGCAGCAACGCCAGGGTGGCGATCACGCCGACGACCGCCGCCGTGATGGCGCCGAGCGCGCCTGCGATGCGCGCGTTACGCGTGAGCCGCTCGACGTAAGGCGCCCCCAGCAGGATGAACAGGAAGGACGGCAGGAACGTCGCCCACGTCGCGAGCGCGCCTGCGAGCAGCGCCGAGCCGAGCGGCGACAACGGTCCAGGCTGGTTCCAGCCGGCCATGAACCCCATGAACTGCAGCACGATGATCAACGGGCCCGGGGTGGTTTCCGCCAGCGCCAGCCCCGCGACGGACTGGTCGGCCGTGACCCATGCGAGCTTGTCGACGAGCTGGCTCGTGACGTAGCCGAGCACGGCGTACGCGCCACCGAACGTGACCAGCGCTGCCTTGGTGAAAAATAGATAGATGGCGATCCACAGCGAAGCGCCGCCGAGCGTGGTCGCCACGACGAGCAGCGGAATCAGCCAGAGCGCGAGACCGACAGCGGCCACCTTGGCAGTCTGTGTGCTGCGCGCAGGGGTCGCGCTGGCAGCGATTCCCTCGTTCGACGTTGCACGACGTGCGAGGTAAGCGCCCACCGCCGCCGCCAGCAGCAACACGACGGGAAACGGCACGCGTGCGAATTCGAGCGCCACGAACGACGCAGCCGCAAGGACCGCATGCAGCGAGGATTGCAGTGCACGGCGCGCGATGCGCACCAGCGCCTGCAGCACCAGCGCGACGACGGCGGCTTTGAGACCGTACAGCAGCGCCGCTACCCAGGACAGCGACCCATGCGCCACGTATACATACGAGAGCGCGAACAGCAGCAGCACGGCCGGCAGAATGAAGCCGAAGCCCGCAGCGAGGCCACCGCGGATGCCGTGCAGTTTCCAGCCGAGGAAGATCGCGAGCTGCAGCGCTTCGGGACCCGGCAGCAACATGCAGAAGTTGAGTGCGCGCGTGAATTCGCCGTCGTCGAGCCAGCGACGGCGTTCGACGACCTCACGATGGAGGATGGCAATCTGGCCGGCGGGGCCGCCGAAGGAAATGAAGCCGAGTTTCGCCCAGAAGCGGGCAGCTTCGACGAATGGCGGCGGCGGACTGACGGGCGGGGACGCCATGGGCGCAAGTATCACGGAAAATTGGGGACGCTCACCTATTGTTGGAAATAGGTGAGCGTCCCCAATTTTCTAATTTTCAGAACATCTCGGAAGCGCCCGGCTCTGCCGTCGTCCGGTTTGCCTCGCGCGATTCGATGAAATCGCCCGTGATCATTTCATCGTAGGCCTGGCCCGGGCCGACCATCGGGTACACACCCGCTTCAGTATCGATGATCACTTCGAGGAAAGCCGGGCCTTTGAACTCGATGAACTCCTTCACCACCCGCGGCACGTCGGCCTTGCGGTCGAGCCGCACGGCGAACTGGTAGCCGTCTGCCTGCGCAGCCTTGACGAAGTCCTTCTTGTGCAGCGATTTGTCGCTGGCCGACAAGCGGCCCTTGAAGAACAGCTTCTGCCACTGCTTGACCATGCCGTCGCCGAAGTTGTTCAGCACGACGACCTTGATCGGCAGATCGTAGGTCGTGACCGTCTCGAGTTCGCCGAGGTTCATGCGGATGCTGGCATCGCCGTCGATGTCGATCACGAGCTTGTCGCGACGCGCGAACTGCGCCCCGATCGCCGCGGGCAGGCCGAACCCCATCGTGCCCATGCTGCCAGACGTGAGCCACAGGCGCGGTTCGCGGAAATCGAAGTACTGCGCCGCCCACATCTGGTGCTGGCCGACGCCGGTCGCAATCACGGCCTCACCGCGAGTCAGCCGGTTGATCTCCTCGATCACGTAGTACGGCTGGATCAGCTCGCTGTCGCGATCGTAATTCATCGCATGACGGCGCTTCAGCCCGGCGACGTGCGCATGCCACGGCGACCAGTCGCACTTGAAGCCCGCGGTCTTGCCCTGCAGGCGCAGCTTTTCGAGCGCCGGGCGCAGCAGGCCGACATGGCTCCACTGCACGCGCTTGACCTTGTTGATCTCGGACGCGTCGACGTCCATGTGCGCGATGCGCTTCGCGTTGCGCGCGAACCTGGCCGGCACCCCCGCGACGCGGTCGTCGAAGCGGGCACCGAGGCAGAACAGGAAGTCGCAATCGTCCACCGCGTAGTTCGCGAACGCCGCGCCGTGCATGCCGAGCATGTGCAGCGCAAGCGGCTCCGTCGTGTCGTACGTGCCGATACCCATCAGCGTGGTGACGACGGGAATGCCGAACTCGTTGGCGAAGGCCCGCAGCTCGTCCGCCGCCTCGCTATGGATGACGCCACCGCCGGCGTAGATCAGCGGGCGTTCGGCCTCGCCCAGCATCTGGAAGAATTTCGCCGCGTGATCGTCTTCGAGCGTGCGGGCGCGCAGTGCCTGCATGCGCGCGTGGTAGCCGCGCATCGGCAGCAGGCCGCTGCCCTGGTAGCTGCCGGCCCAGTTCTGGACATCCTTCGGCACGTCGATAACGACCGGGCCTGGACGACCCGAGCGCGCGATCTCGAACGCGGTGCGCACGGTCGCTTCGAGCTTGGCCGGGTCCGTGACGAGGAAGCAGTGCTTCGCTACGGCTCCCATGATGTTGGAGACCGGCGCTTCCTGGAACGCGTCGGTGCCGATGGCGGACGTGCCGACCTGCCCGCAGATCACGACGATCGGGATCGAATCTGCGGCGCAGTCGCGCACCGGCGTGACCGTGTTGGTGGCGCCCGGCCCCGATGTCACGACACAAACGCCCACCTTGCCGCTCGCCCGGGCGTAACCCGCCGCCATGAAACCTGCGCCCTGCTCATTCGCCGGGACGATCAGCGGCATCGGGCGCGCGCCTGCGGCCAGCTTCGACTGCTGGTCGTTGTGGCGGAAGATCGCGTCGTACGTTGGCAGGATCGCGCCGCCGCTGTACCCGAAAATGGTGTCGACGCCTTCGTCCGCCAGCACCTGCACGATGATCTCAGCGCCGCTCATGGACTGGCCGGCCCGCGGGTGTGCGGAGGAGGTGGTCGGCAGTGGACTCGCGGCGATGCTGTTCACGGGCGCGCTCGTTGCAACGGGTGTGGAAAGATTATGTTGCGCTGCAAACGAGACTAACAGCCGTTGCCGCCGCACGTCCATCTAGGCGGTTCCCACCCGATCCCCTATTCTGGGGTGCGGAACCTGGCGACTTCGCAGATGGTTTTCGTAATAGAATCATAGAGATGCAGTTTCCCGGAGTCAGCCGTGCCAAGCCAGCGCCACATCATCGCCATCACCCTGCAGAACGAATCCGGCGCGCTGACCCGCGTGGCAGGCCTGTTCTCGACCCGCGGCTACAACATCGAATCACTGAACGTGGCGGCGACGGACGATCCCACGGTCTCCCGCCTGACGCTGGTGACGACCGGCAACGACGCCGTTATCCACCAGATCACGCAGCAGTCGCTGAAGCTGGTGGACGTGGTCGACGTCGAAGACGTCACACGCGAGGAACACTTCGAACGCGAGTTGCTGCTGATCAAGGTCAAGGCCAAGGCCACCCAGGTCGGATCGCTGTGGTCAGCCACGCAACGCGCGGGTGGCCGCGTGCTCTGGGATGCGGCGGACAGCTTCACCATCGAGCTCACCAGCAGCGAGGCCGACATCAACCGCTTCATGGCGGAAGTCGCGAACTTCGGTGAAGTGCTCGAGGTGGTGCGCAGCGGCGCGCTCGCGATCCAGAAGGGACGGCACATCCTGGAGTCGTAGCGGCTAAGCTACGCGCGTCGCATTGGGAACGCGGCGATCATCCGGTTGAGGTGTCACAGGCATGGCTGATGTTTTCGTTTCCTACGCTCGCAGCGACAAAACTCGCGTAGCACCGCTGGTGGCCGCGATCCAGGCGCAGGGTTGGTCGGTGTGGTGGGATCCGGAGATCGACGCCGGGCAGCAGTTCGACGACCAGATCGAAGTCGAACTGAAGGCGGCCAAGGCCGTACTCGTGGTCTGGACGCCGACCTCGGCAGCATCGCGCTGGGTGCGGGGCGAGGCGCGCGAGGCGGCGGACCGCGGCACGCTGGTCCCGGTGCGCTTCGAAGGCGCCAGCCTGCCGATGGATGTGCGGGCGATTCACACCACGGACCTCGATGGCTGGGGCGACGACGCCCAGAGCGCGCCGTTCCAGGCGCTGCTGCGATCGCTCAGTGCAATGATCGCCCGCAATGATGCGCCTCCGGCACGAGGCACCGGAGCAAACCCAGCGCCGTCCACGATCCCGCCTCGACTGGCGATCTGTGTCCTGCCGTTCGCCAACATGAGCGGTGACCCGGAACAGGAGTACTTCAGCGACGGCATCAGCGAGGACGTCATTACCGACCTGAGCAAGGTTTCAGCACTCGCGGTCGCGTCCCGCAACAGCGCCTTCATTTACAAGGGCAAGCAGGTCGATGTGCCGAAGGTGGCCCGTGAACTGAAGGTCAGCCACGTGCTGGAAGGCAGCGTGCGCAAGGCAGGAGGCCGGGTCCGCATCACTGCCCAGCTGGTTGACGGATTGACCAACGACAGCGTCTGGGCGGAGCGCTATGACCGGGATTTGAACGATATCTTCACGTTGCAGGACGAGATCTCGCAGGCCATCGTCAAGGCGTTGAAGCTGAAGTTGCTGCCCGAAGAAAAGAAGGCCATTGAGCAGCGAGGTACCGACAACGTCGAGGCCTACAACCTCTACCTCATGGCACGGCAGACCTACATCACCGGCAATTCCGCCGACGATCGCGCAGCCTCCGCGATCATCCGTCTCTGCTCCCGGGCCACGGAGAACGATCCCAACTATGCGCGCGCCTGGGCGCTCATGGCGCTTGGACAGACGCAGTTTCGTGACCTGCGCGGGGGACAGGCCGATGATGGATTGGCAGCGGCGGAGCGGGCACTCGCACTCGACGGCAACCTGGCCGAGGCCCACGCGATCAAGGCTGCGATCCTGGCTGAAGGCGGCCGTTACGACGAGGGGGCGGCCGAAATCGCGATTGCCCTGCGTCTCGACCCCGAGTCCTACGAGGTCAATCGGTCAGCCGGGTACTTCAGCTTCAGGCGGCAGCAGTTGCCGGACGCCATTCGTTTTTTCGAGAAAGCCATGGCGCTCGTGGAGACGGACGTCAATTCGGCTTGCATGTTGCTCACCTGTTACACAGCCATCGGCAACTCGCAGAGCACCCGGCGTGCGGCGCAACTCGCGCTCACGCGTACTGAAGCTGCGCTCGCGCACGACGCCAACAACGGGACAGTTACGGGTTACAGCGCTTATGCCCTCGCGGCGCTCGGGGAGTCTGAACGGGCCAAGCAGCGCATGGGACGCGCCCTGCTGATCGATCCAGACAACCTGAACATGCGCTACAACTTTGCGTGCGCCCTCAGTGTGCACCTGAAAGAAACGCAGGCCGCGCTCGACATGCTGGAGCCGGTGCTGGCGAAATTCGCCCGCGGCTTCCTGCACCACGCCAAGGTCGATCCGGATCTCGATCCCCTGCGCGAAGATCTGCGCTTCAAGGCAATGGTGGCAGCGGCGGAAGCGCGCCTGGCGACGGCGGGTGACGCCAGCGCCCTTCCTGCGCCGCACTAGAGCGTACGCGCCGGATCGAGCCTGAACGCAGGTGACACGAGAACACCACAAGGGGGGCACGACATGGCCGATGAACGGAACCCGGCAAGCCTTGCGGCGCAGCGCGATCGGCAAGTCCAGCTTGGCCTGATACTGACGGCGCTCTGGCTGGGCGCAGGTGTGCTGTACGTCGCCGTGTCCATGGGCTGGACCGCCTTCCTGCGGTTGCCGCTCGGCGACCTCGGCGATTTCCTCGACGGTGCGTTCGCACCGCTCGCCTTTCTCTGGCTGGTGCTCGGTTTGTTTCTCCAGCAGCGCGAACTCGCCGCGAACAACGTCGCGATCCAGCGCCAGTTCGAGATCATGCAGCGCACGGCGGAGCACGCCGAGATCCAGACTCGAGCCATTGCCGCCAACGAGCTGCACGCACGACAGGACACGTTCATCGACGTGGCCCAGCTGGTGATGAACCAGCTCGAGGTGATTGCCGGCATGTTGTTCATTTCGAGCCAGGGCACGATCGGCGACGGCGTGGTGTCAGACGAAGAGGTCGACACGCTGTTCGCGCGGCTGAGCTCGGGCGAGTCGTCTGTCTTCAGTCGACGCATGATCCTGCTGCACGTGCGAGTGGCCGATGCACGAGACGGCTGGGCGCTGTTCTACGGGACGCCGATCCGCACGCAGCACTGCGAGAATTACATCCGCAGTTTCGAGCGGCTGCTGCGCAGCGCCGCGGGATGCGATCCCGAAGGCATGATCGTGGATGCGCTGCACGGCAACGCACAGGGCCGGCTGTATCGGGTCTTGTGCGAATTGCGCGATTCGCCGTCAGCCGGTGGGCCAGCCGCCGGCTGATCAGATTACGGCAACGCTCCAAATCCCGCGTAACCCTCGTCGAGCGTCTGCAACGCCGCACGCACCTGCGGCGGAATCGGCACCGGTCGGCGCGTGGCGCTGTCGACATACACGTGCACGAAACGGCCGATCGCCGCGGGTTCGACTTCCTGGTTGCGGAACAGCCCGATGCGGTAGATCACGCTCGAGTTGCCGAGCCGCTCGAGCGCGAGCCCGGCGTAGACCGTGTCCGGGAAGGTCAGCTCGCCGATGAACTTGCAGCTGGTCTCCGCCACGATGCCGATCGCCGGCAACTGGCGCACGTCGCAACCACTCGCTTCGATCAGGTAGCCGTTCACGGCGGTGTCGAAGTACGAGTAGTACACGACGTTATTGACGTGGCCGTACTGGTCGTTGTCCATCCAGCGAGTGGTGATCGTCCGCAGGACGGAAAACTCGTCGCGGCGCGTGGGCGGCGGCCTGGTCGCTGCGGCTGTGGTCATGCTGTCTTACTCCAACGGCGCGCCGGTCTGTCGGCTCACGCATTATTGCAGTGGAGCAGCGCCGCGCACATGGGCTACGCTCGGAGCCATGAAAACCAAGGCTGCCGTACTCCGTGAGCTGGGCCGACCGGGCCCGTATGCCGAATCGAGGCCGCTCGTGATCGAGGAGTTCGACCTTGCGTCACCAGGCCCGGGCGAGGTGCTCGTCCGCGTGCGGGCGGCCGGGCTTTGCCACTCCGACCTTTCGGTGATCGACGGCAATCGGCCACGGCCACTGCCGATGGTGCTCGGGCACGAGATGGCGGGAATCGTCGAGGAGGTCGGACACGGCGTCACCGACCTGCAACGTGGCGATCACGTCGTCGCCTCGTTCGTGCCGAGCTGCGGCGTCTGCGGACCCTGCGTCGCTGGCCGGCCCGCGCTGTGCGAGCCCGGACTCGCGTCGAACACGGCGGGTACACTGCTCTCGGGTGCGCGCCGGCTCTGCCAGCACGGCGAACCGGTCAATCACCATCTCGGCGTTTCGGGGTTCGCCGAGTGGTCGACCGTTTCGCGTCGGTCGCTGGTGCGCGTGGATCCGACATTGCCGTTCGCAGAAGCGGCGCTGTTCGGCTGCGCCGTGATCACCGGCGTCGGCGCGGTGGTCAACACTGCGGCGATGCCGAAGCATTCGTCGCTGGCCGTGATCGGTCTTGGCGGCGTTGGGCTCGCGGCATTGCTGGCCGGACGCATGTTCGACGCGAGCCCGATCGTGGCGATCGACCTGCACGAGGCCAAGCTGGCCAAGGCCCGTGAACTCGGCGCGACGCACACGTTCAACGCGGCCGATTCCGACTGCGCGGACCGGGTGCGCGAAGCGAGTGGCGGCGGCGTGGCCTACGCCTTCGAGATGGCCGGTTCGGCGCGCGCTCTCGAACTCGCCTATCGCGTCACGCGGCGCGGCGGCACCACAGTGTCAGCTGGCCTGCCGCATCCGCAGCAGCAGGTGTCGTTGTCGCACGTGAGCCTCGTCGCCGAAGAACGGACCCTCAAGGGCAGCTATCTCGGCAGCTGCGTGCCCGAGCGCGACATCCCGCAGTACATCGAGTGGTATCGCGCAGGACGCTTGCCGGTGGACAGGTTACTGAGCGAGCGCATCCGGCTCGACGACATCAACGGCGCGTTCGACCGGCTCGCGGCGGGCGTGTCGATCCGGCAGGTCATCGAGATTGGGTGAGGTAAGCCGACTGGTCGATTTCGACGACGCAGCCGATTTTGTGGCGTGGCAGCCAATCGACGACGTAGTGATGGGCGGGGTGTCGCGCAGCACGTTCAAGCAGGCGGCGCATGGCATCGCCAGCTTCTGCGGCCTGGTCTCGCTCGATTACGGCGGCGGCTTCGCGTCGGTGCGCACGAAACCGCAGGCGTGGGCAACGGGCGGTGCGGAATCCTTCATGCTGCGCTGTCGTGGCGATGGCCGACAGTACAAGTTCACGGTGCGCACGGACGATGGTTTCGACGGCGTGCAGTACCAGGCACGCTTCGCTCCGCCGCGGGAAGAATGGACGACGGTCGTCATTCCGTTGACGGAGTTCGCCGCGAGCTTGCGCGGACGCTCGGTGCCCGGTGTGCAGCCGCTTGATCCGGCGCATATTCGCCAGCTCGGGCTGATGATCAGCGACAAACAGGCAGGGCCGTTTGAGTTGCTGGTGGACTGGATCGACGTTGCTTGCTAGAAGCGGACCTTGGTCTCGATGACGAACTGCACGCTGTCGATGTCGTCGCCGCCGTCGAGCGGGAACGCCAGGTCGATGTGAATGACGTTGCCGAACGCGGAACGGCTCGAGCCGAGGCGCAGGCCGATGCCGACGTTCTTCAGCAACCCGTCGCTGGTGGCGCCGGTGACGTCGGTTCCCCAGGTCCGTCCCATGTCGAAGAAAGCCGCGCCGGCCACGTGAAACAGGCGGAACGGATACCAGTCCGTGTAGTAGCGCTCCTCGAGCGTCAGCAGCGCGCGTGACGTGCCCGCCTGGTAACGCAACGGATAACCGCGCAGGCCCTCCTCACCGCCGAGCAGCAGTTGCTGGTCCGCGTCCAGCTTCTCGGTCACGGCACCGTTGACCGTCGCGAAGAATTTCGTGTTCTCCGAGGTACGGGCGTAGTACCGGGCTGCGGCCGACAGCACGGCATTGCGCAGGCCATCGTTCTCGACGCGGCCCGTCGCGACCGTGGTCACGAACAGCGAGCGTTCGCGCCCGAGATCCCAGCCGTTCTGTGCGTAGGCGCTCAACATCAGCGCGTCGCGGTCGGATCCCAGCGACTCCGCCGCGTAGCCCACTCGTCCGCCCGCCCGCAGCCCGAGCAGCACGTCTTCCGTGCGCTCGATCTGGTCCTGGTTCGTGCGTACCTCATACACGTCCTCGACCAGGTCGAACCCCAGCCACGGATAGGCGAGTTCAATGTCCTCTGGCAGCGGCCCGCCGAGCGGCTCGTCCGGCGTCGCCGCGTACCGACGACGGTGATAGGTCGCGCCCGCCGTCCAGCGTCGCACCCAGCCGTCACGCCAGCCTGCCGACCGCCCGCCGTAGACCTCCACGAACTGCTCGTCGTTCTGGAACTCGCCGACCTCCTCGCCGTAGGCGTAGCGCGGGTCGTTGCGGATCGAGTCATAGAGGTAGACGCCCGCCGCCCGGCGCGTGTCGAGCGCGTAGAACGGCCGGTCCACGCGCAATGCCTTGGTGTCGCCGTCGTCCGCATCGCTGTAGACGATGCCGAGCCGCGTCCACGTCGAGTGGAAATGGGGGTCGAAGAACTCGAAATTGATCGCTTCACGGTCGACGTCGTTGGACCAGCCGAAGGACAGCTTCTGGCCATTGCCGAGCAGGTTTTTCTCCTCCAACTGGATCGAGCCCGAATTTTCGCCGCCCTGCCGGTTGAAGTTGATGCCGGGATTCAGCGTCCAGGTATCGCGCGTGCGGACCTCGAGGTCGACTTTCCTGCCGTCCCACGCCACGGGACGGATCACCGCGTCGTTGAGGAAGTCGTTGGCGCGAAGGATGCGCTCCGTCTCCTCCACGACACGATGCAGGTAAGGTTCGCCGGACCGGAACAGCAGCTGGTTAAAGACCACCTTGTCGCGGGTGTTGATGTGCAGCCGATTCGCCGTGCGATAGAGCCAGCCGCTTTCGCCGGGGATCGACGGATCGAAGATGTCGCCCACGACGACCCGGATGTCGCCGATGACGGCGCCGGCCGCCTCGAGCTCCGATCCGGAAGGCAGGCCGGACGGCCAGTCGTGCGCGAGATCCTGGCCGGCACTTGCGGCTGCGCCCGCCGCGTGCACGGTTCCGCCGAGCAGCGACAGCAGCAGCAGGAACAGCGCGATCCAGGAGTGTCGCTTGTGCACGCTCAGGGCAGCAGTACCGTCGAGCCGACCGTGCGCCGGTCCTGCAGGTCGCGATGCGCCTGCTGCACGTCGCGGATCGGGTAGGTCTGGCCGATCTCGATGCGCACGATGCCGCGCCCGATAACGTCGAACAGTTCAGCGGCTGATCGCAGCAGGTCCGGGCGCTTCGACACGTACGAGAACAGCACGGGTCGCGTGAGGAACAGCGAGCCGCGCCTGGCGAGTTCGAGCGGCGCGACCGGCGGCACGGGACCGGATGCATTGCCGTACGTCACCATGAGCCCGAGCGGGCGCAACGAATCGAGCGACGCGAAGAACGTGTCCTTGCCAACGGAATCGTAGACGACATGCGCGCCCTGCCCGCCCGTGAGTTCCTTGACGCGTGCGGCCAGATCGTCGCGGCCCTGGATCAACACATCCTTGCAACCCATGGCACGCACCGCCGTTGCCTTGGCGTCGCTGCCGACGACGGCGATCACTTGCGCGCCGAGGTGCAACGCCCACTGCACGAGGATGCTGCCGACACCGCCCGCAGCAGCGTGCACTACGACGACCGTGCCCTTGCGCACCTTGTACGTCCGGAGCAGCAGCACCTGTGCCGTCATGCCCTTGAGCAACGCGGCGGCGGCGAGCCGATCGCTGACGCCTTCCGGCACCGGCACCAGATTGCCCACCGGCATCACACGTTCGTCGGCGTACGCACCCGGCGCAGGCGACGCATAGGCGACTCGATCGCCGGCCCTGATGTCGCGCACGCCAGGCCCGACAGCTTCGACCACACCCGCGGCCTCCCGGCCGAGCCCGGTCGGAAGCTGGCCGCCATACAGCCCGGTGCGCTCGTAGATGTCGATGAAGTTGAGGCCGACGGCCGTCTGTCTGACCAATGCCTCGCCGCGCCCCGGGGCGGCGGACGCGACCTCTTCCCAGCGCATCACTTCTGGACCGCCGTGGGCATGGATTCGGATGGCATGTGGCATGGGTACACCGTGCGGCGCAGGAACAGGCGCCGATGATGACGACCGGCGTGCCGATGAGGAAGTGGCCCTTCCCGCAGACGTGCGGTTCCGGGTGTCAGACGCCGCCCGCAGCGAGAATCAATCGCGCCTGCGTCAAGGCGGCGGCAGCGGGGCCTCCATGATGACGAGGTCGGCGACTGGCCGGCCACCGATCAGGTGTTCCTGGAGGATCCGTTCCAGGTTCTCGGGCGTGCACTTGCGATACCAGACACCCTCCGGATAGACGACGGCGATCGGGCCGGCGACGCAGACCCGCAGGCAATGCGCCTTGGTCCGCATCACGCCGCCGTCGACGTCGACCAGGCCCAGCTCGCGGAAACGTCGCTTGAGGTAGTCCCAGCTCTCCTCGGAGCGCGCGACGGGTGCGCATTTCTCCCCGGCCACGCACAGGAAGATGTGTCGCTGCTGCCGACCGAGGTGCAGCTTGGCGACCGCGCGTTCGAGCGCCTCGGCGGGAGAGAGATCGGTCAACGCAGGGCCATCACAGGGCCTGGTCGTCAGCCTCGCCGGTGCGGATGCGGATGGCGCGCTCGAGGTCGGAGATGAAGATCTTGCCGTCGCCGACCTTGCCAGTGCGTGCGGCCGCGACGATCGCCTCGACCACCTGGTCGACCAGCGATTCCTTGACCGCGACTTCGATGCGTGTCTTCGGCACGAAATCGACGACGTATTCGGCGCCACGGTACAGCTCAGTGTGGCCGCGCTGACGCCCGAAGCCTTTCACTTCAGTGACCGTCATGCCGGACACGCCAAGTTCGGACAGGGCGGCGCGGACGTCGTCCAGCTTGAAGGGTTTGATGATTGCGCTGATCAGCTTCATGGACTTCGGGCTCCTCGGTTCTCGTGTTCTATTGTCAGGCGGCCGGCCGCGGTCCCACGTCGTTGGAAACCGAAACGACCCACACCGCGCCGCCTCCCCTCGGGGGGACCTCGGACTGCTCATGCAGAATCCGTGCCTACCTCGGGTCAGGCCGAATTCTCAATTATCGTGCAGGCACCTCGCACCACCATGGAGCGCCACGGCCATCGACTGCCCATGGCTGGTGCGCAAGGATAGCCACGCGCCCACCCGGACGCACCCCCGACCCTGTTGCTTTGCGGCATCATAGGTCATCGGCAGGGTCCGTAGAGGTTGGCATGACGGAGCAGACGGTCGTGATTGTCGGTGCGAGCCACGCGGCGGTGCAGGCGGTCGATACGCTGCGCCGCGAAGGTCACACCGGTCGCATCGTGCTGGTCGGCGACGAGCCGTACCTGCCCTACAACCGGCCGCCGCTGTCCAAGAAATACCTCGCGGGTGAAATGGAGCGCGAGCGGCTGCTGCTGCGCAGCGCCCAGTTCTACGAACAGCACCTGGTGGACGTGAAGCTCGGACTGCGGGTCACCGCAATCGACCGGGCGGACCAGCGACTGCGCCTGAGCGACGGCGCGGAACTGCGCTACGACAAGCTGATCCTGTGCCTCGGCAGCCGCAACCGCCTGCTGGAAGTGCCCGGTTACAACCTCAAGGGCATCCACTACCTGCGCACGATGGCCGACGTCGACGGCATTCGTGCCGACCTCCCCGGGGCGAAGAAAATCGTCATCGTGGGCGCGGGTTACATCGGGCTGGAGGCGGCCGCGTCCGCCAGGCACCTTGGCCTCGAGGTTACCGTGCTCGAGATGGCCGACCGACCGCTTCAGCGCGTGACGACACCCGAAATGTCTGCCTTTTACATGCATCGGCACGAGCGCGAAGGCGTGCGCGTGCTGTGCGGCATGTCGGTTTCCTCGTTCAAGGGGGATGCGGCTGGCCACCACGTGACGGGCGTCGCCTGCGGCGAACGTGAATTCGACGCGGACTTCGTCATCGTCGGCGTGGGCATCCTGCCCGAGACGACGCTCGCGGCGGCCGCTGGCCTGCGCTGCGAGAACGGCATCTGGGTCGACGAGCAGTGCCAGACGTCGGATCCGAACATCTACGCCGCGGGTGACTGCACGTTCCATCAGAGCGTGCGCTATGGACGCCGGCTGCGGCTCGAGTCGGTGGACAACGCCGTCGAGCAAGCGAAGACGGCGGCATCGAACATCTGTGGCAAGGCGGTCCGCCACGAACACGTGCCCTGGTTCTGGTCGGATCAGTACGACCTGAAGCTGCAGATCGCAGGCTTGGCGCAGGGGTACGACCAGACGGTAATGCGCGGCAGTCCTGACTCGGGACGTTTCGCGCTGTACTACCTGGCGCAGGGCGAACTGCTGGCAGTGGACGCGATCAACAGCCCGAAGGACTTCATGCAGGGCAAGAAGTGGATCGCGGAGCGCAAACACCCGGACCCCGTGCAGCTCGCGGACCTGTCCGTCGACCTGAAGACGCTTTGAGCCCGGCACTCCGTCCTTGCAGGACGGACGTCCACAAGGTACTTTCGATCAACTTTTTTGCAGTGCGGTAAGGCCGTGCGCCCGGGGAGAATGGCATGAGCGCTGACAAGGGCAAGGCGGAGAAGTCGCTGATTTCGGACGAGGCATCGCGCGAGTTGCTCGCGGCGCTTGGTCAGCTGACCGGCGGCATGTCACCGCAGGCGTTCGGCGGCGCCTGGTGGAACGTGCTCTCGCGGCTGGCGCTCGCCCCTGGACGGCAGGCGCAGATCGCACAGACGGCGATCCAGAAGGCGATTGCCCTCGCCCAGTTCACGGGCGGCGCGCTCAAGCCGCAAGGCGAACCCGTCGCGCCGCAGACTGCAGGCACGACCTACGCCAATCGCTTTGCCGATCCGGCGTGGGCGAAGTTTCCGTTCAACGTGCTCGCGCAATCGTTCATCACGGCCGCTGAGCTTGCCCGTGAAGCGGTGAACGGCGTGCCTGGAACCGATGTCGCCGCCGAGAACGTCGTCGGGTTCACCTTGCGCGAAGGCCTCGAGCTCCTGGCACCCGACAACTACCTGCCAACCAATCCGCAGCTGCTCCACCAGACGCGTGCGGAGGGCGGCAAGAACCTCGTGCGCGGCGTGAAGTACCTCGCCGAAGACGTGCAGAGGATGCTCAAAGGCCTCGGCCCCGTCGGCGTCGAGAACTACCAGGTCGGCCAGCAGATCGCGGCGAGCAAGGGCAAGGTCATCCTGCGCAACCCGCTGATGGAGCTGATCCAGTATTCGCCGACGACGCCGAAAGTCCATGCCGAACCGATCCTGGTCGTGCCGGCGTGGATCATGAAGTACTACATCCTCGACCTGTCGCCGAAGAACTCGCTGGTGAAATACCTCACCGACCAGGGTCACACGGTCTTCATGATTTCGTGGAAGAACCCGACGGCCGACGACCGCGACGTCACCATGGACGACTACCTGTCGCTCGGCGTGCTCGCGGCGCTCGACGCGATCAACAAGGTGGTACCGAAGCGCAAGGTGCACGGCGTCGGCTATTGCATCGGTGGCACGCTGCTCGCGGTCGCTGCGGCGGCGATGGCGCAGAAGGATGACGACCGGCTCGCGACGGTCACGATGTTTGCCGCGCAGACCGACTTCAGCGAACCGGGCGAGCTGTCGGTGTTCATCAGCCCGGCGCAGCTCGCGATGCTCGAAGCGCTGATGTGGAAGAAGGGCGTGCTCGAGAGCAGCCAGATGGGCGGCGCTTTCCAGATGCTGCGCACGTACGACCTGCTGTGGAGTCCGTCGATCGCGACATACCTGAAAGGCGAGCGCACCGGCGTCAACGACCTGATGTCGTGGAACGCCGACGGCACGCGCATGGCCTATCGAATGCACACCGATTACCTGCACCAGCTGTATCTCAACAACGATCTCGCCGAGGGACGATACGTCGCACTGGGCGAGACGCTCGACCTGGCGGCGGTGGACGCACCCATGTTCGTCGTCGGCACCGAGACGGACCATGTCGCGCCGTGGAAGTCGGTGTACAAAGTCGGCAAGCTCGTGCGTTCGAAGGACTACACCTTCTGCCTGACGAGCGGCGGCCACAACGCCGGCATCATCAGCGGGCCGGTGCATCCGAAGCGCCGACATCGTGTGCTCACGATCAAGGCCGGTGCGCGCCTGCCCTCGCCGGCGCAGTACATGAAGACGGTCGAGCCTGCGCAAGGCTCGTGGTGGCCGACGTTCGCCGCGTGGCTCGTCGAACACTCGACGAAGACGAAAGTGGCGCCGCCGAAAATGGGCGCGGCCGGCTACAAGCCGGTGTGCGATGCGCCGGGCGAGTACGTGCTGGCTCGGTGAGCGGTTGGGCTTCAGGGGTTCGCGGTGATGGACCGGGATTTGGTTCATTCCCCTGCGCGCCAGGAAACATGCGCGCGGGAAATGAACCAAATCCCGGTCTGACCGACGGCGCCTGAGCTGCCGTGCTCGGCGACCGAGCACGTTCGCACGGCGCATCGACATCGGGCTTGACCAGCAGAATTTTGGGGTCGCGGCCACAGCCCTGAGTTCGACTGCGTAACGGTGCGACCCGGCGGTTACTGGGCCGGGATGGTCACCAGCGGCAGCCGGCCGAGCACAGGGACCGTCGGTCAGTTCAGGTCGGCATCCTTGTAATACCGGGTGCCCTTGGCGGTGAGCTCCAGTGCCAGGCCGTCATCGGTGAGCTGGTAAAGCCAGACCCAATGAAGCGATCCAGGTCCGCTTTGTTCTCGAACACCCACACCAGCCGGAATTTCTTTACGCCAAAGCCGAGACCCGCCTGAACTTCTGCCATCTTCATGAAGGTCTCTTTCTTCGTCTTGTTGTCGACTACGAGGCCGGTACCGCTGCCGCCGCCCGCCACCAGGACCTTGACACCGAAGTTGCCGAAGACAGCGTAGCCCGCAGCTTTGCGGATGTGCCTCTCGGCCTCGGGTTGAACTCGATAGAGGTCCTTGAGCGCCTGGTCGCGCGTCTTGTGGATCTCGGCGCGCTGCTCATCCGGAGTCTTTTCCTTTGGGAAAATCGAGGCGCCGGCCGTGCCGTGCAGCACCAGGCCGCTGAGCAGCAACGACAATGCTGCAAGCACCAGGTTGCGTCGGGTCATGCTTCGCCCTTACTTGACTGTGTAGCCCTTCGGCTCGAGACAGGCGGCGAAGCCTTTCTTGAAGAGATCGACTTGCTGCTGATTCGCAGCCTGAGTCTGCTGCGTCGCCTGCTGCTGTTGCTGGGTGGCCTGCTCAGCGGCCGCCTGCTGGTTCTTGCGGCTCTGGCGGCCACCGGCCACTACGCCCGCGGTGGCGCCGATCGCCGCACCCTTGCCGGCGTCGTCGTCAGCCACCTCGCCAATGACAGCGCCCGCGGCGGCACCGCGCGCTGCACCCCTCAAGCGAGAGCCGTCGGCGGCAGGAGCCTTCTGCGCAGTAGGCGCCGCTGGTTGGGCCGCTGCGGGGGGCGGCGCCATGGGATCGACGCCGGTCTGGCCCTTCGACCAGGCGTAGCACTCGCCTTCGTCCTGCGATTGCTTTTGGGGCGTCTGTCCCTTCGCTGGAAACACGACCATGCCGAGCGAAGTGGAAATGGGCTTCGACGCGGGAGCCGGCGTCGCGGGGGCCTGCGCCCCAGCCTGGACGCCGACGACCAGAAGGGCCGTCAATGCAATGATTCTGCCGACGCCGTTCATTTCGACACCTCCACCGTGACCTTTGGAATATGGCCGCTGAACTTCGACTTGGCCTCCGAGCCGATTGCCTCGACCACGGGCGTTCCAAGGTCGATGCCGACGTCCGCGGTCTCGTCGGCGGAGAACATGCCAGCCTGCGTATTTTCGATCCGTCCCTCGCCAACTTTTTCGCCGTTGATGAAAAGGGTACCCAGGCCGCCTTTGCCGGGGCCACCGCCGTCGTACGCGAACACGAACTTCAGTGTCGACTGGCCCGGTGCAAGCGGCTTGGTGGCGACGATGTTCGACTGTTGCAACCCGAGGAAGTTGTAGCCGTAGGCCGGCACGCCGTCCTTGACGTACAGCGACCAGCCGCCGAAGCGCCCGCCCTGCGCAATAACCGTGCCGTTGACCACGCCCTGCGGCACGTCGAGTTCCGCCGTGATGGTCTTGGAGCGGTTCTTCACGTTGACGAACACGCCTTCCATCATTCCCGTCATGCCTTCGGCCAGCGTCAGCGAGGTACGACCGGCCATGAGGTCGGGACGACCGACCGCGGCGCCATCCATGCGCTCGAAGACACGATCGTCCATCGGCAGCACGTGATGCTTCTCGGCCTCCTGCAGGAATACCGCCTGGAGCTCCGCGAGCTTTTGCGGGTTCTTCGACGCGAGGTCGCTGGCCAGGCTGAAATCGGCTCGCGTGTCGTACAACTGCCACGCAGTGTTGTCATCCAGCGTTCGACGCGGCTTGGCTTCCCACGGCGCCCTGTGGATCGTGCGGGCGAACCAGCCGTCGTGATAGATGGCACGGTTGCCGGCGATCTCGAAGTACTGCGTCGTGTGGCGCTCCTTCGCCCTGGAATCATCGAACGTGTACACGAGGCTCGTCCCTTCCATCGGAATCTGCGGTGTGCTGTTGACCACCTTCGGCTCTGGCAGGCCGATGGCCTCGAGGATGGTCGGCGCCACGTCGATCACGTGACCGAACTGCGTGCGGATCCCGTTCTTCGCCTTGATGCCCCTGGGCCAGGACATGACCATGCCGTTGCGCGTGCCGCCGAAGTCTGAAGGCACCTGCTTCATCCAGCCGAAGGGCGAGTTCAATCCAACCGCCCAGCCGGACGCCATGTGCGGATAGGTTTCGGGACCGCCCCACTGGTCGATCTTCGGCAGCATGTCCGCAACGGCCTCCTGCACGCCATTGAAATAGGTGTACTCGTTGAACATGCCGTTCGCGCCACCTTCACCGCTGGTGCCGTTGTCGCCAGCGATATAGACGACCAGCGTGTTGTCGGCCTGGCCGACGTCGTCGAACGCCTTGAGCATGCGGCCGATTTCGTGATCGGTGTATTCGGCGAACGCGGCGAACACTTCGGCCTGGCGCGTGAACAGGCTTTTCTCGTCGGCCGAAAGCGCATCCCAGTCGCGGATCGCAGGCGGCTTCGGTGCAAGCTTGGTGCCCGACGGGACGATGCCCAACTTGATCTGACGCGCCAGGGTTTCCTCGCGCATCTTGTCCCAGCCCTGGTCGAACTTGCCCTTCCAGCGCGCGATCCATTCCTTCGGCACGTGATGGGGCGCGTGCGTCGCGCCCGGAGCGAAGTAGATGAAGGACGGCTTCTGGGGGGTCAGTGCCTTCTGGTACTTGATCCAGGCCACGGCCTTGTCCGTCATGTCGGTCATGAAGTGGTAGTTCGGGTCGTGCGGCAGTTCGACGACGGCGGTGCCGTCGTAAAGGAACGGTGCCCACTGGTTCGTCTCGCCACCCAGGAAGCCGTAGAACTTGTCGAATCCCTGACGCGTGGGCCAGCGATCGAACGGCCCGGCAACGCTCGCTTCCCAAGCCGCGGTTTCGTGCCACTTGCCGAACGCCGCTGTGGCGTAGCCATTGAGCCGCAACGTCTCGGCCAACGGCGCCGTGGCGTTTGGAATCTGTCCGGTGGCGCCCGGCAGTCCGGTGGCCATCTCGGTGATGAAAGCCATGTTCACCGTGTGGTGATTGCGTCCGGACTTGAGTGCCGCGCGGGTCGGCGAACACAGCGCCGTAGTGTGGAAGTTGTTGTAGCGCAGGCCTTGCTGTGCCAGCCCATCCAACGTCGGCATCGATACCGGGCCGCCGAACGCCGTGGGCACGCCGAAGCCCAGGTCGTCGATCAACACGATCACGACGTTGGGCGCGCCGTCGGGTGCCTTGACCTCAAAGCGCTGCGGCATCGCCACCTTGCGCGCGTCGATTTCCTCGTAGAGCGGGCGCGCCGGCTCCTGCAGCGGCAGTATTGTCCGATCCAGCTGCCCCGGCTCTGCCGCGAACGCTTGCGAAGCAAGCAACCCCACGGCGCAGCAACCGACGGCCCTACCAGGAAGTGATCTGGACATCTCTAGTCTCCCACCCGTTTAACTCGCCTACGCTACTCGCTCCAGCGAAACCAAACTTCACATTTCCGGCGGTTCCCGCTAGTTTGGCCAAATGACCTCGCCAAAAGCCGCCCGCACGTCCACGCGAGCATCCGCGCGCAGCGTGCTGCATGCGACCGCGGACATGTCGGTTGCGCCGCTGCAAGCCATCCCCTCCTTGCTGCGTGAGTTCGGAGTGGAGCCCTCGCCGGTGCTCGAGCGCGCAGGAGTCGACCAGGGTGTGCTGGCGGACGCCGCCAATCGCCTGCCCTTTGGTCTTGTGGGTCGACTCCTCGACGAATGCGTGGCCGCCAGTGCGTGCCCCCACTTCGGCTTGCTCCTTGGCATTCGATCCGGCCCCGCCGCCGCCGGCATCGCTGGCCATCTCTTCAGGCATGCGGAGTCGGTACATGCAGCACTGCGCCTGTTCATCGCGCACCTGCACCTGCACGACCGTGGCGGTGTCGTCGCACTCAACCCGCACGGCGCCGAAAACGTCGAACTTTCGTACTTGATCCATCACCCGAATACGCCCGGCACAGCGCAGATCCTCGATGCGAGCATCGCCATCGCTTGTTCCGTCATGAGGTGCCTGTGCGGCGCCCGATGGACCCCATCCGAGGTCACGTTGTCCCGCGAGCGGCCGCGAATGGTGGGACCGTACCGCTCTTTTTTTCATGCGCCGATCAGGTTCGACGCCCCTCACTCAGCGTTGATCTTTCCGGCACGCTGTCTCGATCAGGCGGTCGCGGGCGCCGACGCGGCCGCCAGAACCCGCTTGCTGGCGCTCGCGGTTGAACTCGATGCTGCTCGGCCCGCCACCGTTACCGAGCTGACGATCCGCGCCCTGACTCGCATGGTCATCGCAATGCCGCCTTCGACCGACCGGGTCGCACAGGTCCTGGGCGTCAAGCCACGCAGGCTGCGAGAGCGACTCGAGGCCGAAGGCAGCAGCGTCAAGGGACTGCTCGAAGATCTGCGCTGCGAGCTGGCGCGGCAACTGCTGGAGGATTCGCGCATGCCGATCGCGGAAATCGCGGCAACGCTGCACTACTCCAGGCCTGGCGCGTTCTCCCGTGCCTTCAAGGGCTGGACCGGCCAGACTCCACGACAATGGCGAACGGCTGTCGGCAGGCGCGCACGAACTACCCGAGCCCGCCACCGACCGCAAACGCGGATCCAGGCGTGCGCTTGATCCGGCGCTTGTCCCCGAGCGCGTGTCTGCCTTTCCAAGCTCGGGGACAAGCGCCGGATCAAGTGCACGCTAGTGTCGCGTCTCTGTCATACCAAGCTCGGGGACAAGCGCCGGATCGACCGCACCGAGGTGCCGCATCCCTGCCTTGTCGCGCGCCAGAGGTAATGGAAGGGCGCAAGGCGCAGGTCAGTCGAGCCGCTTGTGGAACCTGAGCGTCGCGATCGCAAGCGCGATGACCAGGAACGCCCCCAGCTTCATCGCCGGCACCTGCATCGCCGCAAGCGGGGCGCCACGCAGCAGGATGGCGCGGATCATTTCCACGAAATGCGTGAGCGGCAGCGCCTGCGCGATCATGCGTGCCAGCGGCGGCATGCCGTCGAAGGGAAACATGAAGCCGGAAAGCAGGATCGACGGCAGCAGCGTCAGGAACGACAGCTGGAATGCCTGGAACTGCGTGCGAGCGAACGTGGAGATGACGAGGCCGAGCGTCAGCGTGGCCGCGATGAACAACGCCGCCGCGAGGTAGAGATCGAGCAGGCTGCCGTTGATCGGGACGTCGAAGATCCGTGCGCCGACCGTCAGGATCAGCGTCGTCTGTATGAGCCCGATCAGCACGTAGGGAATCAGCTTGCCGGCCATGAGCTCCCAGGAACGGATCGGCGTCGCGATCAGCAGCTCGAGGTTACCGCGCTCGCGTTCACGCACGATCGCTGCAGCCGTGAAGATCACCATGGTCATGTTGAGGATCACGCCGATCAAGGCCGGCACGATCTGCACCGCGGTGCGTCGTTCCGGATTGTATTCCGTGCGCACCTCGAAGACGGGCGTGCGCGACTTGTAGTCCCCCGCCCGCACGGGCAACGGCACCGACGCCAGCCCGCGTGCGACTGCGTCGATCATCGGTTCCGAGCCGTTGACCAGGATCTGGGCGACGGCACGGTCATTGCCCAGCCGCCGACGCTCGAAGTCGTGGGGAATCACGATGCCGACGCTGATCTCACCGCTCTCCATGCGCCGGCGAAGGTCCGGCAGGCCGGGACTCGGCGGGCGCAGCACGATCACGCCGGTTGCCTGCAGATCTGCGATGAGCGCACGCGAGTGACTCGTCCTCGCTTCGTCGACGACGGCCGCATCCAGATCACGGACGTCGAAATTGATCGCATAACCGAACAGCAGTATCTGCATCAGCGGAATGCCGACGATCATGCCGAACGTGAGCCGGTCGCGGGCCAGTTGCCGCACTTCCTTGCACGTGATCGCAAAGAGCCGGAGCAGCATGACGGACCTCAGTCCTGCGGCCTGGCGCCGGCTGCGCGGCCGAACCCGGTGGCGGCGACGAAGACGTCTTCGAGACTGGCTCGCACCAGCGTCGACTGCGCTGCGACCGACGCAGCGCGCAGACGCTGCAGGACACGATTTTCGGGTTCGGGTGTTGCCGGGTCGATCAGTACGTGCAGTCGCGTCCCGAGTTGCGCAACGCTGAGGACGCTCTCGTCCTGGACGAGCGCGCGCCGGGCGGCAACAGTATCCGCCGCCTCGACCTCGACCACTGCCGCTGGAATTTCCGACATCAGTTGCTGCGGCGGGCCCTGCGCGACGATCCGGCCGCTCGCGAGGATCGCGAGTTCGTGACAGCGCTCGGCTTCGTCCATGTAGTGCGTCGACACGAGGATCGTCACGCCACGCGCGACCAGGTCGAAGAGGCTCTCCCAGAAGTCACGGCGACTCTGTGGATCCACCGCGCTGGTGGGCTCGTCGAGCAACAGCAGTTCGGGCTCGTGCAGCGTCGCTGCCGCGAGTGCGAGGCGCTGGCGCTGGCCGCCGCTCAGCGTACCGGCGCGCTGCTTGAACAGGGACGCCAGGTCGAATTCCTGGACCACGACGGCAACCCGTGCCCGCCGGCGTTGCGCAGGCAGTCCGAATACCTGCCCCATGAACTGGAGGTTCTCGCTCACGGTGAGGTCGTCCCAGAGCGAGAACTTCTGCGTCATGTAGCCGAGCCGTGTTCGCAGCTGCTCGGCATCGCGGGGCATCTCGTGACCGAGCACGTCGACTGTGCCGGCGCTCGGTTGCAGCAGGCCACACAGCATGCGAATCGTGGTCGACTTGCCCGACCCGTTGGGACCGAGGAAGCCGTAGATGCGCGCCCGCGGAATGTCGAGATCGATTCCATCCACCGCAGTGACGTGCCCGAAGCGCCGCGTCAGGCCGCGCGCGCGGATGGCGTGCGCCACTTCGCCTGGGGGTGCGATCTGCTGCGGCACGGCGTTCATGGGCGCTCGGCCGGGACGAGCACCTGGATGGGCTGGCCGGCGGGCAGTGCCTGCCCGGCCGGATCGTCGAGCGTGATCTCGGCGAGGTAGGCGAGACGCGAGCGATCCTTCTGCGTGAGAGCGTAATACGGCGTGAACGCTGCCTCCGCCGAGACGTAGCGCACCGTACCCTGGATGCGCTCCGCGCTGCCATCGACTTTCGCTTCGACGCGAACGCCGGCCGTGAACTTGGTGCGCAGAGGCTCGGGCACGTAGACGCGGGCGTAGGGAACGCCGTCCGCGAGCAGAATCGCGACGGGTCGGCCGGCGGTGGGCCGCTCACCGAGTTTGTACGGCAAGGCCTCGACGAGGGCGGCGCGTGGCGCGGTCACCGTGTGGCGCGAGGCAACCGTTTCGACTTCGACCAGCGCTGCGGTCGCGCGCTGGACGGCCGCGCGGGCGGCAGCCACCTGTTCGGTCCGCGTCCCCTGCTGCAGCAGTTCGTAACGTGCGCGGGCCGCATCACGCGCTGCTCGCGCGGAGTCTCGCTTGGCGCGCGCCTGGTCGAGGTTGGACTGGCTCAGCAACTTGCGCTGCACCAGAGTCTGCACGCGCACATAGTCGCTCTGCGCCGTCTGTAACTCGCTCTCGGCGCCGCCGAGCGTGGCGCGGGCTTCAACGATTTCGCGCTGGCGCGGACCCTGCTCCAGGTCCGCGAGACGTCGCTGTGCCTCCAGCACCGCGGCTCGTGACTGGTCGATGCGCGACTGCGCGATGCCGGCCTCCTGCCGCACGAGCACGGTGCCGGCCTGCACGTGGTCGCCTTCGTGCACGACAATTTCGACGATGCGCTCGTTCGACTCCGCGATGATTTCCAGCCGATCGCGTTCGACGGTGCCGTGCACTTCGACCGGTTGCTCCCTGGCGCATCCGGCTGCGAGCAGCAGCGTGGACAGTGCAAGCCAGGCGAATCTGATCATGTCCGGTCTCCGTGTGCCGCGACACCCTCGCGGAACAATTGCACCGTGTGGCTGATGAAGCGGTCGAGTTCGGCGCCTTCCGGGCGGAAGCCGAGCACCGGGCCTGTGATCGGCAATGACACGAACGGGAAGACGCAGAGGCTCAGCAGCGAAACCGCGGCAAACCGTGGATCAAGGTCGACGCGCAGTCTCCCCTGTTCGCGTTCGCGCCGCAGCACCGCGACCAGCGCCGGCGCCGTTCTCCCGGCGAATCGCTCGATGAAATCGCCCCGCATCCGCCCGTTCTGGTCCAGCACTTCCCGGATGAGCAGCGCGGGAAACCATGGGTTGGCGGCGACCATCCGCATGTACGCTCGCAGCACGGCCTCGAGGCCCGGCGTCTCATCGCCAGCGGCCTGCTCCAGGCGCCGGACACTGTCGATCAATGGCTGCACGGCACTCTCGACCATCGCCCGGTACAGGCCGAGCTTGTCGCCGAAGTAGTAGTGGATCATCGCGGGGGTGGTGCCCGCTGCCGCCGCAATCCTGCGGGTGCTGACGTTGCCGAAGCCGTGCTGCAGCAACAATTCGCGACCGTGCTCGAGCAGGGACTCGCGGACGGCCGCGTCCCCGCCGGTGGGCCGGCCCGGACGACGGGACGATGCCTGAGGAGTCTGCTGACCTGAGGTACTCATTCAACTAATATTAATCAAACAATTAATTAATACAATAGCCAAAAAAACGGCCGCCCCGCGGCCTCTTGCTTTAACCCCTTCCTGTCCTTCCTGTCCTTCCTCCCCTTCCTCCCCTTCCTTCTCGAGCTACGCCAGCAAATCCGCCACGCTCACCGACCCGATCTCCTCGAGCGCCCTGGGCGCACCGATCACAAATCCCTGCGCGTAGTCGACGCCGATCTCGCGCAGGTTCTGCAGCGCCGACTCGCTTTCGACCGACTCGGCGACGACCACCTTTCCCATCACGTGCCCGATCTCCTTGATCGAGCGCACCATGGCGTAGTCGACGCGGTCCTGCGACATGTTGCCGATGAACATGCCGTCGATCTTGAGGTAATCGACGCCCAGCGCCTTGAGGTAGGCAAACGAAGACACGCCGCTGCCGAAATCGTCCAGCGCGAACGAACACCCGATGCGCCGCAGCGCCATGATCAGCGCATTGGCCTTGCCCAGGTTGCCGATCGCGATGTTCTCGGCGGTCTCGAAGCCGACGCTCCGCGGATCCACCCCGCTCGCCGCGAGGCTCTGGCGGATGAACTCGCCCGTTTCGGGATCGGCGACGCTGTCGCGCGAGAGATTGATGAAGATGCGCGAGATGCGCTTGAAGACTTCGGCGTGCGTCCGCGCCCATTCGATCGCCGTCGCGATCACCCAGCGGTCGTAGCGGACCGAGAGGTTGTAGCGTTCCACGGCCGGCAGGAAAGCGCCGGGAGGTACGACGCGGCCGGTCTCGTCGCGCATGCGCAGCAGCATTTCGTAATGGGGCAGGCGTGGCGTGGCGTCGGGAGGCTGGGTCAGCGGGCGGATTTCCTGCGCTTCGAGAAACAGCCGGTTCTCGACCAGCGCGCGTTTTGCGCGCGCCACCCAATCCATTTCACCGTGGCGCCGCTCGAGCAGCAGCGCGTCTTCCTTGTACACGGCCACCCGGTGCCGACCCGAGTCCTTGGCCGAGTAGCAGGCGGAGTCGGCCGCATTCATCACCTGCGTCAGGCGCTTGAAGTGCGAATCGATCGCGACCAGGCCGATGCTGACGCCGAGCGCGAACTTGTTCGTGCCCCAGACGAACTCGAATTCGTCGACGGTCTGCAGCAGGTTGTTGGCGACCTGCTGTGCGTCCTCGGGCTTGCAGTTGTGCAGCAGCACGCCGAACTCGTCGCCGCCGAGGCGCGCCACGACGTCGTTCGTGCGAACCCGCTGCTGCAGCACTTCGCCGAGCTGTCGCAACAACTCGTCGCCGGCGACGTGGCCGCTGGTGTCGTTCACCGTCTTGAAGCGGTCGAGGTCGAGGTAGAGCATTGCGTGCTCCGCCCCCGTCGCCTGCGACATCTCGAGCGCGCGCTGCAGCCGCAGCTCGAATTCACGGCGGTTCGACAGGCCCGTCAGGGCGTCGTGACTCGCTTCGTACGACAGCTGCTGTGAAAGCTCGTGGGCAGCCGTGATGTCGGTCAGGGTGCCTTCGTAGAACAGCGTGCGGCCGTCCGCATCGCTCACTGCACGGGAATTCTCCAGGACGACGATCTTGGTGCCGTCCTTGCGCTTCAACACGAGTTCGGCGTTGCGGACTTCCCCGGTCTCCTGCATCGCCCGGGTCCAGTTGCCGCGATGCTCCGGATCCATGTAGATGTCGTGGGCGACGTCGACCTCGAGCAGTTCGTCCTCGGAATCGTAGCCGAGCATGCGCACGAGCGCCGGATTCGCCGCCATGAATTTGCCGTCCGCGGTCGTCTGGAACACGCCAGCCGTCACGTTCTGGAACAGTTCGCGATAACGCTGCTCCGACGCCTTCAGGGCCAGCATCGTGTGCGTGCGCTCGGTCGCGTACCGCAGCACGCGCTCGACCAGCGTCGCGCTGAGATGGTCGCGCTGCATGGCATCGAGCGCTCCGCGCGCAATGGCTTCCGCGCCGATTTCGTCCTCGCCCGCGCCGACGAGGACCACGATCGGCACGTGTGTCGCCTTCGGCTGGAGGCGGAGGAAGGTCGTGAGGCCGTCGCTGTCGGGCAGCGTCAGTTCCAGCAGGATCGCGTCGATGCGGCCGTGCTTGATGCGGCTGAGCGCTTCTGCGAGCGACGACACCACCTCGAGCCGGTACGGCTGCCCGCGGATCGCGGCCAGCGCCTCGGCAAGGTACACCTTGTCGGCAGGCAGGGCGCTGATGAGCAGGACCGTGGCAGTAGACATAAGGTGCCGAGTATACGGCCGCCGCGGGAGCCAGAACTGTGATGTCCGGCCGCGTTACAGCCGCCGCGGGTGCCCCGAATTGCGAACCGGCGCTAGAAAGGGAGCTTCTCGCGGTAGTCCGCCGAGCGGATGACGAGCACGTCGCACGGCAGCCGGTCCAGCACGCGCTCGGCCGTGCTGCCGATGAACACCTCGCGCAGCCGGCTGCGCGACACGGCACCCATCACGACGAGATCGACGTGGTCTTCGGTCGCGACGCGCGGCAGCACTTCGGCGGCCGACCCCTGCAGCACACGCACGGATTTCTCCCCCAGGCCATGCGCCTGGGTAATCTCCCGCGTCGCCGCAGCAACACGCGTGCGTTCGGACTCGAGCAGGTCCGCGACGCTCAGTTCCTGGGCGAGCGGCACGCCCGCGAATCCGGTGGTTGCAGCGAGCAGCGCGGCAGGGAAAAAGGCATGGACAGCTTCGACCGTCCCGTCGAGCTGTCGGGCCAGGAATTGCGCGGCGTCCAGGATGTCGTGATCGAGCGCGGCCGGTTTGTCGCCGTGATGGCCCGGATCAAGCGCCGCGAGAATGCGCGGCTGCGCGGACCAGTCCGCTGTCCGGCTCAACAGCAACGGCACCGGGCAGCGCCGGACCAGGTTCCAGTCCGTGTTGGTGAAGAGTGCGCGACGGAGGAAGGAATGGTAGTGGGTGTCCTTGACCATCAGGTCGGGCTCGAATTCGGCGACGCGGCGCAGGATGCCCTCGTGCAGCGGGTTATCCCAGTGCACGTGGGTTGTGACATCGAGCCCACCGGCACGTAATTCGTCGGCCAGGTCTTCGAGATATGCCGCCCGCTCGGCAATGAATTCCTCGCGCAGCCGGCGTAGCTCGTCGGTGTCGAAGAACGGCTGCCCCGTCAGCGCGGGATCGAAGTCGCAGGCGAACAATTCGAGCGCGGCGCCGCTCAACCGGGCCAGTCGCGCCGCCTTCGCGGCACCGACCTGCACGTCCACGGTGGGATCGATTACGGCCAGGATTCGATCGAGGCGTTGCATGAGGTGCCTCCCTTTGGCACGCGTTGCCGCACAATTAATGTGCGACGACGCGATTCGACCCGCAATGCGGGGAAGTCACTTCGGAAAGTACGTAGGGGGTCTGATTCCTGTCCCTACTGCCGCTGAGCGTGTGTGATCTTTAGCATTCGCGTGACGTTCTGCGCCCCCGGGGCGGAACGGCACCTGTTCTCTTTTCCCTCCGAGGCGACCGAAGAAAATGACGGCCACTCACTACAACGACAAGGTGGTCCGGCAGTTCGCGATCATGACCGTGGTCTGGGGAATCGTCGGCATGCTCGTCGGCGTCCTGATCGCGGCGCAACTGCTGTGGCCCGACCTGCTGCCCCCGTACTCGTTCCTGTCCTTCGCGCGGCTGCGCCCGCTGCACACCAATGCGGTGATCTTCGCGTTCGGCGGCTCGGCGCTGTTCGCGACGTCGTACTACATCGTGCAGCGCACCTGCCACACGCGGCTGTTCCTGGACAAGCTCGCGGCGTTCACGTTCTGGGGCTGGCAAGTGGTCATCCTGCTGGCGGCGATCACGCTGCCGCTCGGCATGACCACCTCGAAAGAGTACGCGGAACTCGAGTGGCCGATCGACATCCTGATAGCGATCGTCTGGGTCGCCTACGCCGTCGTCTTCTTCGGGACGATCGCGCTGCGCAAGGTGAAGCACATCTACGTCGCGAACTGGTTCTTCGCGGCCTACATCATCACCATCGCCGTGCTGCACATCGTCAACAGCCTCGCCATCCCGGTGACGCTGACCAAGTCGTACAGTGTCTATCCCGGCGTGGTGGATGCGATGGTGCAGTGGTGGTACGGTCACAACGCGGTCGGCTTCTTCCTGACCGCGGCCTTCCTCGGCATGATGTACTACTTCGTGCCGAAGCAGGCGGGCCGCCCGGTCTATTCCTACCGGCTCTCCGTCGTGCACTTCTGGGCCCTGATCTCCACCTACATGTGGGCCGGCCCGCACCACCTGCACTACACGACGCTGCCCGACTGGGCGCAGTCGCTCGGCATGGTGTTCTCGCTGATCCTGCTCGCGCCGTCGTGGGGCGGCATGATCAACGGCATGATGACCCTCTCCGGCGCCTGGCATAAGTTGCGCACCGACCCGATCCTGAAGTTCATGATCGTGTCGCTCTCGTTCTACGGCATGTCGACCTTCGAAGGTCCGATGATGTCGATCAAGACCGTCAACTCGCTTTCGCACTACACCGACTGGACGATCGGCCACGTGCACTCCGGCGCGCTCGGCTGGGTGGCGATGATCTCGATCGGCACGATGTACGCGCTGATCCCGAAGCTCTACGGACGCGAGCAGATGTACAGCGTCAAGCTCATCGACGTGCACTTCTGGACGACGACCGTCGGCGTGGTGCTCTACATCACCTCGATGTGGATCGCCGGCGTGATGCAGGGCCTGATGTGGCGCGCGACGAACGCCGACGGCACGCTCACCTACGCGTTCATCGAATCGATCAAGTCGACCTACCCGTACTACGCGGTTCGCCTCGCCGGCGGCACCATGGTGTTCGCGGGCATGTTGCTCATGGCCTGGAACGTCTGGAAGACGGTTGCGGGCCGGACGACGACTGCGGATTCGCCCGTCGTGCAGCCCGCCTGAAGGTAATCACGCATGAACCACGATGCAGTAGAAAAGAAAGTCGGCCTGCTCGGCGTGCTGATCGCGCTGGTGATCAGCGTCGGCGGCCTGGTCGAAATCGTCCCGCTGTTCTTCCAGGCGTCGGTCACCCAGCCGGCCCCGGGAATCAAGCCGTACGAGGCGCTGCGGCTCGAGGGCCGCGACATTTATGTCCGAGAGGGTTGCTATCTCTGCCACTCGCAGATGATCCGGCCGTTCCGCTCGGAGACCGAGCGCTACGGGCCGTACTCGCTGCCGGGCGAGTCGGTGTACGACCGCCCGTTCCAGTTCGGCTCGAAGCGCACGGGGCCGGACCTCGCCCGCGTCGGCGGCCGGTACTCGGACGACTGGCATCGCGTGCACCTGCTCAACCCGCGTGACGTCGTGCCGGAATCGAACATGCCGCGCTTCCCGTGGCTCGCCGACGGCAAGGTCGACGGCGCGCTCACGACGAAGAAGATGAAAGCCCTGCGCAAGCTCGGCGAGCCGTATACCGACGCGGACATTGCCGGAGCCGCTGCAGCAGTCGAGGGCAAGTCGGAACTCGACGCGCTCATCGCCTACCTGCAGGGCCTCGGCACGAACCTCAAGGCGGGAACCTGAGGCATGGACATCGGCACGGTACGCGGATTGATCACGGCTGCGCTGTTCATCGCGTTTCTCGCGCTGGTGTTCTGGGCCTACAGCAAGCGTCGCAAGGCGGACTTCGACGAGCTGGCACGCATGCCGCTCGAAGACGACCCGCCCGTAAAAGAGCAAGGGAGCAAGACCCCATGACTACTGGTTGGAGCCTGTTCGTCATCATCCTGACGATCGCAAACATCCTGGCCTGCTTCTGGCTGCTGCGCTGGACTTCGAAGCCGCGCACGGCCAGCGAAAAGATCGGCGGCGGCGCCGACACCGGGCACGTCTGGGACAAGGACCTGCGCGAATACAACAACCCGCTGCCGAAGTGGTGGCTGTGGCTGTTCTACATCACCATCGCGTTCGGGCTTCTGTACCTGGCGTTCTATCCGGGCCTCGGCAATTTCGCCGGCCTCGGCGGCTGGACCCAGGCGGGTCAGTACGAGCAGGAAAGGGCCGCGGTGGAAGCGCGTGCCGCCGCGCTGCTGGCCCCGCTTGCCGGGCTGCCGGTCGCCGAACTCGTGAACAACGAGCAGGCAATGTCGACGGCGCACAACCTGTTCCAGCAGAACTGCGCACAGTGCCACGGCTCGGACGGCGGCGGCGCCGCGGGCTTCCCGAACCTGCGCGACGCCGACTGGCAGTGGGGTAGCGACGCGGACTCCGTCGTCGCGACCATCGTAGCCGGTCGTGTTGCAGCGATGCCGCCCTGGGCCGCCGTGATCGGCGAGCCTGGCGTGGAAGAAGCCGTCGCGTACGTGCAGACGCTGAGCGGCCAGCAGGCTGATGCCACGAAAGCGGCGGCGGGCCAGGTGCACTTCCAGACACTCTGCGCCGCGTGCCATGGCGTGGACGGCAAGGGCAATCCGCTGCTCGGCGCGCCCGACCTGACAGACGAGACCTGGCTGTACGGCGGGGATGCCGGGACGCTCAAACAGACTCTCATGAACGGCCGCAACGGCCAGATGCCGGCGTGGGGCGACAAGCTCGGCGAGCAGCGCATCAAGCTGCTGGCCGCCTACGTCACGAAGCTGGCGGCGGGCAAGTAAAGAGTGCGCAAGGCATCGGGCGAGTACACGGGCAGACTGCGGTGGCCGCGTCTCGGACAGGACCTGGCCATCGTGGCCTGGCCGTCGTTTCTCGTCGCCAGCGTGGCGACGATGGTGTGCTTCGGGTTCATCGACCCGGTGCTGGTCGGCAACGACGATTACCCGCCACCGGCTTTCCAGACGCGCATGACGGGCTACGCGGTCGGCTTCTTCTTTTTCTGGCTGATCGCAGCACTGTCGAGCCTGATGACGCTGTACCTGGTGCGAACGGCGAATCCCGAACCGCCAGACGAACGGACTGACGAGGGGACTGCCGAAGGGACGCGGAGTCCCGAATGAACGAAGCCGAGGCCCCCGTCGACGGTGCGCTGTACGCAGCCCGCCAGAAGATCTATCCCCGTGACATCAAGGGCCGCTTCCAGCGGCTGCGCGTCTACGCGGTCTTCGCGCTGCTCGGCCTCTACTACGTGCTGCCGTGGATTCGCTGGGGCGAACGCCAGGCCGTGCTGTTCGACCTGCCCGCACGCAAGTTCCACATTTTCGGCCTGACGCTCTGGCCGCAGGATTTCTACTTCCTGACCTGGCTGCTGATCATCGCGGCCCTGGCGCTGTTCTTCTTCACTGCACTCGCCGGTCGGCTGTTCTGCGGCTACGCGTGTCCGCAGACGGTCTGGACCGAAACCTTCGTCTGGATCGAACGCTGGGTCGAAGGCAGTCGCACGCAGCAGATGAAGCTGGCCAGGGCGCCCCTGAGCGGCGCAAAGCTCCTGCGCAAGGGCACGAAATACTTCCTCTGGCTCGCCTTCGCGCTGTGGACCGGCTTCACGTTCGTCGGCTACTTCACGCCGATCACCGAGCTCGCCGGCAACGTCGTGACCTTCTCGACCGGCCCATGGGAAACCTTCTGGGTGCTGTTCTACGGCGGCGCCACCTACGTCAACGCGGGCTTCATGCGCGAGCAGGTCTGCAAGTACATGTGTCCGTACGCGCGCTTCCAGAGCGCCATGTTCGACCAGGACACGCTGATCATCACGTACGACGAGAAGCGGGGCGAACCGCGTGGCGCGCGCAAGAAGGGCTCGGACCCCAAGGCGGCTGGCCTCGGCGACTGCGTCGACTGCACGGTCTGCGTGCAGGTCTGCCCGACCGGAATCGACATCCGCAAGGGCCTGCAGTACGAGTGCATCGCGTGCGCAGCCTGCATCGACGCGTGCGACGAGGTCATGGCAAAGGTCGGTTACCCCAAGGGCCTGATCCGCTACGACACGCAGAGCGGCCTCGAGGGCAAGGCGAAGCATGTGCTGCGGCCACGTACGATCATCTACGGGTCCCTGATCGCCTTGTTGATCGCCGGCTTCGCCTACACGATCACGCATCGCAACCTCGTCGCCGTCGACGTCATTCGCGACCGCAACGCGCTGTTCCGCGAGCTGCCGGGCGGCCTGATCGAGAACGTGTACAGCGTGAAGATCCTGAACAAGGACGCCGCCGGGCACGGGTTCTCGATCACCGCGGACGGCCTCCCTGGCCTGCAGGTCGATTACGGTACGGACGTAGTCGAGGTCGGCGCCGGCGACGTGCAGAGCGTCGCGGTCCGGTTGCGCGTGCCGCGCGGCGAACTCAAAGGCGGCTCGGACATCCTTTTCACGATCCGCACGCAGGACGAGCGCGCGCTCGAAGCGACGGGCAAGGCCCGTTTCCTCGTCCCCACGAACTGATAGGCTTGAAGCCATGAGCAACCAGACCGAGCGGCCCTGGTACCGTCAGTTCTATCCCTGGATGCTGATCGCGCTGCCCGCATCCGCCGTGATCGGCGGGTTCGTCACGCTGTACATCGCGATCACCCATCCCGACACGCTGGTCCGCAAGGACTGCGTGCGCGACGGCGTCACGATCGTTTGCGGCAAGGACGCCCCGCGGAGCCCATGACGGCGGGGCCGGGCTCTGCTTGCTTTCATTGCGGCGAGCCCATCCCGGCCGGCGTGCGCATTCACGCACGGATCGACTCGCGTGAGGAACCCGTCTGCTGCCATGGCTGCAAGGCCGTCGCAGAATTCATCACGGGGGCCGGACTCGACGACTACTACAAGTACCGCGACCGCGCAGGGGCGCGTGCAGACGAGTCGCCGCGTCCCGACCGCTGGTCCGCCTACGACCGACCCGAACTCGTCGAGCGCCTGACCCGCGCCGAGGCCAACGGCGCACGCTCGATCACCGTGCTGCTGGAAGGCCTGCGCTGCTCGGCCTGCAGCTGGCTCGCCGACAAGGCGCTGCACCTGCAGAGCGGCGTGCTCGACGTCAGCGTCAATCCGGCCACGGCTCGCGCACGGCTGGTGTGGGAGCCGTCGAAGGTGAGGCTTGGCGACTTGCTGCGCGTGCTCGAGCACGTCGGGCTGCGGCCACATCCGCTCGCCGGCGAGCCTGCCGAGCAGATCGCGCTGCTCGAACGACGCAGCGCGCTGAAGCGGCTCGCGGTCGCGGGCTTCGGCATGATGCAGGTGATGATGTTTGCGCTGCCACTCTACGTGGCGCACACGTCGGGCATGGAGCCCGGCATGCGCGAGTTCTTCCGTCTCGTCAGTATGCTGGTGTCCATTCCGGTCGCCTTCTATGCGGGCTGGCCGTTCTACCAGGGCGCCTGGCACGCACTGCGGGCCCGCAGCGTGAGCATGGACGTGCCCGTCACGCTCGGCATCGTCATCGCCTTCGTGGCAAGCGTGTGGAACGCGCTGTCCGGCCACGGCGAGGTCTATTTCGATTCCGTCACGATGTTCGTGTTCTTCCTCTCGCTCGGCCGCTACGTCGAGATGGTGGCGCGCCATCGCGCCGGCAGCGTCGCCGATGCGCTCGCTCGACTCGCTCCCGTCACCGCGCGGCGCGTGCGCGACGATCAGGTCGAGGACGTGCAGGCGAGCGAACTCCAGCCAGGCGACGAGATGCTGGTGCGCACGGGTGAAGTATTTGCTGCCGACGGTGTCGTGGCCGAAGGGACTGAAGGCCGCGTCGACGAATCGATGCTCACGGGTGAATCGACGGCGATCCCGAAGCACCGGGGCTCGGCGGTACATGCCGGCACGCAGAATCTGGGCGCGCCACTGCGCGTGCGCGTGGCGGCCGTCGCCGGCAATACCGTACTGGCCGGCATCGTCGCGCTGCTCGAGCGGGCACAGGCCGAGCGGCCCCGGCTCGCTAAAGCCGCCGACCGCGCAGCCGCGTGGTTCCTGAGCCGCATCCTGGTCGGCTCGGCGCTGGTCTTCATCGTGTGGTGGTTCGTCGATCCGTCGCAGGCCGTTCCCGCGACGCTTGCCGTGCTGGTAGTAACCTGTCCTTGCGCGCTGTCGCTCGCCACGCCTGCTGTGCTCGCGGCGGCCACCGCGGATCTCGCCCGGCGGGGCGTGCTGGTGGCACGCTCCGATGCGTTCGAATCGCTGGCGAAGGCCACGCACGTGCTGTGGGACAAGACAGGCACGCTCACGCACGGACTCGTGCGCGTCGAGGAAGTCCGGCCGTTGCGCGACGAAAGCGCAGAACGCAGCCTCGCGCTGGCGGCGGCGTTGGAGCGTATGTCCGAGCACCCGATCGCCAGGGCATTCCTGGCTTCCGGAGCCACGACGTCCACGGCAACGGACGTGGTCGTGACTGCGGGTGCTGGCCTCGAGGGCCGCGTCGATGGCCGGCGGTTGCGTATCGGCACGCTGGACTTCGCAAGCGGCTTGTTGGCGCACGCGGAGGACGCGGCGGCGACGGAACCTGCTGCTGCGGCAAGCTGGGTCTACCTCGGTGATGACTCCGGGCTGCTGGCCGGTTTCCGCCTTGCGGACCCGCTGCGTGCGGAAACGGCGAGCTGCGTGCAGCAACTCGCGCAGCTCGGCCTCGCTTCGGAGATCGTCAGCGGCGACGCCGCAGCGGCCGTCGCCTGCATTGCAGCGCGCAGCGGCATCGAGCGTTTCGCGGCGCGGCTGACGCCACCAGCGAAAGTCGCACGGCTCAAGTCGCTGCAGGACACGGGCGCGGTCGTCGTCGCCGTCGGTGACGGCATCAACGATGCGCCGTTGCTGCAGGCGGCGAACGTTGCTGTCGCCATGGGCCGGGGCTCCGCCCTCGCGCAGACGAGCGCTGACCTGATCCTGGTGCGCGATTCGCTCGACCAGTTGCCGGAAATCGTGCGGATCGCGCGGCAGGCCCAGCGCATCGTCAAGCAGAACCTTGCCTGGTCGATAGCCTACAACCTGGCTGCGCTGCCGCTCGCCGCACTTGGCCTCGTGCCGGCGTGGCTCGCGGCGATCGGCATGTCGCTGAGTTCGGTGTTCGTGGTGCTGAATGCGACACGTGTCACGCGTCGCACGACGACGATGACAACCCCGCGCTGGACCGATGCACGACCGGCAGGAGTCGCATAGATGGAGATCCTTTACCTGATGGTGCCACTCGGCCTGGTACTGGTCGGAATCGGCCTGTGGGCCTTCTTCTGGGCCGTGGGCAGCGGCCAGTTCGACGATCTCGACAGTCCGGGCTGGTCGGTGCTCGAGGATGAACGCAAGCGCAGGACCTCGAGTGACGGCTCTGGCGACGACTCCTCCAGGCCTGCGACGCAGGAACCACCCAGACCATGAATGCCCTGGACGCCGGTTCGCTGAGCCTCGGTGCCGCGTTGCTCGCCGGGCTCGCGGGCAGCGGCCATTGCCTGACCATGTGCGGGGGCATCGCGGGTGCCCTGGCGATGCGCAACAGCGCGTCGGAGCGTGCGGGTTCGCGCCTGGCGCTGGCCATCGCCTACAACGTCGCTCGCGTGGCCAGCTACACGCTCGCAGGCGCGGTCGCCGGTCTCCTTGGCCGGACGCTGCTGCGCGCGGTCGACGTCGCGCCACTCTCGATCGCCTTCCGCGTGCTGGCCGGCGCCATCATGGTGGCGGCCGCGGGTCGCTTGCTGTTCGGCTGGCGCTTGCTCGACCCGCTCGAGGCCGCGGGCGCCGGTCTGTGGCGCCGGGTTCTGCCGGCAAAAGGGCGTATTGCACAGCGACAGGGCCTGTCCGGTGCGATCGGGCTGGGCCTGGCGTGGGGCTGGCTGCCTTGCGGGCTCACCTATTCGATGCTGCTGCTGGCCGCCACCACGGCCAGCGCCGCCAACGGTGCGCTCGTGATGGCTGCGTTCGGTGTCGGCACGTTGCCGGCGATGGTGTCGGCAACGGTTGCTTTCGAACGCGCGGCAAAGCTACTGGCCAGCCGAGCTACGCTGCGCAACGTAGCGGGTTCGCTGCTGCTCGCGTTCGGCGCGTGGACCGCAGGCTCGGCTTTGTACCATCTGGTTGCCCATCGAACCCACGGTGTCAGCCCGGATCACGACATGAGTTCGATGGGTGACCCTGCCGATCCACCACCGCGGCACGGCCCATGAGCCTGCGCGAGCTGGAAGGGGGCCGCCAGGCGGCCCGTGTCCAAGCCGCCTGGCCGTCGATCACTGGATCGTGATCGCCAGCGGAAGCGGCTTCTGCACCGCGACCCGCGGCAGGCTGACCGTCAGCACGCCATCCCTGGATTCGGCGTGGATTCCCTTCGGATCCACATCATCGGGCAGCGCAAAGCCGCGCTCGAACGCGCCGTAGAAGCGCTCGGTGCGATGCACGGTCTCGCCCTTCGTCTCCTTTTCCACCTTGCGCTCACCCTTGATCGTGAGCACGCCTGCGTCGAACAGGACCTTCACGTCCTCCTTGCGTACGTCCGGCAAGTCGACCTTGATCAGGTACTCCTTTTCCCGCTCGATCACGTCGGCCAGCGGCATGAATTCATAGCCGCCATCGGCCGGCCGGGCCAGGGTCGGCATCCGGCCAAACATCGGGCTGAACCCTTTCAGCAGGTCGTCCATCTCGCGGAACGGCTCAAATCTCATCAGTCTCATGGCGCCCTCCTTGGGTGTCCCCTTGCCAACAAAACCTGGGGACCGGCTCGCATCCGGCCTCGTGTACATTGTCGCGGTTCGGCTGCGTTCCTGCGATTCGCAGCGTTGCCTAGCCGGGATTCCAGCAATACCTAGTGCCGCGCCCCGCGTTCTTTTAGGATTCGCACTTTCGCCGCTGCAGCTGCAAATTTTGCACGAAGAACGCCAACCCACCGCCGCCCAGCATGCCACGCCCGGCACCGCGCCCCGACGCTCGCACCAGGCCGAGTTCGAGTTCAGGTCGCTGCTGGACGCGGCGGTCGACGCGATCATCGTCATCGATCATCGCGGCTGCATCGAACAGTTCAGCCTGTCCGCGGAGCGGATCTTCGGTTACACCGCGGCCGAGGTGACTGGTCAGAACGTCGACGTGCTGATGCCCGAGCCCTACCGCTCCGACCACGACGCGTACATGCGCAGTTACGAGCAGACCGGCGAAGCCAGGATCATCGGCGTTGGCCGCGAAGTGCAGGCGCGACGCAAGGACGGCTGGGTCTTCCCGTGCGAGCTCGCGGTCGGCAAGGTGCAGGGCGTCGAGCCCCCGCGGTTCATCGGCTTCATCCACGACATCACGCCGCGCAAACTCACCGACGAGCGCCTGCGACGCAGCGAATCCGAACTGCGGCTGGCGCAGGAACTCGCGAATCTCGGCAACTACGTCGTCCACCTCGACCAGTCCGAGCCCGATTACTACTCGCCACAACTCTGCCGCATTCTCGGCATCGGCGCTGCCGAAATGGCGCAGCCGCTCACGGCATTGCTCGAACGCTGGGTGCACCCGGGCGATCGCGAAAAATTCGACCAGGCGTGCCACGAACTGCAATCGCCGACTAACGCGTTCGACTGCGAGTATGGCATCGTGCTCGAAGACGGCACGACACGGTACCTGCACCACATCGCGCAGGTCACGCGCGACGCGCAGGGCAACCCGCTCAAGCACATCGGCACCATCCACGACGTGTCCGATCGTCGCGCGACCGAAGACGAGGCCCGGCAGCTGCAGGAACGACTCACGCATTTCAGCCGCCTGTCGACGATGGGCGAAATGGCCGCGGGCCTCGCCCATGAGATCAACCAGCCGCTGACCGCGATCGCGACGTATGCGCAGGCGTGCCAGCGCTTCATGCGTGCGCCGAACCGTGACGACGCCGACGTGCTCGAGGCGCTCGCGCAGATCAATGCGCAGGCACTGCGGGCGGGCGAGGTCATCCGGCGCCTGCGCAATTTCGTGAAGAACCGTGAGGTGAAGCGCGAGCCCGTCGACTGCAATCGCCTGCTCGAGGACCTGCGCACGCTCGCCGAGACCGACGCGCGGCTGCACAACGTCCGGTTGCGGATCGACGCCGAGCCGTCGCTGCCGACGGTCTACGCCGATCCGATCCAGCTGCAGCAGGTCGTGCTGAACCTCGTCCGCAACGCGATCGATGCGATGTCGGACGCGCCCGAGACGCGCCGCGAGGTCCTGCTCAGCTCGCGCCAGTCAGCGGAAGGCGAGATTGAAATCATCGTGGCGGATCATGGCAGCGGCCTGGCGCCGGAAGCCGCCGAGCACCTGTTCAACCCGTTTTTTACGACGAAAGCGGGCGGCACGGGCCTCGGCCTCGCCATCAGCCGCTCGATCGTGCGCGCCCACGGCGGACGCCTGTGGCACACTCCCAACGAGGGAGCCGGCGCGCGATTTCATTTCACGCTGCCGGCATCGCCGGTGACGCTGGCATCCACAGGGGAGTAGTTCCGAGTGATCAAGGAAATCAAGCCCACGGTGTTCGTGGTCGACGACGATACAGCGGTCCGCGACTCGCTACGGATGTTGCTCAAGTCGGTCGGCCTGCCGGTCGAAGTGTTCGAATCCGGGCAGGAATTCCTCGACGCCGACCGAGACGACCGTCCGGGCTGCCTGGTGCTCGACATCCGCATGCCTGGCATGAGCGGGCTCGAACTGCAGGTGAAACTCAACGAGCGCCACTCGATCCTGCCGATCATCTTCATCACCGGCCACGGCGACGTGCCGATGGCGGTCGAAGCGATGCAGGCCGGCGCGGTCGATTTCATCCAGAAGCCGTTCCGCGACCAGGACCTGCTCGACCGCATCAACCAGGCGCTGGAAAAGGATGCCGGCAGCCGCCGCATGCTGGCCGAGCGCAACATGATTCGAAAGCGGCTGGAATCGCTGACGCCGCGCGAGAAAGAAGTGCTTGATCTCGTGGTCGCCGGCAAGGCCAACAAGGTGATCGCGGGCGACCTCAACCTGAGCCAGCGCACCGTGGAAATTCACCGTGCGCGCGTGATGGAAAAAATGGAGGCGCATTCGCTGGCCCACCTCGTCCGCATGGTGCTCGAGGTCGAACGGGCGGAGGAGTAAAGCGCTGTTGCAGTGCAATAGGCGTTGCGAACCGCTCGTATTTACGTATAAACCCGCAATTGCCGTGGACCGGGCGGCCATGAAAACTGCGCTGCATGCGACCCGGTTACGCAGCGCATTCCGCCCCGCCCGTTCGTCCCCGCGGCTCCACGTGAGCTGCGCGGGCTCATTGGTCGCGCACTTCCCCATGTCACCCGCCATCTCTGCCGCGCAGGAGGCGCCACCGGTCGTCGGCATCATCGATTCCGACCCGCTTGCACGCGCTGCATTGAAAACGCTGCTGCAGCCTGTCGGCGTCGACGTCGCGAGCTTCGACACCGCAGAGTCGTACCTGCTTTCGGGCTCGTCGCGGAGTCTCGCGTGCCTCATCGTCGACCTGCTGCTGCCCGGCATGTCCGGCCTGGAACTGCTGCGACGGTTGCGCAGCAACGGCAACGACGTGCCCGTGATCCTGCTCGCCGACGAATCGGACGTTCCCACCGCGGTCGCGGCGATGCGTGAAGGCGCCACGGATTTCATCGAAAAACCGTACGTAAACGTCGCCATCCTGAAGCAGGTGCAGAAGCTGATCCGCGGGCAGAGCGGCGGCGTGATGCCCGCTTGAGCTTGCGGGCGCCCCGCCCATGAGTTCCCTCGACAGCTGGCACGAAGAAAAGCAGTCCGCGTGGCTCTATCGCGCGCTGGCTTTGTGTGAGCCCGACGCGAAGATCGCAGAGCTGTTCCGCGCACTCGCCGCCGCAGCCGACTTCCAGGCCGACAAGTGGCTCGCCAGCGCAGCGCAGTCTGCGCCACCCGCATTTGCGCCGTCCGCGCGCGCACGCATCACCGCGGGGCTCGCGCGCGCGTTCGGCCCGCGGCGGGTGCGTCACATGCTCGCCGCGATGAAAGTGCGCGGCCTCTCGGTCTACGATTCGCAGCGCTCGCTCGCGGGTCACCTGATGCCCACCTCCGTGTCGGAGGTGGGCGCGCGGCACAAAGGCTACGGCGGCGGCAACCTCCGCGCCGCGGTGTTCGGCGTCAACGACGGTCTCGTCTCCAACACCAGCCTGATCATGGGCGTTGCGGGAGCGGCGGTGGGCGCCGACTTCGTACTGACCAGCGGCGTGGCGGGATTGCTCGCAGGCGCTCTCTCCATGGCCGCGGGCGAATACGTGTCGATGCGTTCGCAGCGCGAGATGTTCGAGTACCAGATCGGGCTCGAGCGCGACGAACTGCAGGAATACCCGGAAGAAGAAGCCGAGGAACTCGCCTTGATCTACCAGGCGCGCGGCATGCAGCTCGAGGAGGCGCGCCGCGTGACCCGCGAGCTGGTGAAGAACGAGGCAAACGCGCTCGACGCGCTCGCGCGTGAAGAGCTGGGCCTCAATCCGGACGATCTCGGCTCACCGTGGGGCGCCGCGATCTACTCTTTCCTCGCCTTCTCGCTCGGCGCGATCATTCCGCTGGTGCCGTTCCTGTTCGGATTGCCGCTGCAGCGGTCGGTCATGATCGCCGCGATCACCGCGGGCATTGCGTTGTTCGGGGTCGGCGCCGCGTTGAGCCTGTTCACGGGCCGCAGCGCGCTCGCGGGCGGGCTGCGCATGGTGCTGATCGGCGGCGGCGCGGGCAGCGCGACGTGGCTCATTGGCTCGCTGCTGGGAGCAGCGATCCACTAGGGGATAGGGGAAATTGGGGACGCTCACCTATTACTGAAATTGGGGACGCTCACCTATTACTGACAGTGGGGTGAGTTATGGGTGAGGAGTAATAGGTGAGCGTCCCCAATTTCAGTAATAGGTGAGCGTCCCCAATTTCCCCTATCACCTGCTGCGCAGCTGCGACAGCAGCCGGCGACGTTCTTCAACGAGATCGAGAATGATCGCGGCGCCGGTAAGATTCACGCCGAGATCCGTCACGAGCCGCGTCAGCGCCAGCACGCGCGGCAGCTGCCGCCGCGGAAACGCCCAGCCCGAGGGTTCGAGTCCACCGCGCGGATCAAGCGCACCGATTTCCACCATGTCGACGATCCACTGCTGCTCGACGCAAAGTCGGCTGCAGATTTCCTCGATTTGCAGGCAGTCGTCATCGTCGAAGAATTGCGCACGCAGCACATCGTCATCGTCATTGCGGCTGCTCATGTGGACGCCCTCGCGCTGGCAGTGAGTCCGGCCCGCGGGTCGAAGGCCAGCTCCTGCTTCATGCGTGCGAAGAAATCACGCGCCTGCGGGCTGTCGGGCGGCAGCATGATCGCCAGCGTGACGTACTGGTCACCCGGCGTCGGGCCGGGCAAGCCGCGGCCGCGCAATCGCAGCCGCTGTCCTGCACGCGCGCCGGCCGGCAGTTTCATTTCGACGGGGCCACCGAGCGTGGGCACCGAGACCGATTCGCCCAATGCGGCCTCCCACGGCGCGACCGGCAATTGCACCGTCACGTCGCGGCCCTCGAGCGTGAACAGCGGGTGCGGTCGTAAATTCACCTCGAGGTACAGGTCGCCGGCCGGACCACCGCCCATGCCCGCGCTGCCCTGCCCCGCAAGCCGGATCTGCTGGCCCTCGACGACACCCGCGGGGATCGATACGCGCAAGGTGCGCGGCTTCGACGTGACGTGGCCGTCGGGGGTGATCTCGGGCGTGCGCAGTTCAAGCGTGCGCGTTCCACCGCGGTACGCGTCCTCGAGGTCGATCTCGACGCGTGCGACGTGGTCCTGGCCAGCGGCCGCAAAGCCACGCCCTGCGCCGCCGCGGCCGGCGGCCTCGAAACCGTGTGCGCCACCGAACGGGCTCCGCGCTCCGAACAGCTCGGAAAAGAAGTCACTGAAGTCCGCCCCAGCGCCGGGACCGGCCGCGCGACCCCCGCGTTCGCCGCGCCCCGGCGTGAACTCGAAGCCTTTGCCCCAGTCGGGCGGCGGACGGAATTCCTGCCCCTGCCGCCAGTCGGCTCCGAGCTGGTCGTAGGCCGCGCGTTTTTCCGCGTCCTTGAGGACTTCGTTCGCCTCCTGCAGCTCCTTGAACCGCTCCTCGGCGTCCTTCTCCTTGCTGACGTCCGGATGGAATTTGCGCGCGAGCTTGCGGTAGGCGCGCTTGATCTCATCCTGGGTCGCGCCCCGCGGCACACCCATGACAGCGTAGTAATCCTTGAATCGCATGGACGGCGTTGCCTCCGGCGGTCGTGGCCCAGGTGATGTGGAGGCGAGGACACCCCGATGCAAGGCCCGCCGACAGCGAGTTGCGCTTGCTTCCCTGCCGCCCGGCCCCATAGAACCGGTCAAAGCCACCGGAGAAGGGATCGACATGACCACTGCCAGAGCCGCCCCTGCGACCACCCAGGTCGTCTGCCAGCGTTGCGATGGGATCGTCCGCATCCCGACCGACCGGATGCGGGATCAGCCGAAGTGCCCACGCTGTCACGAAGCGCTGTTCCAGGGGCATCCCGTCACACTGACGGCCGGCAATTTTGATCGCCACGTCGCCCAATCCGGTGTCCCGGTGGTCGTCGACTTCTGGGCGCCGTGGTGCGGCCCGTGCCGGTCGATGGCGCCGGTCTTCGAGCGGGTCGCTGCCGAGACCGAACCCGCGGCCCGGTTCGCCAAGCTCAACACGGACGAGGCCCAGGACATCGGTGCGCGCTACGGCATTCGCAGCATTCCGACCCTGATGGTGTTCAGGGACGGCAAGGAAGTGGCGCGGCAAGCCGGCGCGATGGATGCCGCGACGTTGCGGCGCTGGCTGGGGGCTAACGCTGGCGTCAGCCTTTCTTCGTCGAACAGGTACTGATGCCGAAAGGCAGGTACGCCGGGCACCAGCGGAACGTGCCCGTCAGGATCGGCACGATGCCGATCAGGCCCCAGTAGCGCGCGTTGCCTTCCAGCAGGAAGAACAGCGACAGCAAGGCCAGGCCCGCGACGATGCGCAGTGTCCGGTCCATTCCCCCGACGTTCGGTGTCATGAGTCTTCTCCTCTTCGCGACCATTGACCTCGGCCCAGTATCGGCCCGTTGCGGCATTCAGTCACGCACTCGCCGTGAGCATCAGGTTGCCGCGGGCTCCAGGACCAGCAACAGGTCCTTGGCATCCACCTGCTGGCCCGGGCGCGCGATGATTTCGGCGATCACGCCGTCGCGCTCCGCACGCACGCTCGTTTCCATCTTCATCGCTTCGATCGTCACGAGCACGTCGCCGCGTGCCACGGCGTGACCATTCAGCACGTTGACCGTGGCGATCGTGCCCGGCATCGGCGCGCCGACTTCGTCCGGGTGATCGAGCTCGGCCTTGCGGCGCGGCGGACGCTTCGCGACCTGGCTCCGATCCTGCACCTTGACCGAGCGCGGTTGTCCGTTCAGTTCGAAGAACACGGTGCGCGTGCCGTCGTCGTGCACGTCACTGGTCGCGACGTACCGGATGATCAGGTGTTTGCCCTTCTCGAGATCGATCGTGATCTCTTCGCCCGTTTCCAGGCCGTAGAAGAAAGCGCGTGTCGGCAGCACGCTCACGTCACCGAAATGCGTGCGGTCCGCCATGTAGCTGGAGAACACTTTCGGATACATCAGCCACGACGCGAACTCGTGGTCCGTAATCGCGCGCGGCATCTTCTCCTGGACCTGTGCGCGCGCCTGCACGAGATCGACCGGCGCCAGGTGCTCGCCCGGGCGTGAGGTCGAGGGCTGCACGCTGCCGAGGATTTTTTTCTGCAGTTCGCGCGGGAAGCCGCCGAACGGCTGCCCGATGTCGCCACGGAAGAGCGCGACGACGGACTCCGGAAATGCCACATCGGTCTCCGGGTCGGCGACATCCGCGGCGGTGAGTCCACTGGTCACCATCATGATCGCCATGTCGCCCACGACCTTCGACGACGGCGTGACCTTGACGATGTCGCCGAACATCTCGCTGACCTGCGCGTAGGCGCGCGCCACCTCGTGCCAGCGGGTGTCGTCGATCCCGAGCGAGCGAGCCTGTTCGCGCAGGTTCGTGTACTGGCCGCCGGGCATGCCGTGCACGTACACCTCGGAAGCGCCGGAACGCATGTCGCTCTCGAAGGCCGCGTAGCCGTGACGCACCTGCTCCCAGTAGTTGGAGAGCACACGCAGGTTATCGGGGTCGAGCCCGGAATCCCGCGGCCCGTGGCGCAACGCTTCGACGATCGAACCCAGGTTCGGCTGCGACGTCAGTCCACTCATGGCGTCGAGCGCGCCGTCCACCGCATCGCAACCGGCGTCGATCGCCGCGAGCACGCTGGCGGCTGCAATGCCGCTGGTGTCGTGCGTGTGGAAGTGCACCGGAATCCCGATCTCGTCCTTGAGCGCCTTGACCAGGGTGTGCGCAGCTCGCGGCTGGCACAGGCCCGCCATGTCCTTGATGCCGAGGATGTGCGCGCCGGCCTGCTCCAGCTGCTTCGCCATCGCAACGTAGTACTTGAGGTCGTACTTGGTCTGGCGCGGATCGCTGAGGTTGCCCGTGTAGCAGATGGCGGCCTCGCAGAGCTTGCCGGACTCGCCAACCGCATCCATCGCGACGCGCATGTTGTCGACCCAGTTCAGCGAATCGAAGACGCGGAACAGGTCGACGCCGTTCGTCGCGGCCTGCTGCACGAAGTAACGCACGACGTTGTCCGGATAGTTCGTGTACCCGACCGCATTGGCGGAACGCAGCAACATCTGCAGCAGCAGGTTCGGCATCGCCTCGCGGAACGCGATCAGGCGATCCCACGGGCACTCGCGCAGGAAGCGCATCGCGACGTCAAAAGTCGCACCGCCCCAGCACTCGACCGAGAACAGGTCGGGTGCGAGCCGCGCGTAGGCCGGCGCGATGGCGACCAGGTCGCGGGTGCGAAAGCGCGTCGCCAGCAGCGACTGATGGGCATCACGGAACGTCGTGTCGGTGAACAGCACCTGCGGCTGCTCGAGCATCCACCGCGAGAACTTCCCCGCGCCCAGCTCGTCGAGCCGCTGCTTCGTGCCGGGCGGTGGCGTACCGACGGGCAACTTCGGCGGACGAGCATCCACGATGCGGCCCGGACGGGCGCGGCCAATGACCTCGGGATTGCCGTTCACGATCACGTCCGCGACGAAGCGCAGCAATCGCGTCGCACGGTCGCGCTTGCGCGGATAGCGGAACAGCTCCGGCGTCTGGTCGATGAACCGGGTGGTGTACGAACCGTCACGGAAGTGCTCGTGCGTGATCAACTGCTCGAGGAAGCGCAGGTTCGTGCTGACGCCGCGTACCCGGAACTCTTTCAGCGCGCGGTCCATGCGCGCGATCGTCTCGTCGGACGACGGCGCCCAGGCGGTCACCTTCACCAGCAGCGAGTCGTACGAACGGGTGATGAACGCGCCCGAGTACGCCGTGCCTGCATCGAGCCGGATGCCGAAACCCGCCGGACTGCGGTAGGCCGTGATGCGGCCGTAGTCCGGGATGAAATTGTTCTCGGGGTCTTCGGTCGTGACGCGGCACTGCATCGCGTGGCCGGTGCTGCGGATATCCGCCTGCGCCGGCACGCCACTCGCGGGCGTCCCGATTGCGGCGCCTTCCGCGATCCGGATCTGCGCCTTGACGATGTCGATGCCGGTGACCACTTCGGTCACCGTGTGCTCGACCTGGATGCGCGGATTGACCTCGATGAAATAGAACTGGCCCGTGTCTGCGTCCTGCAGGAACTCGACCGTGCCCGCATTGAGGTACCCGACCGCGCGCCCGATGCGTAGCCCCAACTCGCACAGCTCGAGTCGCTGCGTGTCGTCCAGGAAGACGGACGGTGCGCGCTCGACGACCTTCTGGTTGCGACGCTGCACGGTGCAGTCGCGCTCGTAGAGGTGCACCAGGTTGCCGTGCGAGTCGCCGAGGATCTGCACTTCGACGTGACGCGCGCGGCGCACCAGTTTTTCGAGGTAGACCTCGTCGTTGCCGAATGCGGCCTTGGCCTCGCGCCGTGCGGTGGCGACCAGCTCGATCAGTTGTGACGCGTCGTCGATAGCGCGCATGCCGCGGCCGCCACCGCCCCAGCTGGCTTTGAGCATCACCGGATAGCCGACCTGCGCGGCCAGATCGAGCACCTTCGCATCGTCCAACGGCAACGGTGGCGTTGCCGGCATCACGGGAACGCCCGCCGAAGTCGCGAGGTCGCGCGCGGTCACCTTGTTACCGAGGCGACGCATGATTTCGGGCGTCGGTCCGATGAACAGCAGGCCTGCGTTCGCGCAGGCCTCGGCGAACGTGGGGTTTTCGGACAGGAACCCGTAGCCCGGGTGGATCGCGTCGGCGCCGCATTCAAGCGCCACGCGCACGATGTCGTCGATGCCGAGGTAGGCCTCGACCGGCCCCTTGCCCTCGCCCACCAGGTAGGCCTCGTCTGCCTTCATGCGGTGAAGCGAAAAGCGGTCCTCCTGCGAGTAGATCGAGACGGTCTTGATCCCGAGTTCGTGCGCGGCACGCATCACCCGGATGGAGATTTCGCCGCGGTTGGCGACGAGCAGGGTCTTGATCTTGCGGTGGTGGCGCATCGGACCAAATCATACGTGGCGCGGCGCTCTGGTATGGTTCGTTTCCTTCGAACGACCTGCCGCGAAGTCATAGTCATGCCAGCGATTGCCGTCCACGGAGGCGCGGGAGACATCCCGCCCGCCGAACTCACGCCCGAACGGGAAGCCGCCTACCGCGCCGGATTGGAGCAGGCGCTGCGCGCCGGGCAACGAATCCTGGACGCAGGCGGCCCGAGCCTCGATGCCGTCGTCGCGGCGGTGCAGGTACTCGAGGAAAACCCGCTCTTCAATGCCGGCCGCGGTGCCGTGATCGCCGCCAACGGCATCTGCGAACTGGACGCGTCGCTGATGGATGGACGCGACCTGCGCGCAGGCGCGGTGACCGGCCTGCGTCACGTGAAAAGCCCGATCGGCCTCGCCCGCCTGGTGATGGACAAGTCGCCGCACGTGATGTTGTCGGGCCAGGGCGCCGAGGAATTCGCCCTCGAACAGGGGCTCGAACCCGTGGCGAACCGCTATTTCGTCACGGAGCGGCGGCAGCGCGAGCTGGCGGCCGCACTCGATGCCAGCGCAGGCAGTTTCCGCGAATCCCTGATGGGAACGGTCGGCGCCGTGGCGCTCGACGCCGCGGGCGACCTGGCCGCGGCGACGTCCACCGGCGGCATGACCGCCAAGCGTTGGGGCCGGGTCGGCGATTCACCCGTGATCGGCGCAGGTACCTACGCCGCCAACGACTGCTGCGCCGTTTCGGCGACGGGGCACGGCGAATACTTCATCCGCGCGACGGTCGCGCACGAAATCGCGTCGCTGATCCGCTACGCGGGCAGGAGCGTGCGTGAAGCAGCCGACATCGTGGTCCACGAGCAGCTGCAGCGGATGGGAGGTGAAGGCGGCGTGATCGTCGTCGGACGCGACGGCACGATTGCGCTGCCATTCAACTCTCGTGGAATGCTGCGCGGCTCGATCGACGCGCAGCGTCGGATGACGACCGGGATTCTCTGACTACCCGCTGTTCACGCCGAGAAATAGCGGGCGAGATATTCGTCGAAAGAAAGCGTGTCCGACGCTTCGATACGCCCCTGCTGGTCGATCGACTCGGCCGCCTCGGCGGTAAACTCTTCCTGCCTGGACGAGTTCGGGGAGAGCAGGTCCTTGAAGTAGGACTGGTGGACTTTCGACATGCGCAGCGCAAAATTGAAGAACGATTCCTCGTTCGTGCGCATTTCGTGCAACGAGCGTGCCGCCGGAGTCCGCGAGACATCGTGGATTTTTTCCTCCTGCAACTCGAGCGCAGTGAGGTACGGACGTTGCGCATCGCCTTCGTCCAGCAGTTCGCAGAGGCCACGCATGGAATCGATGATTTCCGCGGCCCAGTCACTCAACCTGACCTCGCGACCAGCGCGCCGGAGCATCAAACCGGGCCGGCGGCCTTCGCGCGCGACGATGGCGTGGTTGCCGTCGAGCTCGTCCTGCTCCGAGTTCTCGATCGGGCGACTGTCGCGCAGCACACAAAAGGCCGCGAACGCCTCGAGGAACCGCAGCTTGTTCTGGTTGACGCCCACCGGGTCGAAGATGCTGGCATCGAGCGAGCGCATTTCGACGTACTGCACGCCAGCGCGCTGCAGCGCCCTGGTCGGACGCTCCCCGCTCTGGGTCACGCGCTTCGGACGGATGAAGCTGTAGTACTCGTTCTCGATCTGCAGGATGTTGGCGTTGAGTTGGGCGTATTCGCCATCGACCTGCACGCCGATCTTCTCGTACTCGGGATTTGGCGTGCTGATCGCGGCCGTCAGGTCACGCACGTAGTGATCGAGGCTGTTGACCGAGACGTTGAGTCCCGCCTGGCTCTTGTTGCGGTAGCCGAGGTCGCTCATGCGCAGCGAGGTCGCATACGGAGCGTACAGGCTGGCCGGTTCCAGCGGCTCGAGACCGTCGACCTTGCGTCCCTGCAGGAATGACGGGCACAGCGCCGGGGAATTCCCGAACAGGTACAGCACGATCCAGCCGTGTCGGCGGTAATTGCGCAACAGCGAGAAGTAGGACTCGGAGCGGAACGCCTGCCCGGAGTCCCTGGGGTGCAGCACGTCCGCCAGCACCGGCCAGAAGTGATCCGGGAACGAGTAGTTGAAGTGCACGCCCGCGATGGCCTGCATCACGCGGCCGTAGCGGTGGCCGAGACCCTGGCGGTACACGGTCTTCATGCGCCCGACGTTCGAGGAGCCGAACTGCGCGATCGGGATGCTGGTCTCGCCCTTGATGGCGCACGGCATGCTCGTGGCCCAGAGCAGCTCGTCGTCAGGCAGGTTCGTGTAGACGAAGTGATGCAGATCGGCGAGGTACTGCACCAGTTCCCAGGTGTGGGCGAACGGCGGCGTCACCAGTTCGATCAGGGCCTCAGAGTAATCCGTCGTGACGTGCTCGTTGGTGAGCGCCGAGCCCAGAGCCCGCGGATGCGGCGTTTTCGAGATCTGCCCCGTCGGCGTCACGCGCAGGGATTCCCGCTCCACGCCCTTGAGCCCGCCCTGCAGCACGCCACGCGCGCGGGCGTTGATGACGCCGGCGAGGCGTTTTTCGAAGGCTCGATCGAGAGACATCGTGGGCTCAACCGCCATTACGAGGCCCGGTAGGTTAGCAGAACCGCCCGTGGGTCCCGGCCCCGCCCTGGGCATGATGATAGACGTCGATCGCTGGTCGGCGCGAATCGCGACCGCCCGGTCGACGACCCGGCAGCGGTCCTGGGAAATGCATCCTGAATTGTCATTTTTCTTAATAAATTCAATATTTTATGTGATTTCAGCTGACTCGACCGGGAGCGGCGCCCGCGGCCAGCGGCTATGCTTGCGAAGTGAGCTACCTGAGAGTCCTCGTCGTTGCGGCCGTGGTCGTTGGCACGCTGGGAGCTGAACCCGCGCGCGCCGAGGACTCCATGCGCTGCGGCAGCAAGCTCGTCACCGTCAGTGACGGCAAGGACAAGGTTCGCGCTTTGTGCGGCGAACCGTCGAGTGTCAGTTTCCAGGGCTTGATCCGACGCGCGCCCCGCTACGAGTACGGTTACGGTTACAACCGGTACGACTACTACGGCCCGGGTGTCATCGAGATGCCAGTGGAAGTCTGGACGTACAACTTCGGCTCGAGCAAGTTGCTGCGCAAGCTGCGCTTCGTGGGCGACGAGCTCGACGACATCCGCACCGACGGCTACGGCTACTGATGCGACGCCACGCGCGGCTCAACGGCGCGCATCGATCCAGCGATTGATCCTGGTCTCGAGCACGGACAAAGGCAGTATTCCGCTGCCGATGACCTGTTCGTGGAATTCGCGCAGGTCGAAGCGTTCACCGAGCCGCAGCTCGGCGCGACGGCGCAGCTCGAGAATCTTCAGTTGCCCGATCTTGTCGGCGAGCGCCTGGCCGGGACAGGCGACGTAGCGATCGACTTCGGCAGCAATGTCCGCCTCGCCAAGCGCCGTGTTCTCGCGCAGGTAATCGACCGCACGCTGGCGGCTCCAGCCCTGCGCATGCAGGCCCGTGTCGACGACGAGGGCCGCCGCACGCCACAGTTCCACGTTCAGTGCGCCGAACTGGCTGTACGGATCCGTATACAGCCCCAGTTCGGTTCCGAGCGATTGCGCGTACAGGGCCCACCCCGCGACAAAAGCCGCGTCGTCGCCGAAGCGGCGGAACCGCGGCAGGTTCAGCGACTCCTGCGCGATCGCCGCCAGGTAGAAGCGACCGGGCACGGCCTCGCCCAGGTACAGCGCGTCCAGCGCATAGGACGGGCGCGATGCGAGTTCACTGGCATTCACATACAGGACGCCGGCCTGTCCGCCAGCGACACTCTGCGGTGAGTACGACGCCGCTGTAGCAGAGGCCGCGCGAAAACCTTCGACCGGCCGGACTGCGAAAGTCGCTTGCGGCCGGCGCTGGAACAGCGCGGGCAAGCGCGCATCGACGCGATCGTGCAGTGCTGCATAACCCGCGAGCATCGACTGGGCATCGCCGAACTGGAACCGCGGGTCCGCACGCAGCGCATCGAACACGGTCCGCGGCTCACCCGCGATGCCAAGCGCTCCCTGCAGGCCCACGAGACTTGCCCGCAACCGCGCCACCTCGCGCAGGCCGAGCTCATGCACGTCCGCCGGAGTCATGTCCGTCGAGGTGTAGTACCGCACGAGGTGCGCATACCAGAGGTCCCCGCTAGGCAAGTCCGACCACGACACCGTGTCGCGCGCCTTCGGCAGGTATTCCTGGGCCAGGTAATCGTGCAGGCGCCGATAGGCGGGCAGGACCTTCGTGCGCAGTTTTTCGTCGTAGGCCTGCAGCAGGCGACGGCGGTCGTCCACGCTCGGCGCGGCCGGGAAGTTCAGCAGTGGCTGCCAGAACACGGTCTGCCGCGGGTCCTCGAGCCGGCCGAACGCCTCGAGCTGCGGCAGCGTGCGCTCGACCACGTCCTGCGGCAGCACCACGCCCTTGGTGACGCCGGCGCGCAGGTTGTTGATGGTCTGGTCCACCCAGACGACGAAGCCGTCCATGCGCGCGAGGAAGTTGTCGTAATCGCGCGTCGTCCTGAACGGATGCGCGCCCTTGCCGGAACCGAGCTGTGCGAAGACCCCCGGCCAGTTCGCGAACGAGTTGATCGCCAGCAGTTCGCTCGGATAGCGGTAGCCGCCGATACCCAGCTCACGCTGGCGCTTGAAGGCCGCATAGGTGACCAGGTCCTCGCCTGCGAGCCGCTGCGGATCGATTGCCGCCAGCTTTTCGAGCGATTCCTGTTCGATACCGAGCGAATCCGCCATCCAGCTCATGCTGACGTAGTCGCCGAAGCGATCGTCGAACCGGTGGTCGCCGAACTCGCTGGCACGAATGGGATTCAGCGCGAGGTACTGGTCGAAATACGTTTCGACGACGCGATACAGCTCGGCCGCATCCGCGTTGGACGCGCGCAGTGGCGCTGACAATTCCGAAGGTTTTTCCTCGGCTCGCGTCGTCGGCTCCGGCGCGAAATCGCACGCCGTCAATGCCAGCGTGGCGACCAGCAAGGGCAGCAGGAAATGGTCGCGCAGCATTCGCAGAAGCTTCAGCGGCGAGCCGCGATCCAGCGCTCGACTTTCGCTTCGAGCACGTCCATCGGCACGGCACCGTCGCTCAGGACTTCACGGTGAAAGTCGCGGAGGTCGAACTTCGGCCCGAGCGCCTGCTCCGCCTGGTGGCGCAAGCCCTGGATCCGCAGGTCCCCCACCTTGTAGCCGAGCGCCTGACCGGGCCAGGCGATGTAGCGCTCGACTTCGGAGACGACGTCCGACTCAGCCATCGTCGAGTTCTCAAGCATGAACTTGATCGCCTGTTCCCGCGTCCAGCCTTTGGCATGCAGCCCGGTGTCGACGACGAGGCGCATTGCACGCAACTGCTCGTCGTTCAGGCGGCCGTACCACTGGTAAGGGTCGGTGAAAAGGCCGAGTTCCTTGCCGAGCGACTCCGCGTAGAGCGCCCAGCCTTCGACGTAGGCCGTGTAATCACCGCCAAAGCGGCGGAAACGCGGCACGCCCTCGAGCTCCTGCTGGATCGACACCTGGAAGTGGTGTCCCGGCGCCGCTTCGTGCAGCGACAGCGTTTCCATGCCGAACTTCGGCTGCGCCTTCAGGTTATACGTGTTGACGTAGAACACGCCGGGACGCGAGCCGTCCGCCGAGGGCTGCTGGTAATACGCACCCGCCGCGGACTGCGCGCGGAACGCCTCGACCTCGCGCACTTCGTAGTCCGCCCGCGGCAACACCGAGAACAACTTTGGCAACGCAGCGTCGATCTGTGTCTTGAGCGCGCGGTACCCGGTGAGCAGGTCCGTGCCTACGGTAAAATAGAACTGCGGATCGGTTTCGAGGAACGTGAAAAACGCCTCGAGGTCGCCCTTGAATCCGACCTGCTGCCGGACCTCGTCCATTTGACCCAGGATGCGCTTCACCTCGCTGTTACCCAGCGCGTGAATCACGTCGGGGGTCAGTGTCGTCGTCGTGTGCTCCTGCACGTAGTAGGCGTACCACGCCTGCCCGTCGGGTAATGCCGTCCACGCCACGCTGCTGCGCGATTGCGCCAGGTAGTCGTCGCGCACGAAATCACGCAGGCGCTTGTAGGCGGGCAACAGCTTGCCGTCGAGCATCCTGGTGTACTCGGCAGTCAGTCGCTCACGGTCGGCCGCGGAGAAACTCGCCGGAAACCGCTGGATCGGCGCGTAGTACTGGCTGTCCTGCGCCTGCGGCACCACCATCGCGTCAAGCTGACCGAGCACCTTTTCCATGACCGCACGCGGTTGCACGACACCCTTGGTCGCGCCTTCCCGCATGTTGACTACCGCCTGGTCCATCCAGACGACCAGCCCGTCCAACCGCTGCAACCAGCGTTCGTAGTCCTCGACCGTCGCGAACGGCTGCGCGTTGGTGCCCGAACCCAGCGCAGGCATCACGGTGAGCAGACCGCCGGCCTGGTTGATCGGCAGCAGGTGAAACGGAAACCGTTCGCCCCGCGCTTCCCGTTCCCGCTCGTACAGGAAGATGTCGTACGAGATGCGGTCCGCTGGCGAGAGCAAATCCGGGTCGAGCGCGCGGATCGCCGCGAGGTACTTCTGGTTCAGCGCGTGCGCGGCGGCCAGGTACTGCGGGCCGATCGAATTCGGCAACTGGTCGTCGTAGCGATGGTCGCCGATGTACGTCGCGAGCACGGGGTTGGCGCGCAGGTTGTCCTCGAAATAGCTCTCGAAGAGCGCATCGAGCTGCTGCCTGGTGTCGGTCGCCGTCGCCGGCAACTGCGTATCCGGCGCCTTTGTGCCGGTCGGGGACGGGGGCGCCGAGACACAACCCTGCAAGGCCAGGGTCACGGCGAGCACGAGGATCGAAGCGTGGGTGCGGAAAGACATCAGTGCGGATCCATGCCGGCGACAGGTCGGCGATTATAGGGTCTTCAGCGTTCGACGATCGCGGTGACGCCCATGCCACCGGCCGTGCAGATCGAGATGAGCCCACGGCCGCCGCCGCGCTGATCGATCAATTTGGCGAGCGTCGCGACGATGCGTGCCCCCGTCGCTGCAAACGGGTGGCCCACGGCGAGGCTGCTGCCATTCACGTTGAGCTTCGCACGATCGATCGAACCGAGCGGTCGCTCGCGGCCCAGCCGGTCGCGGCAGAACTCCACCGACTCCCACGCCGCCAGCGTGCACAGCACCTGCGCTGCGAACGCTTCGTGAATCTCGTAGAAATCGAAGTCCTGCAGCATGATGCCGGCGTCGTCCAGCATGCGCGGCACGGCATAGGCCGGCGCCATCAGCAGCCCTTCGTCCTGCAGGAAGTCGACAGCCGCCACCTTGCCGAAGGTCAGGTAGGCCTGCACCGGCAGTCCCCTGGCACGGGCCCAGTCTTCACTCGCCAGCAGCACCGCAGCGGCGCCGTCCGTCATCGGCGTCGAATTGCCCGCAGTCAGCGTGGCGCTGCCATCGACCGGGAACGCGGGCTTCAGCCGGGCCAGCCTTGCCAGCGAGGTGTCGCGCCGCAGGTTGTCGTCGCGCTTCACGCCCTTGAATTCGAACACGAGGTCGTCGAAGAAACCGGCATCGTAGGCGGCGGCGGCACGTTGATGGCTGGCGAGCGCGAGTTCATCCTGCGCCTCGCGCCGGATGCCCCAGCGTCGCGCCATCAGCTCGCAACTCTGTCCCATGTTGAGCCCCGTGCGCGGCTCGGCAACCGCGGGAAAGCTCGGTTTCCAATGGCCCGGCCGCAACGACGCCCACGGCGCGAGCCGCTGGCCCAGCGACCGGCCCCGCGCGCTGCGCAACAGGATGCGGCGCAGGTTCTCGTTGATGCCGATCGGGGCGTCGCTCGCCGTGTCGACGCCTGCCGCAATCGCGCTGTCGATCTGGCCTGCCGCGATTTTCAAGCCGAGCAGGATCGCCGTTTCGAGGCTCGTGCCACAGGCACGTTGCAGGTCGAAAGCCGGTGTGTGCGCGTCGAGCGTCGTGCCGAGGACCGATTCACGCGTCAGGTTGAAATCGCGCGGGCTCTTCAGCACCGCCCCGGCACCGACGTCGCCCAGACGCTCGCCAGCGAGACGGCACTTGTCCGTCAGCGCTTGCAGTGCTGCGGTCAGCATCTGCTGGTTGCTGCATTCCGCATAGACGCCCATCGAGCGCACGAACGGGATCCGGGCGCCGCCGACGATGGCGACACGGCGCGTGGTGTTTCCGACGAGCATGGAGCGTCCCCGACATTTCCTTGAGGACGCCAAGGGTACCCCCGCACGGGCTGATCCTCACCGCGGGTAGCGCCTCCCTGATATCCTTGAACCCCTTCCCTCAGTCAAAAAACCTGCCTTTCGAGGCGCGGGTAGAGAAGACTCATGACGCTCAATCTCAAGGATTCCACCCTGCTGCGGCAGCAGTGCTACATCGACGGCCAGTGGCTGGACGCGCGCGCAGGCGGCAGCAAGCCGGTCACGAACCCGGCGAATGGTGCAGTGCTCGGTACGGTGCCATTCATGGGTGCCGACGAAACGCGCGCCGCGATCGAGGCAGCCGCAGCCGCCTTCCCTGCCTGGGCTGCACGCACGGCCAAGGACCGCTCCACGGTGCTGCGCCGCTGGCACGACCTGATGCTGGCCAACGCCGACGATCTCGCCACGCTGATGACTGCCGAGCAGGGCAAGCCGCTCGCCGAGGCCAGGGGCGAGATCACCTACGCGGCCTCGTTCATCGAGTGGTTCGCAGAAGAAGCCAAGCGCGTCTACGGCGACGTGATCCCGGGCCATCAGCCCGACAAGCGCATCTTCGTGTTGCGCCAGCCTGTGGGTGTCGTCGCAGCAATCACGCCGTGGAATTTCCCGGCGGCGATGATCACGCGCAAGGCGGGCCCGGCACTTGCCGCAGGCTGCACCTTCGTGTGCAAGCCGGCGATGCAGACGCCCTACTCCGCGCTCGCAATGGCCGAACTTGCGCATCGTGCCGGCATTCCGCCGGGCGTATTCAACGTCCTCACCGGGTCGGCGACCGCCATCGGCGGCGAGATGACGTCGAACCCGATCGTCCGCAAGGTCACCTTCACGGGCTCGACGGAGATCGGCAAGAAGCTGATGGTGCAGTGTGCCGGCACCCTCAAGAAGCTCTCGCTCGAGCTCGGCGGCAACGCGCCGTTCATCGTCTTCGACGACGCCGACCTCGACCTGGCCGTGCAGGGCGCGATCGCGAGCAAGTACCGCAACACCGGACAGACCTGCGTCTGCGCCAACCGCCTGCTGGTGCAGGAAGGCGTCTACGACGCATTCGTCGCGAAGCTGGTCGAGGCCGTGCGCCAGCTGCGGGTCGGCAACGGCCTGCAGGGCGCAACGGAACAGGGTCCGCTGATCGACGCCAACGCCGTGGCGAAGGTGGAAGAGCACGTTGCGGATGCGCTGGCCAAGGGCGGCAAGATCGTCCTCGGCGGCAAGCGTCACGCGCTGGGCGGCACGTTCTTCGAGCCGACGATCATCACGGGCGTGAAGCCGACGATGATGGTCGCGCGCGAGGAAACGTTTGGCCCGGTCGCGCCCATCTTCTCGTTCAAGGACGAGAAGGAAGCCGTCCGCATGGCCAACGACACCGAGTTCGGCCTGGCCTCCTATTTCTACACGCGTGACCTGGCGCGCTCGCTGCGTGTCGCCGAAGCGCTCGAGTACGGCATCGTGGGCCTCAACACGGGCATTATCTCGACCGAGGTCGCGCCGTTCGGCGGCGTCAAGGAATCGGGCTTCGGCCGCGAGGGCTCGAAGTACGGCATCCTCGACTACACCGAGCTCAAGTATCTCTGCATCGGCGGCATCGAGGGTTGAACCAGCGGTCGCTGATCTACCTGCTGGCGTTCATCGTCACGATCGGGTCGGTCGCCACCAACATCTACATTCCGGCGTTGCCGGTCGTCCGCGAGTACTTCGACGCGACCGTAGCGCAGGCCCAGGCCACGTTCTCGATCGCGCTGCTGACGTTCGCGATCGGCATGCTGTTCTGGGGTCCGTTCGCGGACCGCTACGGGCGGCGCCTGGCGATCCTCGCCGGCGTCGGCCTGATGGCGGCGGGCTCGGTCGTCTGCCTGTTCGCACCGAGCCTGACCTGGCTGATCGCCGGCCGCGGCGTGCTCGCGTTCGGCACGGCCACGGGCATCGCCGTCTCGCGCACGATCGTGAGCGATCTTTACCCGGACAGCATGGCGCGCATGCTCGCGCAGCTCGCGATTTTCGCGGTGGTGTCGAGTGCATCGGCCCCCGTCATCGGCGGCTTCCTGACCTCGTGGTTCGGCTGGCGCTCGGTCTTCGCGGCCCAGGTCGTCATGGCTGCCGCCGTGGCCTGGCTCACCTGGAAGCACCTGCCCGAGACCCGCCCGGCGACGAAGCAGCCTCCGGCCGTGCGCGAGATGGCTCGCGTGGCGCGTTCGCTGCTGGTCAAACCCGGTTACCTGAGCTGCGTATTGCAGTCGTCGGCCGCCTACTCGATGTTCGTGGTGTTCATATCGCTCGCGCCGTACGTGATGGTGACGGCGATGGGACGCCCGGCGACTGAATACGGCCTGTATTACCCGCTCATCTCGTTCGGTTACGTCGCCGGCAACTGGGCCCTCGGCCGCTTCTCGGCCCGCGGGCAGCACTGGATGATCGCCTTCGGCGTCAGCCTGCAGCTGGCGGCCGCGCTCTGCGCGCTCATCTTCGCCACGGCTGGTTTCCAGCACCCGTTGTGGATCTTCCTGCCCATGGCCGTGCTTTATTTCGGCCAGGGCCTGTTCATGCCCCACCTGACCGCGATCGCCGTGAGCCTGGCCCCGACTCATGCGACCGGCGTGGGTTCGAGCACGCTCGGCTTCCTGAACCAGTTCGTTTCGGCGGTCTGCGTGCAGGCCATGGGCCTGGTGGGAGCCGCGACCGCGATGCCGATGCTCCTGTTCTGCGCCGGGGCGGCCTTGTTCCAGCTGGTCGTACTGCGGCTGTCGCCCCGCATGGAAGCCCAGGCCCGGGTCACCTGAACGGACCCTGGTAGCGGAAGCCATTGCTTCCGCGCGGTCGCAATCGGTCGCCGTGATATCGTTTGCCGTCCGGCCCGTCTCGCGATTTCCTTAAATGACTCTTCTCGGTACCCCCGATTTCGTCCACGGTTCGCGCTCACGCGTCGGCGTCATACTCGTGAACCTGGGCACGCCCGCGGACCCTTCGCCCCGCTCAGTGCGGAAGTACCTGGCTGAATTCCTCTCGGACCCGCGCGTCATCGAGGCGCCGCGCCTGCTTTGGTGGCTGGTCCTGCACGGCGTCATCCTGCGCACGCGCCCGCAGCGCAGTGCCCATGCCTACCAGAAGATCTGGACACAGGAAGGTTCGCCGCTCCTGGTCGAATCGCGCAAGCTGACCGCGGGCCTCGCTGCCCGGTTGCAGCAACGCTTCGGCGACGACGTCATGGTCGATCTCGCGATGACGTACGGCCAGCCGTCGATTCCGTCGGTGCTCGAACGATTCCGCGAGCAGAACGTGCAGCGACTGCTGGTACTGCCGCTCTACCCGCAGTATTCCTCGACGACGACCGGCAGCATCTTCGAGTACGTCACGCGCGAGCTGTCGCAGTGGCGCTGGATGCCGGAGCTGCGTTTCGTCAACCAGTACTGGGAACGCGAGTCGTACCTGCGCGGCGTGGCGGACAGCGTCACGAAGCACTGGGAAACGCACGGTCGCAAGCACCTGCTGTTCTCCTTCCACTCCATCCCGAAGCGCTATTTCCTCGCCGGTGATCCCTACCACTGCTTCTGCCTCGGCACCGCCCGCGGCGTCGCGCAGCGGCTCGGCCTGGCCGAGGACGAATGGTCACTGGGATTCCAGTCGCGGTTCGGCCGCGAAGAATGGCTGAAGCCGTACGTGGACATGATGCTGCAGGACTACGCGAAGTCGGGGCCGAAGCGCGTCACGGTGGTCTGTCCTGGATTCGCGACGGATTGCCTCGAGACGCTCGAGGAAATCAGCATGCAGAACCGCGACCTGTTCCTGGCGCAGGGCGGTGAGGCATTCGACTACGTGCCGTGCCTGAACTCGAGCCCGGCGCACGTCGACGTGATGGAGGACGTGGTGCTGCAGCACGCGGGCAGCTGGCCCGAACTCAGCGCCGAGCGCCTCGACGACGCGGCCCTCGCCGCACAGCGCGAACGCGCACTGGCCCGCGGCGCGCAGCGCTGACGGCGCACTCCGTTCGGCCATTCATGCCGCTCGGGCGTTTTCTCGAAATCAGCCTCGCGGCGACCAACGTCGCAGAGTCGCTCGCGTTCTACGAATCGCTCGGTTTCGTGCAGACATCGGTCGGCGAAGCGTGGCCGCATTCGTATGCCGTCGTGACGGATGGCCGGCTCTGCCTGGGATTGCATGGACTGGACTTCGAGAGTCCGCTGCCGACCTGGGTGGCGCCCTCGCTGCGTGAGCAGCTCGATGCACTCGCCACCCTCGGCGTGACCATCGAGGAAGCACGACTCGACGATCTTTCGCTGCACCAGGCGCTGTTGCGCGACCCCTCGGGCCAGCCGTTGCGACTGCTCGAGGCGCGCACGTTCTCGCCGCCGGCGCTGTCGCCCGCGCATTCGAGCAGCCTCGGCTATTTCGAGGAATTCGCGATCGCGACGCGCGACCTCGGTGTCGCCAGCGCGTTCTGGGAAAGCATGGGGTTCGTCGCGTTCGAGCCCGTCGTGGAGCCGCTGCCGAAGGTGGTCGCCGCGAGCAGCGACCTCAATGTCGGGCTCTATGCGATCGACCTGCCGGCGCCGGTGCTGGTGTTCACCGACGCGGCGATGCCGGAACGAATCGCAAGCCTGCGCGACCAGGGCCATCGCTTCGCGCAGCGCCTGCCGCGTGAACTGATGGCGATCGGGGCCGCGATGCTCGAGGCCCCGGAAGGGACGCAGCTGCTGTTGCTCACGGAACCGCCGGCAGATTGATCGCGCCGGCCGTCGTGGCCGTAATCTCAAAGCGGATCTCGAGCGTGTCTGCGACCTGGATCGCGCCGCCCGCGACCGAGAACGGCGTCATGCCGAAATCGGTCTGGTTCAACCGCAACTCGCCACGCGCGATCACGCCGGTCGCAGTGCGCTCGACGATGACCGGAATCTCCTGCTCTCGCTCGACCCCCTTCAGTGTCACCGCGACCCGCACGATGGGTTGCGGCCAGACACCGGACGTCGCCGAGGATCGCAGCGTGATGGTGGGAAAATGTTCCCCGTCGAGTACCTCGGCGCGCAGCATGTTGTGACGCGTGCCGATCCGCGCGCCATCCGGAACCGGCGCAGCGAACTCGAGGCCCGCCGCGGCACGCGCTGCAGGCAAATCCACGTCGAAGCGTTCGACCGGCAGGATCAGCTCGAAGGACGAGTCCGCCGGCGCGTTCCCGAGCCAGACCGAGCCCGCTTCGTCCGCCGAAGTGATCACGTGGTCATGGCCCAGCCTGGCGAGCGGACCTGCCCGACGGACGAGGACAGTGACGGCGGTCCGTTCCGGGTCGACCTGAAACCTGCGCGTGCCCACAGGTATCGTCGTAGCGGCAGAATCCATGGACTGCGACTGCGAGGCATTCGTAGCTGGCGGCGGTGCCGTGGTCGAACGGCAACCGGCCAGGATTACGAGCGCCACAAGAACGGCGCAGCGGCTTGCGCGTGCTGCGTCTTCCCGCGCGTTTGCTAACATGGAAGGATCATCCCACAGGAAGTCGCTCCATGCCCCTGCGCAATACCGCGGAAGCTTACGGCAGTCTCGCCAAGTTCCTGCACTGGGCCATCGTGCTGTTGATCGTGCCACAGTACTTCATCGCGGAAGCTGCAGAAGAATTGCCCAAAGGTCTCGAACGGCTCCAGCTCATGGACTGGCACAAGTCGTTCGGCATGCTGGTCCTGCTGCTGACCCTGGCGCGCATCGGCTGGAAAATCATGAACCGCGGCCTGCCGGGCCCCATCGGCAACCCGTGGCAGCGCAAGGCCGCGGCGGCCGGCCACGGCCTGCTCTACCTGCTGGTCCTCGCCCAGCCGATTTCCGGTTGGGCCATGTCCTCGGCCGCGAACTATCCGGTGACCCTCTTCGGCTGGCTCCAGTTCCCCGCGCTGGTCGCCGAAAACCATGACCTGCACGAAACGCTGGAAGAAGTGCACGAGGTGCTTTTCTACTCGCTCGTCACGGTGGCGATCGTGCACATCCTCGCGGCGCTCTACCACCACTTCCTGCTGAAAGACAGCGTGCTCCGGCGCATGTCGCCGTTCTCCCGTCCATAGGCGTGAACACGCGCCGCCGCACAGGCGTCATGGCGCTGCTGACGGCCCTCTCCCTGGGGCCAGCAGCACAGGACGCGGCAGCGGTGGCGATGACCTGGACGGTCGATCCGGCGCACAGCCAGCTGACGTTTCATCCCCGGCTCGCGGGCGGTGAATTCGCAGGCCGCTTCGAACGCTTCGACGCGACGTTCCGGTTCGACCCTGCCGATCTCGCCCATTCCAGCCTGCTGGTCGTCGTCGACCTGCTCGGTGCCCGTACTGGCGATACTGATCGCGATGCCGCGTTGCAGGGCAGCGACTTCTTCCAGACCGTGCGCTGGCCGAAGGGAACGTTTGCCAGCACCGGGATCAAATCGCTGGGCAACGGCCGCTTCGAGGCCACGGGCAAACTGACGCTGCGCGACGTCACGCGAGACGTTCGCGTCCAGTTCCGCTTCGATTCGACCGCACCCTCAGGGGGCGCAGCACGCCTGGTGGGCTCGGCGAACGTCCGTCGCCTCGAGTTCGGCGTGGGCCAGGGCGACTGGCGCAGCACCGAGTGGCTCGACGACGGGGTGCGGGTCGAATTCGACCTTGCACTGCGCGCCGCACGCTGACGCGGTACGCGCCACTTGGCAGGCGGCGCAGGGGAAACGGGCATAGAATTCCTGCTCGCTGCGGGAGCTGGCAGCGCCTTCATCACCAAACGAGACGGGGGGTCCCATATGCCATTGCGTTCCACTGCGGTTGATGTGCGCCTGGTGCTGGCCCTCGCCGCCGGGCTCGCGCTCGCCGGATGTCAGAAGAAAGAGGAACAGGCTGCCACGGATGCTGCCGCTCCGGCGGCAACGACGGCAGCGGAAGCCCTCGAAGGCCAGGTCGACATCGTCGCCTGGCCCGGCTATATCGAGCGCGGCGAGACCGACAAGAACTACGACTGGGTGACCCCGTTCGAGCAGGACACCGGTTGCAAGGTCAACATCAAGACGGCCGGCACGTCGGACGAAATGGTTTCGCTGATGACGCAGGGCGGCTACGACCTCGTGACGGCTTCCGGCGATGCCTCGATGCGCCTGATCCGCGGCGGCACAGTGCAGCCGATCGACGTCGCGCGCGTCCCGAGCTTCGTCAATGTGGACGAGCGCCTCAAGCAGGGCGCGTGGCATTTCGTCGACGGCAAGAATTACGGCACGCCCTACCAGTGGGGCCCGAACGTCCTGATGTACAACACGAAGGCGTTTCCCACTGCGCCGAAGTCGTGGTCGGTCGTGTTCGAGGAGCAGAAACTCGGCGACGGCAAGAGCAACAAGGGCCGCGTGCAGGCCTACGACGGCCCCATCTACATTGCGGACGCCGCGCTGTACCTGATGGCGAAGAAGCCGGAACTCGGCATCAAGGATCCGTACGAACTCAACGAGGCACAGTACGCGGCCGCGCTCGAACTGCTGCGCCAGCAGCATCCGCTGGTGCACCGCTACTGGCACGACGCGAACGTCGCCGTGCAGGATTTCACGAATGAGGGCGTGGTGGCTTCGGGCTCATGGCCGTTCCAGGTCAACACGCTGGTCGCGAACCAGCAGCCGATCGCCAGCGTCGTTCCGGACGAAGGCGCGACGGGCTGGGCCGACACGACCATGCTCGCCGCGAATGCAAAGCACCCCAACTGCGCGTACAAGTGGATGGAGTGGTCGCTGAACGCGAAGGTACAGGGCGACGTCGCCGCCTGGTTCGGTTCGGTGCCAGCGGTGCCGGCCGCATGCAAGGGCAATGCGCTGCTGACCGACACGGGTTGCGCCACCAACGGCTTCGACAACTTCGACAAGATCCACTTCTGGCGCACGCCGGAAGCCGCGTGCAGCACGGGCACGTGCGTGCCTTACAGCCGCTGGGCGACGGATTACGTCGCGGTGATGGGCGGCCGCTGACCGGAGGTACAGGTCGCGAGCGCGCGGCACTCCATGGGGGATGCTGCGCGCCGGACCCACAGTCGACATGACTCCCGCGATCGAACTGCGCGCAACACACCGCGCCTTCGGCTCCGTCGTTGCGCTTGATTCCGTCTCGCTGACGATCGCACCCGGCGAATTCTTCGCCCTGCTCGGCCCCTCGGGTTCGGGCAAGACCACGTGCCTGCGCCTGATCGCAGGCTTCGACCAGCCGGACAGCGGCACCATCCTGCTCGACGGCGAGGATGTGACGAATACGCCGCCGTTCGCACGCAACGTCAACACCGTGTTCCAGGATTACGCGCTGTTTCCGCACATGACCGTCGCGGAGAACGTCGCGTACGGACTGCGGGTGCGCGGCATTGCCCGCGCCGAGCGCGCGCGACAGGCCGGGGACATGCTCGACCTCGTGCGACTCGGCGAGTTCGGCGCGCGTCGGCCGCACCAACTCTCCGGTGGCCAGCGTCAGCGCGTGGCGCTGGCCCGCGCCCTGATCAACCGCCCGCAGGTGTTGCTGCTCGATGAGCCGCTCGGCGCGCTCGACCTGAAGCTGCGCGAGGAAATGCAGGTGGAACTCAAGGGGCTGCAGCAGCGCCTGGGCATCACGTTCGTGTTCGTCACGCACGACCAGGGCGAGGCATTGAGCATGGCGGATCGCGTCGCCGTGTTCAGCCAGGGCCGCATCGAGCAGCTCGACACGCCGCGCGTACTCTACAACCGGCCGCAAACCGCATTCGTCGCGAGTTTCGTCGGCAGCGCCAACGTGGTCGGGCGCGAAGCCGCGCAGATCCTGACCGGCCGTGACCGCGCCTTTGCGATCCGGCCCGAACTGATCGACCTGCTCGCGGCGGGTGAGCCGGCTGCGGACGGGTACGTCCAGTGCGCCGGCGAGATCGTCGACGTTCTCTATCACGGCGCGAGCAGCCGGTTGCGCGTGAAAGTGGACGAGCGCACGACGCTGGCCGTGGCGCGGTCAGAGTCCGCTGGCGGCGGTGTGCAGGGCCTCACGACGGGCGCACATGTGCGTCTTGCCTGGCGGCCCGACCACGCCGTCCCGTTGCAGGACTGACCATGGCCGGTCGTGCGGAGTTTTCGCTGCAGGGTCGCCAGGCGTTCTACTTCGCGCTACTGCTCGCCCCGCCGCTGCTCTGGCTCGGCATCGTCTACCTCGGGTCGCTGTTGACGCTGCTGCTGCAGAGCTTTTATGCGATCGACGAGTTCACAGCCCGCATCGTGCCGGAGTTCACGCTCGCGACGTATCGGCAGCTGCTCACGCAACCCGCGCACATCGACATCATCGTGCGCACGCTGCTGATGGCGGTCGCCGTCACCCTGACTGCGGCGGTCATTGCATTTCCGGTGGCGCTGTACATGGCGCGCTACGCGGGGCCGCGGACCAAGGCGCTCTTCTACGTGGGTGTGATGCTGCCGATGTGGACCAGCTACCTCGTCAAAGTCTATGCATGGCGCTTGATCCTCGCCAAGCAGGGCATCGCGAGCTGGGGCTTCGAGCACCTCGGCCTCATGGCTGCACTGGACCAGGCGCTGGCGGTGCCGGTCGTCGGCGGACCGTCGCTGGCCTCGTCGTACATCGGCATGTTCATCGTGTTCGTCTACATGTGGTTGCCGTTCATGATCCTGCCGCTCGCGGCGGCCCTCGAGCGGGTGCCCGCGTCGCTGCTGCAGGCCTCGGCCGATCTCGGCGCCAGGCCGGCCCAGACGTTCCGCAACGTCGTGCTGCCGCTTGCACTGCCTGGTCTCGCTGCGGGCTCGATCTTCACGTTCTCGCTCACGCTCGGCGACTACATCATTCCGAGCGTGGTCGGCGCGCCCGGTTACTTCATCGGCATGATGGTGTACCAGCAGCAGGGCACCGCCGGAAACCTGCCGCTCGCCGCCGCGTTCTCGGTGGTGCCGATCGTGCTGATCGGCCTGTACCTGATGCTGGCCAGGCGGCTGGGGGCGTTCGATGCGCTCTGAGCAACCGCGCCGCCCGTCGTGGGAACGCCCTTCGCTGTTCACCAGGGTGATGGCGGCAGTCGGCCTGGTGTTCCTGCACGCACCCGTCTGGGTGATCGCGCTGTATGCGTTCACGACGGAGGACCGCACGTACCAGTTCCCTCCGCCCGGGTTGACGCTGCACTGGTTCGACGTGGCCTTCGCCCGTGACGACATCTGGGAGTCGATGCGGCTCTCACTGCTCGTCGCCTCGGCGGCCACGCTGCTTGCGATCATCCTCGGCACGCTGGCAGCATTCGCGCTTGCCCGTCGCACGTTCACCGGCAAGGAGTCGATCACGCTGCTGTTCGTGCTGCCCATCGCGCTGCCTGGAATCCTCACCGGCCTTGCCTTGCTCGCGGGCATGCGGACGATCGGACTCGAGCCCGGCTTCTGGACCATCGTCGCGGGTCACGCGACGTTCTGCCTCGTCATCGTCTACAACAACGTCGTCGCGCGCCTGCGTCGCATCCCGCCGAGCTGGGTCGAGGCCTCGATGGACCTCGGCGCGCGCGGCCACCAGACTTTCCGTTACGTGCTGTTGCCGCAGATCGCCACGGCGCTGCTCGCGGGCGGCATGCTGGCCTTCGCGCTGTCGTTCGACGAGATCATCGTCACGCTGTTCACGGCCGGGCACGAACGCACCCTGCCGATCTGGTTCTACAGCGAATTGTTCCGGCCGCGCGAGCGGCCCGTCACCAACGTCGTCGCGGTCGTCGTGATCCTCGTCACGCTCGTTCCGATCCTGCTCGCGTACTACCTGACGCGGCCGGACGAGCAGTCGCAGGGCACCTGACGCGCCGCGCTTTCCTGCAACACTCCCGAGAGGCGGATCCATGCAAACCAAGCTCCTGATCAACGGCAGGCTCGTCGCAGGCGAAGGCAAGGTCGAGGACGTGCTGAACCCGGCGACTGGCAAGGTGCTGGCCCGCGTTCCTGAGGCCTCGCGCGCCCAGATCGACGCGGCCGTCAAGGCGGCCGATGCTGCGTTCGAAGGCTGGGCTCGCACCGCGCCGAAAGACCGCGCGTATCTCCTGCTGAAGCTCGCGGACCGCATCGAGGCCGACGGCGCCGCGTTCGCGAAGGTGGAATCGCAGAACTGCGGCAAGCCGCTGGCGGCCGCGCTCAACGACGAGATCCCCGCGATCGCCGACGTGTTCCGTTTCTTCGCCGGCGCCTGCCGGACGATGACCGGTGCCGTCGCAGGCGAATACCTCACCGGGTTCACCAGCATGATTCGCCGCGACCCGATCGGTGTCGTGGCGTCGATCGCGCCGTGGAATTATCCGCTGATGATGGCGGCCTGGAAGCTCGGCCCGGCGCTCGCGGCAGGCAACACGGTCGTGCTGAAGCCTTCCGAGCAGACGCCGCTCACCGCGCTGAAGCTCGGCGAACTGCTCGCGGAAATTTTCCCGGCTGGCGTCGTGAACATCGTCTGCGGCCGCGGCCGCAGCGTCGGCGCGCCACTCACGCGGCATCCGAAGGTAAGGATGATTTCGCTGACCGGCGACGTCGCGACGGGCGGCAGAATCCTCATGCAGGCCGCGGACGGCATCAAGCGGACGCACCTCGAGCTCGGCGGCAAAGCGCCGGTGATCGTGTTCGATGACGCGGACGTCCAGAGCGTCGTGGAGGGCGTGCGCACGTTCGGCTACTACAACGCGGGCCAGGACTGCACGGCCGCCTGCCGCATCTATGCGGGAGCGAAAGTGTACGACAGGCTCGTCGCCGATCTCTCGAGCGCGGTGAGCACGATCAAGACCGGGCTGCAGACGGCGCAGGGCGTCGAGATGGGCCCGTTGATCAGCGCCGAGCAGCGCGATCGCGTCGCAGGTTTCGTCAAGCGCGCGCGTCGGCAGAAACACATCGAGATCACCGCGGGCGGCAATGCCGGCACAGGCGGCGGCTTCTTCTTCGAGCCGACGGTGATCGCCAACGCGAGGCAGAGCGACGAGATCGTGCAGCGCGAAGTGTTCGGTCCCGTCGTCTCGGTCACGCGTTTCAAGGACGCGGACGATGCCGTGAAGTGGGCCAACGATTCGGAGTACGGCCTGGCGTCGTCGGTGTGGACACAGGACGTCGGCAAGGCGATGACCGTCGCGTCACGCCTGCAGTACGGCTGCACGTGGATCAACACGCACTTCATGCTGGTGAGCGAGATGCCGCACGGCGGGCTGAAGCGCTCCGGCTACGGCAAGGACCTCTCGGCGTATGCGCTAGAGGATTACTCGGTGGTGCGGCACGTCATGGCAAAGCTTTAGTCCCTGCCGCCAGAGGGTTACGCGACGAAGCTCGCAGGAGCGGCATGAGCTGCAATCTGAAAGCCACGAATCTGTCACAGCACCGAACTAAGTGGAGGCGCAGGATCCCTGCGTCGGGCCAGCCGCTCCCCCAGGGTGAGCCCGACACAGGCCGAGAGGCAGCATCAGCCGATATCAGGCAGCAGGGACGGATGCATTAAGTCCTCGACGCCGACCGTACACCGGAGCAGGAATCCCCCTCCTGCTCCGGTTTTTTTGCTCGAGCCCCGGATCATGCTGGTCTGCTGCGGGAACTGGGGTAAGAAAAGCAGGCTTTCCCGCACTTCCGAGTTCAGCCACGAGCCAACCTTCAGCAGCGGTGCCAAGTTAAGGGTCCTGCACCGCCGCTTGTGCGGTACCGCAGACTACGCGAGCATCTCCAGATAAAGAATTGCACGGACATCGCCGGAAACCAGATGGGCACGGGCCGGTCATATACCGACACTGGGTCTGTGGACCGACATGCATGTCGTTGAATTGAAAGTCAGGCGTGACAGTCGCGTTCCGTACGTTGCGAGGTAGCGATGAAAGAAATCGAAGCCACAAACATCGCGGTCGTCCGCAAGTATTTTGACGGTTGCAACACCGGCAATCTCGAGGATCTGCTAAGCACGCTCGCGCCAGACGTTTGTCACTACTTCTTGCCCCCATCGTTTCCGCCGATCACTGGCGCGGAGCACCTCGCCCGATATTGGCGAAAATACAAACACGCACTGGACCCACTCTGGTCAATCGATCGGATCATTGCCAGCGGCGACGAAGTCGTCAACGAGTGGAGTTGTCTGTGGACCCCGCCGGGAAGCAAGCTCCGGCTTATGGCGCGAGGCACCGAGTGGTACGTCATGCGAGACAGCCGTATCGTCGAGGTCCGGGCGTACTTCATCGCGGATTCAGCCGCCAACGCCGAGTTGGCCACGTTCCCGTACGCGCAAAGAGGCTACCTGCTCAGCGACGGTGCATGACGCCCTTGGGCGGCCCCACCGCGGCGACGCCTAACCCTTCGCTCCTGCCGACTGTCTCCGGCTGCCTTTGCCAGTCTCCGCCAGCGGGTGAGTTCAATTGTTGAGATTCCGCTTTTCGACGCGGCCGATGACCGCTTCGGGTCGTCATTCACCGTTGACGGACTGCTATTCGGTTTCACGCAAGTTCGAATGCGTATCCGACTTATCGCTGAGACGCGAGTGCGCGCTCGAGTAGTTGGCAGATGAAGCGCTGGTACGGTACGCCGCTTTCGGCGGCCGCGTCCTTGACGGCCATCAGCAAGTCTTCGGGCAGATGCGGTCGATCAGGCGTTCGTTCCTGGTCTTCCCCGGGCGAGCGTGTCTGCCTTTCCGCTCGCCCGGGGAAGACCAGGAACGAACGCACTCGCCGACCGTCAGCCCTGGCTCGTTCTTTCCAGTCGCGTGTCTGCTTGCAGCGTAAGTCACCCTTTGCCCGAAGCACACCCGCACGACCTGGTGACATAGCCTTTGCTCAAACACCCAGTTCGGCGAGCAGCTTGTCGATCATCCCTGCCGCCTGCCGGCCGTAGCCGCCACCGAAGAGATTGAAGTGATTCAGCACGTGATACAGGTTGTACAGCGTGCGGCGCGTGCCAGCCGCCTGGTCGAGCGGCCATGCCGACTGGTAGGCAGCGTAGAAGCGCGGCCCGAAGCCGCCGAAGAGCCGGGTCATCGCCAGGTCCGTCTCGCGATCGCCGTAGTACACCGCGGGATCGAAGATCGCTGGTTGCCGCGAACCTGACACCACGCCCCAGTTGCCACCCCACAAATCGCCGTGCAGCAGCGACGGCACCAGGTGATAGCTGGAAAAGAACGCCCCACAGCGCTCACCCAGGTCATGCCCACGTTCGACGACGCGCGATTCCAGTCCGTTGGCTGCCGCAAGATCGAGCTGAAACCCCAGCCGTCGTTCGCGAAAGAACCGGACCCAATCGTCGTCCCATTCGTTCAGCTGCGGTGTCACGCCGATGGCGTTGCCGCGATGCCAGCCGCAGCGCGGCGCCGTGATCCGGTGCTGCATTGCGAGCCGCTCGCCGAGCTGCGCCTGCACTTTGCCGTCGCTTGCGGCCGCTGGCTCGAGATCCAGCCATTCGAGCGCGAGCAGCGCGTGGCCTCCAGCCTCTCCCACTGCAAGCACCGCTGGCACGCGCAGCGCGCCGGCCTCCGCCAATGCCTGTAGTCCTGCTGCCTCGGCCTCGAACGCGGTCAACCTGTCCGCCGCTGCGAGCTTGACGAAGGCATCGCCGCCCGCACCGTGCCAGCGCGTGCAACGATGAATGCTGCCGCCGGTGACCTCGGTTGCAGACGTCGTGACAAATGTTCGCCCCATGTTGCGGGACAGCCAGTTGGAGATCGCAACGTCGGCGGTCATCGGCAGCCTCGCGCCAAAGGGCGTCGACTCAGCCCGCGTGCCGTGAATGTAATCGCCGCGCCTGGTCGCGCAACAACCGGCCGAAATTCTGCGTCTCGCAGAAGGTGTCGAGCGTGGCGAGGTCCGGCGGCAGGAGCCGCAACTCGCTCATGCGGCTGATCGGCAGCGGCATGTCGCACGCAATTGCCGTCAGTCGCCGCGACAACAGCGCGGTCTCGCGGTGTTCGCGCAGGCTCTCCGCGACGAACGTGGCATTGCGGAATTTGAGCTTGCCGACCTGGTCGATGCTGTCGAGCACGCCCTCGAGCGTGTGGAAGTGCTTGAGCAGCGTCTGCGCCGTCTTGCGGCCCACGCCCGGCACGCCCGGGATGTTGTCCACCGCGTCACCCATGAGCGCGAGGAAGTCGGCCATGCGCTCCGGCACCACGCCGAATCGCTCGGCAATGTCGTCGTAACCATAACGAACGTCGGCCACCGCGTCCCAGTACACATCGACGGATGAGAGAAGTTGCGTCAGGTCCTTGTCACGGCTGACGATCGTGACGGGCAGGCCAGCCGCACGCGCGCGCGTCGCCAGGGTCCCGATGATGTCGTCGGCCTCGTAGCGGGAGCTGCTGTACCGCGCCACGCCGAGCGCGGCGCAGATTTCCTGGCACAGCGTGAACTGCCGCTTCAGTTCGAGCGGTGCGGGTTCGCGGTTGGCCTTGTAGGCCGGATAGATTTCGTTGCGATACCCCTGCTCAAGGCTTTCGTCGAACGCGACGGCGATGTGCCGTGGGGACTCCTTTTCGAGCAGTTCGGCGAGGAAGCGCGCGAAGCCGAGCACGGCGTTGACGGGATTGCCATCGCGATCAGCGACGTCGACAGGCACGGAAAACCAGGCGCGGAAAATAAAGACGCTGGCGTCGACGAGATAGAGCATCAGGCGGCGCGACCTAGACGATCCACTCGGACTTCTGGCCCGGGAAGGCGTCGATGCCTTCGAGCAGCGTCGCCACCCAGCGATTCTCGTCCTCGGTCAGCTCGGGCCGCGCGATGTCGAACTGCAGGACGACCCGGGCCTGGTCACCGTCGTTCCAGGCCTCGTGGTCCATCGAGTCGTCGAACACCCAGGCACGGCCTGCCTGCCACTCGCGCACGTCGTTACCGACACGCAGGCGGCACTTGCCCGGCGCGACCAGCGGCAGGTGAACCTGCAGGCGCGTGTTGGTCGGCCCGTTCCGTGGCGCGATATGCGTGCCCGGCGGCATGTGCGAGAACAGCACCGACGGCGAGTGGCCAGGGATTCGCGCAAGTGGCGTGTTGGCAAGTGCAGTCATGGTCTTCGGGCAACGCGCGGCGTTGGCCTCGTTCAGTTCGCCGTTCTGCCAGAGGTAGACGGCGTCGCCCGGCCCGACGGCCAGCCATTCCGCACGGATGTCGTCCGTCGCCGCCTCGACCGCATCGAGCCACGGGAAGTCCGCTCGATCGTAGAACTGCTTCTGCGGCAGCTGCGGGAAATAAAAATACCGCGGCTCCTGCAGGTAGACGCGCTTGCGCCCTACAAGGATGTCGACTGACTGGCCAAAGCGACTATTGGCCTGCGATTCGTCGAAGCCTCGCTCCCCGAGCCACGAACGCAAGTGATCTTCGTAGCGCTTCGCGAACTTCTCGCTGGCCTGCTGGACGCGGCGCAGCTCCTGCAGCAGGTCGGGCGACACCCTGTCGGGCGGCGGGGCTGACCGCAGTGCTGCGCGGTAATAGGCCGCCGCTGCCCGGGGGTCTCCCGCCTGCTCGAGACTGTCGCCTTTCATCACCAGCGCGCGCAGGTTGCGCGGGTCGAGCACGAGCACGCGGTCGACTGAGGCGCTCATCCCAGCCCAGTCCTGCAACGAGCGGCATGAGTACGCGAGCCCCAGCATGACGGCGACGTCGGCCTGCCCGGCCTGTGCCGCCTGCAGGAAAAGATCGCGTGCAGCACGGGCATCGCCGCGGCGGAGAGCATCTGCGGCAGCGCGCGCAAGCGCGGGGCCGTCGTTGAGGGGTGCATTCATGGTGTGCAAAGGATAAGAGATCGGGCGACCCGTTGGCAGGTTACTGCCCGACGACGCTGCGGGGCGACCCGTGCGAGGATTCGCTCATGAGCAGCGCGTCCTGGCCCACGGCAGCCCATTTGTCGCCGGCAAACCTCGAAATCGTGCCGATCGGCCGGGCGCACCTCGCCGGCTTTCACGCAGCCGTCGACAGCGTCGCGAAGGAGCGACGCTACCTCGCCATGCTCGAGGCGCCGTCGTTCACACGCACGCGCCGGTTGGTACTCGACAGCCTGAAGGCGGGCGCGGTGCACGTGGTCGCGGTGGCCGCCGGCGAGGTGATTGGCTGGTGCGACCTGCGACCGAAAACCGCGCCCACCCTGCGGCACAGCGCGGTGCTGGGCATGGGGATCGTCGCGGCTTACCGCGGCCAGGGCATCGGGAGCCGCATGCTTGCAGCCACGCTCGAGTTGGCCTGGGCACGCGGCATCCGCAGGGCCGAACTGAACGTGCGCTCGGACAACGCCCCGGCCATCGCGCTCTATCGACGGTTCGGCTTCGTCGACGAAGGCACCTGCCGTAACTACATCTGTATCGACGGCGTCGATTACGACGCGCTGCTGATGGCGCGGCTGGCACCGTGACCGCAACAGTGCACGGTTCGGTGCAGGTCACCTGGCCACGAGCGCTATAATCGTGCGTCCGGGGTTTGGCGCGAACGGGACCAAGCTCGTCTGCACCCCGTATCCCTCTGTTTATATTAGCTTTCAGTTGTGTCGTTACGACTGGCACGCAAGTTGCTCGTCGCTGGCGGAACGAATGGAACGGACATGGTTGCCCAGATCAGGACGCCGTCTTTACGGCTGCTGCGAACTTTTTGCGTGGCGGCTCGCCACTCGAGTTTCAAGGATGCGGCAGACCGCCTGTCGCTGACGCCCTCGGCCGTCAGCCACCAGGTCAGGGAACTCGAAGAACAACTCGGCGTCGCGCTGTTCCAGCGGCGAACGCGATCCGTCGTGCTGACACCCGTTGGCCGGCAACTGCTGGATGACCTCGAGCCGGCATTGGGTGCCCTGAGCACGGCCATCGAGCGAACGCGCAACACGTCCGGCGCCAGGCGCCAGCTGACGGTCGTGATGCCGCCGTTCTTCGCCAGTGAACTGTTCGCGCCACGCCTGCCCGACTTCCACGTCCACCATCCTGGCATCGACATCCAGGTCGACACGCGTGACCCGCGCCCCGGCCAGCACTCGGGTTTCTCGGATGTCTCGATCGTCCTGGCGGGTACCCTGCCCGACGACGTGGATGTCGAGTCCGTGCGTCTGATGCCCTTGCGGCTGGTGGCGGCGGCATCGCCGAAAGTCGCCCGTTCCATGGCCGGCAAGCTGGACGCCCGCTCGTTCGACGGCCAGACCCTGATCATGCATCGCAACTTCCGCAACGACGTCTGGGATCTGTGGCTCAACCAGGTCGGACTCGATCTGCGCCGGCTCGGCAGCGTGATCGAATTCGACAACATGGTTGCCGTCACCCGCGCCGCGGAGCGGGATGGCGGGATCGCGCTGGTGCCCGCGATCGTCTGCCAGCCCTGGTTCGAACGTGGCGCGCTGGTGCACATCGCGGGCTTCGACCTGCAGGGGGATGAGGCGTATTACCTGGTGGTCCGGCGCGGTGATTTCGAACGCTCGGAAGTCCGCGCGCTGGTCGAATGGTCGATCGAACAATTCCAGGTTCCCGCCTAACGGGGACGGCGGACGGTGACGTAAGGCCTGCGTCCATTGAGGGTGAAAAAAGGTCATTCATCAGACGATGAAACTTCGTTTGTCGCACCGCAGCATCAGACGTAGTCTCAAACCCGTCCAGCGGCTTCACCAATGTGGCCCTGGGGTGCACTCCCCCTGCTACCCCCGCCACATGAACCCGCCGGAACTTGCCGGGTGGCCTGGGACGCACTCCCCCTGCTCCCCCAGGCCATCTCGGCAAGTTATTTCTTCCGCGGACGG
>JAABQQ010000228.1 GCA_011391405.1 Gammaproteobacteria bacterium
CCCTTCCTCACCTTCCCCGCCTTCCTCACCTTCTTGTCGCCGCCGCCCAGGAAAGCCCGTTCGAGTTCGTCGATCGCCTCTCCCGTGTACACGGCGAGGCGCTGGAGGTGGGGCACCTTGTCGGCGCACCCGGTGAAGCCGAAATAAAGGCCGCCGGCGTAGCTCAAGACCGTGATGTTGAGCGCCTGGCCATGAAACAGCGCCGAGATCGGGTAGTACGCTTCCATTTCCGAACCCATGAAGTACAGCTTGCCCCGCGGACCGGGCACGTTCGAGATGATGACGTTGTAGGTCGGCGGCACGCGCGAACCGATGCCGGGCAGGCGCGTGAGGATCTGCGGCGAACTGATCAGCACCGTGTAGTCCATGAGCGTCTTCGTGCTCATCTGCTTGAGGAATTCGCGTCCGGCGGTGCTGCTGCGACGAATGACGTCGAACCGTTCGCGCACGTCCTCGATGTCGGTGCCCAGGCGCACGTTGGCGAAGCTGATCGCATTGCCGCCGGCCTGGCTCGAGTCGCGCGGCAACGCCACGGGAATCGACGTGATCAGTGATTTGCGCGGCAACTCGCCGATCTCGAGCAGGAAGCGCCGCATCGCTCCGCTGCTGGCTGCAAGCACCACGTCGTTGATGCTGCCGCCCGCCGCTTCGCCGATTGCCTTCAGGCGCTCGAGGCTGGTTGCCTGCGTGGCGACCCGGCGTTGCGGGGTGACGTTGACGTTGAAGATCGTGCGGGGCGCTTCCGCCAGCGACGTGAAATCTGGATGCGGCTTCACGCCGAACACGGCCTTGACCGTGCCCGCCAGGCCCTGCACGAGGTTCGGCAATTCCCTGGCCTGGCTCGCGAAGGCCGCCTGCAACATGCTGAAGGCGCCGAACCGGCCCGGAATCTTCGGCGTGCGCGCGCTGCGCGGCCGGTCCGCGGCCCAGATCGGCGGCGTCTCGCTGGCGTGAGGATCGGTCGAGAAGTTGAGCAAGCCGACGCCCGAAACGCCGTCCGCCAGCGAATGATGGAGCTTGCAGTACAGGGCGAAACGTCCGCCCTGCAGGCCTTCGATCAAGTGGATCTCCCACAGTGGACGGTCGAGGTCCATCGGGTTCGAATGCAGGCGCGAAACGAGGATGCCGAGCTCACGTTCACCGCCGGGATACGGCAGCGCGGAATGCCGCAGGTGGTACTCGAGGTCGATCTTCTCGGCGACCTCGAACGTGGGGCGCAGACGACCCGACCCCACGCCGCGCAGCCGGTAATTGAACGGGGCCGCAGTGACCGGAAAACTGCGCAAGTATTCGTAAACCTTGCGCGGGTAATCGCGTGGCGCGCCAGCCGGCAGCACGAAAGTCTGCAGGCCCGCGACGTGCATCGGCGTCTGGCGCGTTTCCATGAGCACGAAGCTCAGGTCGAGCAGGTTGAGTAGTTTGCGGTCGGTCATGGGATCCTCCGTTCCCCGGCAATATAGGTGACTGCCCGGCACGGAGCCAGATAATGACGCGCTGGCCGCCGCCCTGGTCGAGCGCCTGACCTGCAACCGTCCATGCAGACCCAGGACCCCTACGCCGCCTTGTCCGTGACTCCGGCGCTGCCGATCGCCGCCTGCGCGGCGGCGAGCCTCGCAATCGGCACCCGCGGCGCCGAACACGAGACGTAGTCGAGCCCGATCGAATCACAGAAGATGATCGAGGCCGGGTGACCGCCGTGCTCCCCGCAGATGCCGACTTTGAGTCCGGGTCGGCTGCGACGACCCCATTCCACGGCGAGCGCCATCAATCGTCCCACGCCCTTCACGTCGAGTACCTCGAACGGGTTGTCCTGCAGGATTCCCCGCTCGTTGTACATCGGCAGGAACTTGTTCTCGGCATCCTCGCGCGAGAACGAGAACGTCGCCTGGGTGAGGTCGTTGGTGCCGAAGGAGAAAAACTCAGCCACTTCCGCGAGGTTCTCGGCGCGCATGCATGCGCGCACCACCTCCACCATGGTGCCGAACCTGCACGGGACCTGCACGCCGTAGGTCAGCTCGACCTGCTTCTGCACGGCGGACATGTAGTCGCGCACCAGGTTCAGCTCCTGGGCCGTGCAGACCTGCGGCACCATGATCTCCGGGTGAACCTCGACACCGGAGCGCACGCAGTCGGCCGCCGCTTCGAGTACGGCGCGAATCTGCATGGTGTAGATCTCCGGATACGTGATGCCGAGCCGCACGCCGCGGTGACCCAGCATCGGGTTCACCTCACGCAGCGCTCGCGCCTTGCGCAGGATCGCCTCCTTGCGCGCGATGATCGTGTCGATCAGCCGCGTCTCGCCAAAATCGCGCAGCGTGGCGGGGATCAGCGTATCGGGGGCAAAGCGCGCTGCGTCCGTCAGTACCTCCATGCCGCGGGCGGCACCGCGCAGGTCGTGCAGTCGCGCGATATCGTCTTCGAGTTGCCGCTCCGTCGGCAGGAACTCATGGATCGGCGGGTCGAGTAGCCGGATCGTCACCGGATGCGGCGCCATGCCACGGAAGATGCCGACGAAATCCGCCCGCTGGATCGGCAGCAGGCGATCGAGTGCGGCGCGCCTGTCCGCAGGTGTCTCGGCCACGATCATGTCGACGACGATGGGCAGTCGATCGGCCGCGTTGAACATGCGTTCGGTGCGGCACAGGCCGATGCCCTTCGCGCCGTAACGCAATGCGCGCGCCGCGTCCTGCGGCGTGTCGGCGTTGGCGCGCACGCCAAGTCGCGCGTGCTGGTCTGCCCAGCCGAGAAGCTTGACCAGCGCTGCCGAGAAATCGGCCTCGACCGTCGGCACCTCGCCGCGGAACACGCGGCCCGTGCTGCCGTCGATGGTGACGACGTCTCCTTCCTTGATCACCTGGTCGCCGACGAACGCGACGCGCATCGCCACGTCGACGTGGATGCCTTCGGCGCCTGCGACGCAAGGCTTGCCCATGCCACGCGCGACGACGGCCGCGTGCGAAGTCTTGCCGCCGCGGCTGGTGAGGATGCCCTGCGAGGCGAAGAACCCGTGGATGTCCTCAGGCTTGGTTTCCTCGCGCACCAGGATGACCTTGGTGCCCTGTTTGCCGAGCGTCTCGGCGCGATCGGCGTCGAAGACTGCCTGGCCGCTGGCCGCTCCGGGCGACGCGGGCAACCCCGTCGCCAGCGGCTGGCTCTTGTGCTGCGGGTCGAGGCGCGGGAACAGCATCTGCTCCAGGTGCGCAGGGTCAACGCGCGTGATGGCTTCTTCACGGCTCAACAGCCCTTCCTCGTGCATTTCGACCGCGGTGCGTACCCGTGCGGCCGCGTTCATTTTGCCGTTGCGCGTCTGCAGGCAAAACAGTGTGCCGCGCTCGATCGTGAACTCGAAGTCCTGCACTTCGCGGTAGTGCCGCTCCAGCCGGTTGCGCAGCTCGACCAGCTGCACGTAGAGGCCCGGCATTTCCGTGGCGAGGTCGCCGATCGGCTTGGGGGTGCGGATTCCTGCGACCACGTCCTCGCCCTGCGCATTCGTCAGGTACTCGCCATACAGCTGGTTCTCGCCCGTGGCGGGGCTGCGCGTGAAGCCGACTCCGGTCGCGCTGTCGTTACCCATGTTGCCGTAGACCATGGCGACGACGTTGACGGCCGTGCCGTTCGCCATCGCCGGCGTGATCTTGAACTCCCGCCGGTAATCGATGGCCCGCTTGCCCGTCCACGAGTTGAAGACGGCCTTGATGGCAATCTCGAGCTGCTCATACGGATCGGATGGGAACGCCTGCCCGGTGTGCCGCTGCACCACCTGCAGAAAGCGCTCGCCAATCTCGCGCAGTTCGTCCGCGCCAAGCATGACGTCCTGCTTGACGCCGACGCGGGACTTCACCGTTTCGAACTGCTCGTCGAACAGCGCATCCGGCACGCCGAGCGCAACCTTGCCGAACAGCTGGATGAAGCGGCGCCACGCGTCATAACCGAAGCGCTCGTTGCCCGTGTGGCGGATGAGCGCGGCAAGCGTCGTCTCGTTGAGACCGAGGTTGAGGATGGTATCCATCATGCCTGGCATGGACATGGCAGAGCCGGAGCGCACGGAGACCAACAGGGGATCGTCGCCGCCGCCGAAGCGCTTGCCGGTCTGGCGCTCGAGCGACGCCATCTCGGTGCGAGCAGTGTCAAGCAGGCCCGCGGGCAGGTTGCGCCCGGCGTCGCCGAGGTAGGCGAGACAGGCTTCGGTCGTGATGACGAAACCGGGGGGTACGTTCAGCCCGATGCGCGTCATCTCGCACAGGTTGGCGCCCTTGCCGCCGAGCAGCAGCTTGTTGCGGCCGTCACCCTCTGCAAATGCATAGACCCATCGCGGCGCAGTGGTGGTCATCGTAAGTCCTCACCGGCCCGTCATCAGGGCCGTCAGACTCTAGAAATACCGCCACTCCGGCCTGCGAAAAATACGTAGTAGTGGGTGTCCTGCTGCGCATATGCCTAAGCGCCGCGCCGGCCATCGCCAGCGCGCGCCATGCCGGGCTGCCGTCACTTTACGAAGGTGAAGATGCTCACGCCGACGACGAACCAGAGTGCCGCGAAGACGACCAGGTGGCCGAATATTTCGCGGAAGTCGATGCGCGCAATGCCCGCCGCCACCACGACCCAGAACGGCGCGAGCAGGTTACCCATCTGGTCGCCGACCCCGAGCGCCAGCAGCCCCTGCTGCGGCGTTGCCCCCAGCGCATTCGCGGAGGTAACGGTGACGAAACCCTGGATGATCCACTGCCCGCCGCTCGATGGCACAAAGATCGCGATGATCGAAGCGCCGACCGCGGTCAGCAATGGAAACGTCAACGGCGTCGCCAGGTCGGCGAACACAGACGCAAACCAGCTCCCGACCCGCGTGAACTGCAGCACCCCGGCGACTCCACCGTAGAGCTGGTAAAGCACGATGACCGGCCAGCACGACACGACGGCCCTGGCCATCGCCTGCGAGAACGCGCCGAAACTGCGCTGCATCAACAGCGCCAGCAACAGCAGCACGGTGACCATCGAGTTGAGTTCGAGGCCGAGACCCTTGTTGACGAAATGGTGGTACAGCCAGGCCACGAGCGCGATGCCGAGCAGGAAGGGAAACAGGAACGTCCGTTCGGTCCAACCAGAAAATCCAGCCGCGCCCGATCCGGCTGCCGGGCCTGGTTCCGCAGCAGGTTGCGCCAACGCCGCCGCGGCCGGAAAGACCGAGATCGGCTGCACCTGCTGCGGCATCAGGTAACGCGCCAGCAGGATCAGCGACAGCGGGAATACGAGGGTAACCATGAGCGCGGGCAACGAACCGATCGTCGTGCCGAGCGCCATGACGCCTGCCTCCTGCTCCAGGAAATTTCCGGGTGTCGCCGCCAACAGGGCAGCCGTCGACGACAGCCCGAACTGCCAGACGGATCCGGCGGCGAAGACCGTCGCGAGAAAGAACGGGAAATCGACACGCAGCCCTTTGCGTTCCGCAGCTTCGGCGAAGTACACCGCGATCAGCGGTCCCATGGCGAGACCAAGACCCCAGTACAGGTAACTCAGGATGGAATTCACGCACACCGCCAGCGCGATCACCTGCGTGACAGTTTGCGGCAGGTTCGCGAGGCGGCGGATTGCGCGACGAAATGCTGCGGTCAGGCTCAGCACCGTACTCAGCACCAGGATCAGCGTCATCTGCATGCTGAAAGGCAGCAGCATCCACAGACCGCGGTAGAAGGCGTCGACGTTGGTGAGCAGGTTATCGCCCAGCGCCAGGGACGTTCCTGCCAGGGCAAACAGCATGATGACGGCGGACGCGGCGGCGTCCGGCACGTAGTTGCCTGCCTTGCGGGCGAAAGCTGCTATCCATTCCCGCATGGCCGGAGCCCCCCTGCGTGTTCTTGTGCGCTGATGGTAGATGGTTGCGGGCATGAAGGCGCATTCCGTTATGCTTCGCTGCAAGCAGGAGGATGAGCCAGATGTCGTGGAAACAGCTCGGCGGGGCAACCCTCGCCTTTTTCGTATTGGCGGCCCAGGCGAGCCCCGAACCGTACCCGTCTACCTATCACGCGCAGTCGAGCGCCCCGGTGCTGATCCGCAATGCGACGGTCCTCGACGGGACTGGCCGCCGGCTCGACGGCGCGGACGTACTGATCCGCGACGGCAAGATCGTCGAGGTAGGCACCGCGCTGCCACAGGGTGACGCCACCACGATCGACGCGAAGGGCCGCTGGGTCACGCCCGGCCTGATCGACGTGCATTCGCACCTCGGCGTGTACGCGAGCCCGGGCATCAATGCGACGGACGATGGCAACGAGGCGACCGATCCGGTGACCGCGGGTGTGTGGGCCGAGCACTCGGTATGGCCGCAGGATCCCGGTTTTGCCACGGCACTCGCGGGCGGTGTGACGACGATGCAGATTCTGCCAGGTTCGGCCAACCTCATTGGCGGTCGTGGCGTGACGCTGCGTAACGTCCCGGCTACGACATACCAGGCGATGAAGTTTCCCGGTGCGCCACAGGGCTTGAAAATGGCTTGCGGCGAAAACCCCAAGCGCGTCTATGGCGAGCGCAAGCAGGCGCCGTCGACGCGCATGGGTAACGTCGCAGGCTATCGGCAGGCCTTCGCCGACGCCGAGGACTATCAGCACCAGTGGCAGAAGCACGAGGCGGAAGTCGCCGCCTATGAGAAGAAGAAAGCAAAGGATCGCGATCCGGCCGAGCAGCCCGTGCCGCCGAAGCGCGACCTGCGCCTCGAAACCCTCGTCGCAGCGATGCAGGGAGAGGTACAGGTGCAGGTGCACTGCTACCGCGCGGACGAGATGGCCGTGATGCTCGACCTGGCGCAGGAATTTCACTTCAAGATCGCAGCGTTCCACCACGGTGTCGAGGCGTACAAGATCGCGGACCGCCTCGCGCAGGAAGGTGTCTGCGGTGCACTGTGGGCCGATTGGTGGGGCTTCAAGCTCGAAGCCTACGACGGCATCTGGGAAAACCTTGCCTATGTCGATGCCCCGAAGGACGGCTGCGCGATCGTTCATTCGGATTCCGACGAAGGCATCCAGCGACTGAACCAGGAAGCCGCGAAGGCCATGTCGCGCGGGCAGCGCGCGGACCTCGACATTCCACCGGAGCGCGCGATTCGCTGGATCACGTCGAATGCCGCGAAGGCGCTCGGTATCGCCGGCCGGGTCGGCACGCTCGAGCCGGGCAAGATGGCCGACGTCGTGGTCTGGAACCGCGATCCCTTCAGCGTGTATGCGCTGCCCGACCTCGTCTACATCGACGGCGCACTGGCGTTCGACCGGAACCATCCGCCCGCCACGCCCCGATCCGATTTCCTGCTCGGCCAGCCGGGAGTCGCACGATGAAACGCCTGCGCATCGTTGCATTGCTCCAGCTGTTCCTTGTCACCCTGGGACTGGCCGCACCTGCGCACTCGCAGGACGTGCTGATCCGCAACGCGAGGGTTCATACCCTGACGGCCCAGGGCACGCTCGAACGCGCCGACGTGCTCGTGCGCGGCGGTCGCGTGGTCGAAGTGGGCAGCGGCCTGGCGGCCGCAGGCGCCCATGTGATCGAAGCCAACGGTCGCCCGCTGACGCCCGGCCTGTTCGGTGGCATCACGGGCCTCGGCGTCGTCGAGATCGAATTGGAATCTTCCACGGTCGACCGGTCGGCCCTGGTGGGCAGCGGCGCGTCCGGCCCGGGTTTCGTGCCCCGGCCGGAATTCGACGTCACACCAGCCTTCAATGCCGATGCGGCAGTCATCGGCGTCAATCGCGCTGAAGGCATCACGTTCGCAATGATCGCACCGAGCGCATCCGGCACCTTGTTTGCCGGCCAGGGCGCGGTCGCACGCCTCGACGGCAGCGACAGCCCCTTCATCGCGGCGAGCCGCACGCAATTCCTCGACATGGGTCCGTCCGCGACCGACGGCATCGGCTTCAGCCGTGGCGCGCAGTTCATGTTGCTCGAACAGGCGACGCGCGAAGCGTTGCCGGGCAAGCCGCTGCAGGCCGGCGACGTGCGCCTGCTGACCCCGACGGGGCGCGAGGTCTTCGCACGATACCTCGCCGGCGGGCGCATGGCGTTCGCCGTGGATCGCGCGGTGGATATCCGGCAGGTACTGGAGTTCGCGGCCAGGCACGGCGTGAAGCCCGTGATCGTCGGGGGCGCGCAGGCGTCGCAGGTGGCCTCGCTGCTCGCCCGGTCGAAAGTACCAGTGGTGCTGGAACCCCTGCTCGCCCTGCCCGGCACCTTCGACCAGCTCGGCGCCTCGATGGAGAACGCGGCGCAGCTGCAGCGGGCGGGCGTGCCCATCCTGTTCACGCATTTTTCCGCCGGGACGAACCAGGCACATAAGGTGCGCCAGGGCGCGGGTGTGGCCGTCGCGCACGGCCTGCCGTGGGACGCTGCGCTGGCGGCACTGACGTCCACGCCAGCCGACGTGTTCGGCCTGGGCGCCGAAGCGGGCCGCATCATGCCCGGATCGCCTGCGGACCTCGTCCTGTGGTCCAGCGATCCGCTCGAAGTGACGTCGGTCGCCGAACAGGTCTGGATCGGTGGCAAGGCGCAGTCGATGCGCTCGCGGCAGACGGAACTGCGCGACCGTTACCGACCGACCGGCCTCACCAGCGGACCAGTGGCACCCACGCCGCGAGAGTGACGCCGCGGCTGTCGCAGATTGGTTGACAGCCCGGAAGTCTGGCAAGGGCGACGCTATGCGACACCTGGTATCGGCGAGCCTCGTCCTGGCGGGGATCATCCACCTGCTGCCCTTGTCCGGGGCGATGGGCGCCGGGCGGCTGGCAGCGCTCTACGGACTCGATTTCAGCGAACCCAACCTGTCGCTCCTGATGCGGCACCGGGCGGTGCTCTTCGGGTTGTTCGGCGCATTCCTGGTCTTAGCGGCCTTCGAACCGTCGCTGCAGGCGATCGCCTTCATCGCCGCCTTCGTGAGCGTGCTCTCGTTCCTGCTGCTGGCGTGGTCGAGCGGCGGCTACAACACGCTGGTCGGTCGCGTGGTGACCGCGGACCTCGTCGCGCTGGTGGCGCTCGTCATCGGGGCTGCGGCGTATGCCATGAACACGAACCACTGATAAATCACGCGTTGGTGCCGCAAGGTCGTTGCACCTCAGTGACTGCACTTATTGCTGCCCCGGGCGGCGGCGAGCAAGCTTTTCTGCGGATTCCTGTTCGCCGGTGAGGTTCACACGGTCATGTCGACCCTGGGCACGCAACGGCCTGTGCTCCGCGCGCGCGACCTCGGCAAGGTCTACCGCACGGGCGAAGTCGAAGTGCACGCGCTGCGCGGCGTGGACCTCGAGCTGTGGCCCGGCGAAATGGTCGTGCTGCTCGGCCCGTCGGGCAGCGGCAAGTCCACCCTGCTCAACATCCTCGGCGGTCTCGATTCAGCGAGCGCGGGCGAAGCCTGGTTCGAAGACCACGACCTGACGCACCAGGACGACCGCGCACTCACGCGTTACCGGCGCGAGCACGTCGGCTTCGTGTTCCAGTTCTACAACCTCATCTCGAGCCTGACCGCGCTGGAAAACGTCGCGCTGGTCACGGAGATCGCCACGCGACCGATGGACCCGGCAGCGGCCCTGCGCCTGGTCGGGCTGGGCGAGCGTCTCGATCACTTTCCGGCCCAGCTGTCGGGTGGCGAGCAACAGCGCGTGGCCATCGCGCGCGCCATTGCGAAGCAGCCGGACATCCTGCTGTGCGACGAGCCGACGGGCGCACTCGACAGCCAGACCGGCGTGCTCGTGCTCGAGGCGATCGAGCGCATCCACCACGAGCTCGGCACGACCACGGTTCTCATCACCCACAACGCCGTGATCGCCGACATGGCCGACAGAGTGCTGGTGCTGGGGGACGGACGCATCCAGCAGCAAAGGCGCAATTCACAGCGGCGTCCCGCCAGCGAGCTGGCGTGGTGACCCGATGAAGCTGCATCCGCTCGATCGCAAGCTGCTGCGCGACCTCTGGCGCCTGCGGGGACAGGTGCTCGCGATCGGACTCGTCATTGCCTCCGGCGTCGGCCTGCTCGTCATGTCGCTGACCTCGATCGAGGCACTGCGGAGCACGTCGGCCGCATACTACGAGCGCTATCGATTCGCCGACGTGTTCGCACACGTCAAGCGTGCGCCTGAAAGCCTTGCGGCGCGCATCGCCGCGATCGATGGCGTCCAGTCCGTCGAAACCCGTGTCGTGCGTGGCGCCGTGCTGGACGTGGCAGGGTTCGATGAACCCGTCATGGGCCAGCTGGTCTCCGTCCCGGAGGATGGCGAACCCCGGCTCAACCGGCTGGCGCTGCGCGAAGGACGCTACCCGCAATCCGGCAAGCCGGACGAAGTCGTGCTGTCGGAACCATTCGCGCTCGCGCACAAGCTCGGCCCGGGTGATCACCTGCGCGCCGTCATGAGCGGGCGCTGGCGCAACCTCGTGGTGGTCGGCGTGGCGCTGTCCCCGGAGTACGTCTACACGATCGGGCCGGGCGCACTGATGCCGGACGATCTGCGCTACGGCGTGCTGTGGATGGGCCGCGAGACGCTGCAGGCCGCGTACGACCTGGAGGGCGCTTTCAATGAAGTCTCCGCCAGCCTGTTGCGCGGCGCGAATCCCGAGCGGGTCGTCGACGAAATGGATCGTCTGCTCGATCGCTACGGCAGCCACGGTGCCTACGTGCGCGCCGACCAGGCGTCGAACTGGTTCCTGACCAACGAGATCGAGCAGCTCGAGACGATGGCACGCTTTCTCCCTACCGTCTTCCTCGCAGTGGCGGCCTTCCTGACGAACATGGTCGTCGCCCGGCTGGTGGCGGTCGAACGACCGGAAATCGGGTTGCTGAAGGCGTTCGGCTACTCCAATGCCGTAATCGCGTGGCATTACGTGAAGCTCGTGCTTGCGATCGGCGCGGTGGGGACACTGCTCGGCTGGTTCTTCGGTTACTGGCTCGGCCTCTACAGCACCACCATGTACGCCGACTTCTACCGGTTCCCGTTCCTGCTGTTCCGGCCGAGCGCCGGCCCGTTCCTGCTCGCCGCAGGTGCCAGCGTTGGCGCCGCGCTGCTGGGTGCGATCGGTGCCGTGCGTCGAGCCGCGGCACTGTCGCCCGCCGCCGCGATGCAGCCGCCCGCCCCGCCCCTGTTCCGGCGCAACCGCCTGTTCCAGCCGCGGCTCTTCGAGCGGCTCGACCAGCCCACGCGGATCGTATTGCGCCAGACCTCCCGCTGGCCCCTGCGTGCGCTGGTCACCAGCCTGGGGATCGCCATGTCCGTCGCCGTGCTGATCGTGTCGATGCAATGGCTCGACGCCATTCACCGCATCGTCGACGTGTACTTCTTCGCAGCGCAGGGGCAGGACTTGACCGTGGGCCTGGTCGAAGCGCGTTCCAGCGCGGTCGTGGGCGGACTGGCGCGCCTGCCTGGCGTGCTCGCGGTCGAACCGATGCGCACGGTGGCTGCAAAACTGCGTTCCGGTCCGCGCGTGGTGCGGGGCGCCGTGCAGGGCGTTCCGTCCCACCAGTCGCTCTATCGCGTATATGACGCGCAGGGCACGGCTCTGGACCTGCCGCCAGACGGCCTGGTGATCTCCACGGTGCTCGCGGATCGCCTGGCGGTGCGGCCGGGAGACATCATCACCGTCGAGGTACTCGAAGGTCGGCGACCCGTACTCGAGATTCCGGTGGTTGCGACGTTCGAAACCTACATCGGCCGGCCTGCCTATATCGACATCGGCGCCCTGAATCGCGCCATGCACGAGCCTCCGAGCGTGACAGCGGTGCACCTGCGCGTGGATCCACTGTTCGAAACCCGCTTGTACCGAGAACTGAAGCAGATGCCGCAGGTGAGCGCCGTCAATCTGCGCAGCGCTGCGGTGTCGACGTTCAACGAGACCTTGGCGAAGACCATGCTGATCTACGTCGGATTCTTCATCGTTTTCTCGGCGACCCTGGCGTGCGGGGTGGCGTACAACGCCGCCCGCATCGCGCTCGCCGAACGCGCGCGCGAACTGGCGACGATGCGGGTGCTCGGATTCTCGCGACGCGAGGTCGAATACATCCTCATCGGCGAGATCGGCCTGCTGACCTTCGTCGCGCTGCCGCTTGGCGCGGGCATCGGCTGGCTGCTTGCACGGTGGCTCGTGCGGGCATTCCAGACGGAACTCTACCGGGTGCCGTTCGTCGTCGAGCCGTCAACGTTCGGCTGGGCCATCCTCGGCGGGTTTCTCGCTACCCTCGCCGCGGTGCTGCTGGTCCGCCGGCGGCTCGACCGGCTCGATCTCATCGCTGTGCTCAAGACCCGGGAATGATTTATGACACAGGCTGGCTGGCGCAGGTTCTGGTTCTGGCTACCCGCTTTCATCGCGCTCGCGGGCGCGTTGGCATGGCTCTTCCGTCCGCAACCGGTGTCCGTGGACCTGGCGACGGTCGTGCGTGGCCCGCTGCAGGTGAGCGTGAGCGACGACGGCGAAACGCGGGTACGCGACATGTTCGTAGTCTCGGCGCCCCTGGCAGGACACATGCGACGCATCGAACTCGAGGCCGGTGACAGCGTCGCCGCAGGCGAGACGATCGTCGCGCGCATCGAACCATCGGATCCTTCCTTCCTCGACCGCCGCAGCGAAGCAGAGGTGCGCGCAGGAATCCGCGCCAGTGAGGCCGCGCGCGTGCATGCTGCCGCCGAACTTCGTCGTGCGCAGGCGGAGCGCGATTTCGCGGTCACCGAATTGACGCGCTACGAAGGCCTCGCTGCGAGCCGCACGATTTCGCAGAACGACCTCGAATCGGCGCGTCGCCGCGCGCGCACGACCGAGGCTGCAGTCGATGAGTCCGTGGCGGGACTACGAGTGCGCGAGTCCGAACTCGAACAGGCCAAAGCCCGCTTGATGGCGCCCGGCAGGAGCGCGGATCGCAGCACCGATTGCGATTGCGTCACCGTCAAGTCACCCGTGAGTGGCCGCGTGCTGCAGGTGCTCGCCGAAAGCGAAGGCATCGTCGCGTCCGGCACGCCGCTGGTCGAGATCGGGGATCCCGGCAAGCTCGAGGTCGTCACGGACCTGCTCTCCACGGAGGCCGTCAAGGTGCGCACGGGGCAACGAGCGCTCATCGAGGGCTGGGGCGGCGACAACGCGCTCGAAGGCGTCGTGCGGCGGGTCGAGCCTTACGGCTTCACGAAGGTTTCGGCGCTGGGCGTCGAGGAGCAGCGCGTCAAGGTCATCATCGACATCACCGAGCCGGCCGAGCGGTGGCGTCACCTGGGTCACGGTTATCGCGTCGAACCTCGCATCGTGCTGTGGGAGTCGAACGATGTGCTCAAGGTGCCGCTGTCGTCGTTGTTTCGCCAGGGTGGCGAATGGGCCGTGTTCGTGAGTCGTGACGGACGCGCCCGTCTCCAGACTTTGGCGATCGGGAACATGAACGGAATCGATGCGGCAGTACTCAAGGGCGTCGCAGCGGGCGATGCAGTCGTCGTCCATCCGAGCGATCGCGTGAGCAATGGCGCGCGTATCGAGCAGCGGTAACGCGCGACGACTTGCGGCAGCTCACCGGACGCCACTCACGGCCGCGAGAACAACACCTCGCCCTCGTCCGACAAATCGAACCGACTGGACATCGGCACTTTCGGCAATCCAGGCATGCGCAGGATCTCACCCGTGATCGGGATGATGAACCCCGCCCCTGCCGCCAGCTGGATTTCGCGCACGGTGACGAGAAAGTCCTTCGGCCGTCCCAGCAAAGCAGGGTTGTCGGAGAGCGACTGCTGGGTCTTCGCGATGCAGATCGGCAGCTTGTCGAAGCCCGCTTTCTGCAGCTGCTCCAGATCACGCTTCGCGCGAGCCGTGTAGTCCACGGCCTGCGCACCATACATCTCGCGGGCGACGGTCGCGATCTTGTGCTCGATCGTGTCGCTCCAATCGTAGAGCGGCGTGAATCCCGGCTCGGTGCGCGCGACGAGGTCGCGCACGACTTCGGCGAGTTCGACACAGCCACTGCCGCCCTTGCTGAAAGGCTCTGCGGCAACAGCCTGTACGCCGAGTCCCGCGCAATGCTGCTGCAACGCGGCCACTTCTTCGGCCGTGTCGGTCGGAAACCCGTTGATCGCCACGACACAGGCCTGGCCGAACTTGCGGATGCTCTCGATGTGCTTTTCCATGTTGGAGAAGCCGCGAGTCATCGCCTCGACGTCCGGCTTGCTCACCTCGGCCAGCGGCTTGCCGCCGTGCATCTTGAGGGCACGAATGGTCGCCACCAGCACCGTGCAGGCTGGCGCAAATCCGCCGTACCGGCAATTGATGTCGAAGAACTTCTCGGCGCCGAGTTCGAACGCGAAACCTGCTTCGGTCACGACGATGTCGGCGTACGAGAGCGCCGCGCGCGTGGCTGTGATGCTGTTGGTTCCATGAGCGATGTTGGCGAACGGACCGCCATGCACGAACGCGGGCGAGCCTTCGGTGGTCTGCACGAGGTTCGGCTTGATCGCCTGGCTCAGCAGTGCGGCCATTGCGCCGACGGCACCCAGCTGGCCGGCCGTGACGGCGACACCATCGGACGTGTAGCCCACGACGATGCGACCGAGGCGTGCCTTGAGATCCGGAATGTCGCTGGCAAGGCAAAGGATCGCCATCACTTCGCTCGCGGCAGTGATGTCGAAGCCGCTCTCACGTGGGATGCCTTCCGAGCGCCCGCCGAGCCCGATGATGATGTCGCGCAGCGCGCGATCGTTCATGTCGACGACGCGTTTCCAGGTGACGCGCCGCGGATCGAGCCGTAACGGATTGCCGTTATGCAGCGCGTTGTCGACCAGCGCCGCCAGCAGGTTGTGCGCGCTCGAGACGGCGTGAAAGTCGCCGTTGAAGTGCAGGTTGATGTCCATCATCGGCAGCATTTCCGACGCGCCGCCGCCTGCACCGCCGCCTTTCATCCCGAAGACCGGACCGAGACTGGGCTCACGCAAGGCCGCCGCACTGGGCACACCGATCTTCGCCAGGCCCTGCACCAGGCCGATGGTCGTGGTGGTCTTGCCCTCCCCGGCCGGCGTCGGCGTGATGGCGGACACCAGCACGAGCTTGCCGCGGTTCGGGCGTCCCTTGAAGGCGGACAGCGGCAGCTTGGCCTTGTAGTGGCCGTACGGTTCGAGCACGGCAGGATCAATGCCAATCGCGCGCGCGACGTCGCCGATGGGTTTCATGAATCGTTCCCCCAGGTGCGGGCCGGTCGTCGTCCCCGACTTCCGCCCGTTGTTGTTTATGTCTGTGGCGCGGAGTCTTACACAGACAGCGTGCTGACCGACAGGTCTGCGGGCGTGTCGATGTCCTGCGCCGCGGATGGCATGGGCACGCCGATCACTCGCTCCGGATAGCGCGACAGCAGTACCCGCGCGCCGCGATCGCCCTGCAACTCAGCCAGCTCCCGGAACAGATCGGCGGGGAAGATGGCGGGAACACCGATCGTATCGTCGTACAGTGCAGCGACGATGCGGTCGGGTTGCTGCTCCCAGCGTGACACGAGCTGCCGCAGGTCGCCGGCCGTCACTGCAACCTGGTCCGCCAGCGCAATCAATGCTCCACTTGCATCAAACGGCGCGTGCGCCAAACCCGCGCGAATGGAACTCGCCATGCCCTGCGCGTGATCCGGATTGAAAGCCACGTGCGCCGACGCATTGCGCACCAGCGGCTCGAGACGCTCGCTGTCCGCGCCGAGCACGACGGTCACGGGGTGCCGTCGTTCCAGCTGCAGCACCGTGTCCAGCGTGCGCGCGAGCATGGGTCGTCCTGCGATATCGGCCAGCTGCTTCGGCGAACCGAAGCGCGACGAGCTGCCGGCGGCCAGCAGCATCACGTGCAGGTTCGACGCCGCGGTGTTGCGATCGAGTGCCTGCCCGTGTCCTTTGCCATGCAGATGCGCCTGGATTTCCGCGACGATTGCGAGCGCGATGCTCGCCGGATCGCGCCCGCCAAGTTCGAGGCCGACCGGCGCATGCAGGCGCGCCCCGAATTTCGCCGCTGTCGCCGCTCCGAGGTCTGACAGCAGACGTTGGCGACGCGACGCAGGGCCAAGCAATCCGACGTAAGGAATCGAGGTGGCGGCCAGTGTCGCGAGCGCCACGAGGTCGGTCGCGATGTGATGGCTCATGACCACGGCGGCATCGAACCGCCTGAGATCCACGTGTTGCGCCAACTCCGCCGGAGCGGACAGCAGCACCCGTCTTGCCCGTGGAAATCGCCCCGTGTCGGCGTAGGCCGGCCGATGGTCCGCTACGGTCACGCGCCAGCCCAGCGCCGCGCCAAATTCCACCACCGGCAGCGCGTCCGGACCGCCGCCGATCAGCAGCAATTCGCTTGCGACAGCCATGGAGTCAAAAAACAAGCGCACCCGGGGACTGTCGAACTCGACGATCCCACAGGTCGCCGCGCCCGGGGCACCACTGGCTTGTGCTGCCAGCCAGGTGACCAGCTGTCCAGGCAGTCCCGCAGGCGGAGCCGGACCGCCAGCAATCCAGAGCGTCGTGCCAACGGGCGGGACCGGTGCCGCAGAATCGAGCACGACGGCATACGTTGCGCGCTCGCGCTGTTCGAAACACCGCGACAGAGTGGCGAAGGGTTCCCAGTTCGCGGCGGGATCGAGCCTGACAAGCCAGACGTCCATGCCGCCTTCGCAACCGGCGCCCAATCCCCACAACAGATCGTCGTCCCCGCGATTGTCATACCGAACCATTTTTGGAGTGCCCGTGTGCAGCACCGACGCCGCGTGCGCGGCCAGGTCGCCCTCGAGACAACCGCCCGAAAGCATGCCCTCGTACTGGCCGCCGGGGCCGATCAGCATCTGTGCCCCCGCCTTGCGGTAGGTCGAACCGCGGGTGGCAATGACCGTCGCGAGCACGAGCGGATCCTGCTCCGCGCGCGCCCGTTCGTACATCGGCAGCAATTGATGCAATGATCCGTCCATAGGACCGCTTTATACTAAATTCCATTGGCTGGCCCACCGGCAACTGCTTCCTGCGCTGGGGAAACCTCATGATTTCACTCTCGATCAACGGCAAGACCGTCCAGTTGTCCGCTACGCCCGACACTCCGTTGTTGTGGGCCCTGCGCGATGAGCTCGGCTACACCGGCACCAAGTTCGGCTGCGGCATCTCTGTCTGCGGCGCCTGCACGGTACACGTCGACGGCAAGCCGATCCGCGCCTGCGTCACCACGATCGAAGCGGTGGCCGGCAAGCAGGTGACCACGATCGAGGCCATGGACGCGAACCGCATCGGCCAGGCCCTGCAGGCCGCGTGGATCCGCAACGACGTGCCGCAATGCGGCTACTGCCAGAGTGGGCAGATCATGAGCGCGGCCGCCTTGCTGGCACAGAATCCCAAGCCCAACGACACCGACATCGACGAAGCCATGCGTCGAACCCTTTGCCGTTGCGGCACCTACAATCGAATTCGCGCGGCCATCAAGGATGCGGCCGCGACGCTCGGCGCCTGAGGCAAGGAGACAGCCATGAGCACCAACGCATTCACCACGCGCCGCGACTTTCTCAAAGGCTCCGCGGCCGCCACCGGCGCGCTCGTCATCGGGTTCACGCTGCCCGTGTCGTCCAGATTCGCCCAGGCTGCGGCCGCCGCAATGCCAGGCCAGGCCACCGGCTTTGCACCGAACGCGTTCCTGCGCATCGCCCCGGATGGGCAGGTCACGGTCATCTGCGGCCTGTCCGAGATGGGCCAGGGCGTGCACATGGGCATTGCCTCGCTGGTCGCCGAGGAACTCGACGCCGACTGGAAGAGCGTCAAACTCGAGCAGGCGCCGGTGGACAAGGCGTACAACAATCCGCTGTTCGGCATGCAGGCCACGGGCGGCTCGACCGCGATCCGCGGTCACTACGAACCGATGCGCATGGCGGGCGCGGCAGCACGCGAAATGCTGGTCGCCGCGGCCGCCGGAAAATGGGGCGTCGATGCCGCCGCATGCCGCACACAGGAAGGTCGCGTCATGGGTCCCGACGGCAAGTCGGCTGGTTATGGCGAGCTCGTTGCGGCTGCCTCGAAACTGCCGGTGCCACAGAATCCGAGCCTCAAGGACCCGAGGGATTTCCGCATCCTCGGCAAGGGCCTGACCCGCATCGACACGCCGGCCAAGGTCGACGGCAGTGCGGGATTCGGCATCGACGTCCAGCTGCCGGGACTGCTCACGGCGGTCATGGTGCACGCACCGGTGCCCGGCGCGACGATCGTGTCGGTCGACGATGCGGCTGCGAAGGCGATTCCGGGCGTGAAGCAGGTCGTGCAGATTCCGCAGGGCGTCGCCGTGCTGGCCGAGGGTTACTGGATTGCGCTGAAGGGCCGCGACGCACTGGTCGTGAAATGGGACGACGGCCCGCTCGGTTCGTTGTCGTCCGCAGACATCTCGAAACTCCTGCACGAGGCGACGAAGAAGCCAGGCGCCGTTGCGCGTAACGAGGGCGACGTCAGCGTCGCCGTCGCGAAGACGGTCGAAGCCGTCTATGAAGCTCCCTACCTGGCGCATGCGTGCATGGAACCGATGAACTGCACGGCCTGGGTGAGCGCAGGAAAGGCCGAAGTCTGGGCGCCGACACAGGCGCCGGGTCCGAATCAGGGTATCGTCGCGCAATTGACGGGACTGCCGCCCGAGAAGGTGCAGGTGCACACGACCTACCTCGGCGGCGGCTTCGGCCGTCGCTTCGCGCCGGACTTCATCATCGCCTCGACGTTGATCTCGAAAGCGGCCGGCGTACCGGTGAAGCTCGTTTACACGCGCGAGGACGACATGCGCGCGTGGTTCTACCGCCCCGCATCGGTCACGCGGTTCACGGCCGGCCTCGATGCGGCCGGCAACCCGGTGTCGCTCACTGCACGCGTCGCGTCGCCGGCGCTGTCCATAGCCGCCGGTTTCACGAAGGAGTTGCCGAAAGGCGTCGACGAATTCGCGATTGAAGGCATCGGCGACATGCTCTACGCGTTCCCGAACCTGCGCGTCGAATATGCCCAGGCGGAACCCGGCGTCCCGCTCTGGTTCTGGCGCTCGGTCGGCCATTCGCAGAACGTCTATTTCATCGAGGCATTCATCGATGAAGTTGCGGCCGCTGCCGGCAAGGATCCCGTCGAATTCAGGCGTTCGCTGCTTTCCAAGCAGCCGCGCCTGCGCGGCGTGCTCGATCTGGCGGCGCAGAAAGCCGGCTGGGGCTCACCGTTGCCGCAGGGCGTCCATCGAGGCGTGGCGATCACGAATTGCTTCGGCAGCTTCGTCGCGCAGGTGGCCGAGGTCTCGATGGATGCGAGCGGCAAGCCGCGAGTGCACCGGATCGTCGCGGCCGTGGACTGCGGACGCACGGTGAACCCGGACGTGATCCACCGGCAGGTCGAAGGTGCGATCGTTTACGGCCTCAGCGCCGCGTTGCACGAGAAGATCACGTTCCAGAACGGTCGCGTCGAGCAGTCGAACTTCAACGACTACCCGATGCTGCGCATGGATGAGATGCCCAGGGTCGAAGTGCACATCGTGCCGAGCACGGAGGCCCCGGGCGGCATCGGTGAACCGGGTCTGCCGCCTGCAACGCCTGCTGTGGTCAACGCGATCTTCGCGGCAACCGGCAAGCGCGTCAGGACGTTGCCGATCTAGGACTTTTTCAGCAGGGACGCCAGGTCCGCAAACGGTGAATGGATTGCACCCGGTGCGCGGTCAGCCTCACGCAGCGCGGTGCCACCCTGGTCGACGTAGCGCTGGTGCTCGTTGTCGTGGCAATAGAGACAGAGCAGCTCCCAGTTGCTGCCGTCGGACGGGTTGTGATCGTGGTCGTGGTTCTTGTGATGGACCGTGAGCTCGTGCAGGTTGGGCTGCGCGAATTCGCGGGCACAGCGTCCGCAGATCCACGGGAACAGCTTCAAGGCCTGGGCGCGGTATCCCTGCTCGCGCTGGTCACGCGCACGGCGCGCGTCAGCGACTACGCGATCGAGCCGGCCGAGGTCGGGAGTCACGCGCTTGCGGGTCGTCATGCGTTGATTGTGATCACGCGCGACTGGATTTGAAAGAGCGGCGACGCGCCCAGTGATCGCCCGACAGGTTAAGCTACGGCCGCCGCAGGGAGTTTGCGGCGCCCTGGGTTGCGCGCATGGCCGATATCTTCGTTTCCTACTCACGCACCGACAAGGCGCGTGTCGCGGCTCTGGTGGCCGCGATCGAGGCGCAGGGCTGGACGGTCTGGTGGGATTCGGCGATCAACACGGGCCAGGAGTTCGACAGCCAGATCGAGGGTGAACTCGAAGCTGCCTTTGCCGCGATCGTCGTCTGGACCCAGACATCGGTCGCTTCCCGATGGGTGCGCGGTGAAGCACGCGAGGCCGCCGACCGAGGCATCCTGGTGCCGGTGCGCTTCGACGGCGCGAAGCTGCCGATGGACGTGCGTGCGATCCACACGACCGAACTCGACGACTGGGCGGAAGACCCGGCCAGCGTGCCATTCCAGGAATTGCTGCGCGCGCTCGGCTCGATGATCACCCAGCAACGCGCTGCCCGCGGCACCTCCGCGGCGCCCAGGATCACGGAAACAAACAACGCCGCACCGGCGTCCGCTGCGCCTCGTGTAGCGATCTGCGTCCTGCCCTTCGTCAACATGAGCGGCGATGCCGAACAGGAATATTTCAGCGACGGCATTACGGAGGACGTGATCACGGACCTGAGCAAGGTCTCGGCGCTTGCGGTCGTTGCGCGCAACACCGTGTTTACATTCAAGGGCAAGAACGTCGAGATTCCGCTGATCGCGCGCCAGCTCAAGGTCAGTCACGTGCTCGAAGGCAGCGTGCGCAAGGCCGGGCAGCGGGTGCGCATCAGCGCGCAGCTGATCGACGGCTCGAGCGGCAGTCACGTCTGGGCCGAGCGCTATGACCGCGACCTGAACGACATCTTCGCGATCCAGGACGAGATTTCCGAAGCCATCGTCAAGGCCCTCAGGTTGAAGCTCCTGCCGGAGGAGAAAAAGGCCATCGAACAGCGTGGCACGACCAATCTCGAGGCCTACAACATCTACCTCATGGCGCGGCAATACAGCGTCACGGGCAATTACGGCAACGCCCGCCGTTGCGAGGCGATCATCCGACTGTGCCGCAGCGCCACCGAAATCGATCCGGAGTACGCGGCCGCGTGGGCACTGATGGCTGTGTCGCAGGCAGCGTTGCGGTTTCACTTCAGCGAACCCGGGGATGGCGGACTCGCCGCGGCCGAAAGGGCGCTGTCGATCGATGCCAACCTTGCCGAGGCACACGCTGCCATCGCGCGCGTGCTGACCTCGAACTCGAAATACGACGAGGCCCAGCGCGAGATCGAGACGGCCCTGCGGCTCGACTCGGAGTCGTTCGAGGTCAATACGGCCGCCGCCCGCCTCAACTACGCGCAGGGCCGCTATGAAGACGCCACGCGCTATTACGAGAAAGCCGCGTCGCTCATGGAAAGCGACTTTTCCTCGGTGGCGATGCTGATCGCCTGCTACCGGTCGCTCGGCAACCAGGAAGGATTGCGCCACGCCGCGCAGCGCACGCTGGCGCGGGCCGAGAAGATTGCGGCCCAGGAACCCGACAATGGCATGGCCATGGGGTACGTCGTGATGTCGCTGATCGCCCTTGGCCAGGGCGATCGCGCACGGGAACTCGCCAAGCGCGCGATGCTGCTCGATCCCGACAACCTCACCATGCGTTACAACTTCGCCTGCGGGTTCGTGGAACTGAAGGACACTGAAATCGCGCTGAACCTGCTGGGGGCGGTACTCGAGAAGGACACGCTCGAAACCGTCAACTGGGCCAAGGTGGATCCCGACCTGGATGCCCTGCGCGATCATCCGCGCTTCAAGGCGATGATCGAGGGCGCGGAGAAACGGCTGGCCACGGCCGCCGGGTAGGCGAAGGCGCCCCGGGGTGACGCTTGCTTGTACGGATTTTTATGTCCCGGCCATCGGAGTACATTGCGTCTGTGGCGCGACCCAAACCGCGCAGACGAGTCAATGCCAGGAGGTAGGACTCATGGATACCAACACCAGTACTGAACGACTCATGGCGGATTTGCAGGCTGTCGTCCGCGACACCGAGAATCTGCTGAAAGCCACGGCTGGCGATGCCAGCGAGCGGGCAACCAAGGCACGCGCGCACGCGGAAGAGTCCCTGCATAAGGCTCGGGCCCGCATGAGCGAACTGGAACACGATATCGCGGCCCGTACGCGGGAAGCCGCGCAAAAGACCAACGCCTATGTCCACGAGAACCCATGGCCGTCGATCGGGGTGGCCGCGGGCGTCGGACTTCTGGTCGGTCTGTTGATCGGCCGGCGCTGAACGCGTTCGGTTGCCAGCAAGCACGGCGATGGACGAGTCCGACGCACCCGGAAGATCAGCCGGCGGCCTGTTCGATTCCCTGCGCGCGCTGATTGCAACGCTCGTGGCGATGGCGCATACGCGGGTCGAGCTGTTCGGCACCGAGATCGAGGAAGAAGTACGTCGTGTCGTCACGCTCCTGCTGGGAGGCCTGGTCGTGCTCACGCTCGCGAGCCTGGCGCTGCTGTTCAGCGGCATTGTGGTGATTGCGGCTTACTGGGACACGCACCGGCTGACCGCCACAGTGGGCGTGGCCATCGTCTTTATCGTTCTCACCGCCGCGTCGTATTTTGCCGTACGGGCACAGACGCGGCGGCGGTCCCGCTTGCTTGCGTCTACCCTCGATGAACTCGAGCGTGACCTGGAGCTGCTGGACAAGCAGGTTTCGCGATGAGCCGGAGACAGGAACTGGCCGCGAAACGAGCGATGCTGGTTGCACGCAGCGAGCTGCAGCGGCGAGATCTCGCGCTCAGCACCGGCGACGTCGCCCATTCACTGCGCAAGGTCGATGCGGCCGTCAGTGTTGCGCGAAGGGCTGCGACGCATCCGCTGCTGCTCGCTGGTGCGGTCGCCGCCGTCGTCGTCGTCGTTCGGCCGCGCCGGATGTTGCAGGGACTCACCTGGGGACTTTCGACCGCCGTGGCCGTGCAACGCGCCGCGGCACTGTTGCGCACAAGCGCTTAGGTCACGAGGGCGGCCCGAGCCGCTTGTGCAGGGCCCGCAAGGCAAGCAGGCTCAGCGACGCGCCAATAAAGCCAACCGCCACCAGCCACCCGATGTGGCGATGTGCCACGCCGTCGCCGAGCACAACGGCGCCAATCGCATATGGCAGCTCTGCTATGGCCAGCGCAGGGACGTACGTTCGCATACGCACGCCAAGATAACCGCAAAGGTAGCCAGGAATTTCCGAAGGCAATGCGAGACACAGCAACAGGACCAGCGCGAACGTGACTTCACCCGGGGCCCTTTGCAGATAGAAATCGAACTTGCTGGCAGTCCCGGGCACCGTCCCCCGCGGTCTGCGCAACCCGCGACCGAGCGCATAGGTACAGATCCCACCCAGCAACCAACCCAGCCACAGCAGTACGAACGTGGCCGTCGTGCCCCAGGCGTACACGGCCGCCGGCAGCAGCAACGCGCTGGAAAAGAAGGCGAGGACGGCGGACAAGGCGGCGAATACGACGAACGCGACGGCGCCGAGGCGAGGATGCCCGGCAATGCTCGGTGCAGCAGCGGACAGTGCCCGTTGCAGGCTGTCGTACACCGCATCGAAGGACAACAGGAGTGCGACGGAGGCGCAGATCAGCACGACGGCAACCGCACGACCCCAGCTGCGAGCATGGATCTCAGGGCGACCAGCGGCATTCGGCGGCTCGATCATCGGTTCCTGACCATCGGCACAGGTGGGACTCGTGCCAGTACAACCCAGACCCGAGTCGCCCTCCGCGCAGCCTCCTTACGGCCCCACGTTAGCAGGCATGCACAAGGGTGCGGTGTCGGAAGTTGCGTACGCGGCTCGGTCAGGCCGCGAGCTTTGTCATTCTGGGATCAGGCTCACCTCGAGATCCGCCGCTTCCGTTCGGCAGCGTACAGAGAGCATCGGCGCGGAAGCCCATACGTATCGGGCTGGCCGACGGCCTCGCATGAAGGGCTGATTGCACCAGCGCCACAGAGACTTTCGATCCTCATGTTCAAGCTCAATTTCCATCCTGTAGTCGCATCAATGCTCCTGCTCGGTCTCGCCGGCTGTGACCACTGGGCGACCTTGCCGGAGAGCGCCGGTTTCGGTCCGGCGCCGACGTTGCCGCCGCCGCACCCGACACTCATACCGACGGTGCAGATCGCTCCGGCCAAAGGCTGGCCCTCCGGCGCGACGCCCGTGGCGGCAGCCGGGCTGGTGGTGACTCCCTACGCGGCAGGCCTCGATCACCCCCGCTGGCTGTATGTGCTGCCGAACGGCGACGTTCTCGTTGCGGAAAGCAATGGTCCGTCCCGCCCGGATGACGCGCGCGGCATCAAGGGTTGGGTGGCGAGCCGGATCATGGAGCAGGCCGGCGCCACTGTGCCAAGCGCCAACCGAATCACGTTGCTGCGCGACACCGACGGGGACGGTACTGCGGACTTTCGCTCCGAATTGCTGAAAGACCTGAATTCACCGTTCGGCATGGCACTCGTCGGCAACAAGCTCTATGTCGCCAACACCGATTCAGTCATGCGCTTTCCCTACGAGGCGGGCGATACGCAGATCAGGGTACCGGGCGTAAAGATCGTCGGTCTGCCCGCGGGCACGATCAACCATCACTGGACCCGCAACATCATTGCCACCCCCGATGGCTCGCGTCTCTACGTGACGGTCGGCTCGAACAGCAACGTGGGCGAGAACGGCATGGAAAACGAAGCCAATCGAGCCGCGATCCTGGAGGTGAATCTCGCAACCGGCGGCTGGCGTCCGTTCGCCACCGGGCTGCGCAACCCAAACGGATTGGACTGGGAACCGCACACAGGCGCGCTGTGGACCACCGTCAATGAACGCGATGAGCTTGGCAGCGACCTGGTGCCCGACTTCATGACCGCCGCGCAGGATGGCGCCTTCTACGGGTGGCCATACAGTTATTACGGCCCTCACGTCGACACGCGGGTGAAGCCCCAGCGCCCCGACCTGGTCGCTCGCGCCGTCGCGCCGGACTATGCGCTCGGCGCACATACCGCGTCGCTCGGGCTGGCGTTCTATCGCAGCACTCTCTTGCCGCAGCACTATTCCGGCGGCGCGTTCATCGGCCAGCACGGCTCCTGGAATCGGCAGCCGCGGAGCGGCTACAAAGTCATATTCGTGGCCTTCGCCGACGGACATCCCGTTGCAGCTCCCGAGGACGTCCTGACCGGATTCGTCAATGCAAAGGGCAATGCCCTGGGTCGTCCGGCCGGTGTGGCGGTCGACCGGGCAGGCGCCCTGCTCGTCGCGGACGACGTTGGCAATGTCGTCTGGCGTGTACAGCCGGAGGCGCCGGGTCGGCGCTGAGGGTGGAAATGACCGCACGGATCTGGCAAGCCACAATCGCGGCACTTCTACCTGCGCTGACCGTAGTCGGCCTCGCACGGGCGGCGGCTCCTGACACCGACCCGCTGTCGTCGTACGTCACGTCCATCAGTGCCCAACTCGACCCTCGCGTCGCACAGACCCTGGTGCAACTCGTCGGCACCGACCGGCAGTTGCTGGCGCTGCGTTCATACCTGTGGAGCGCGCCCCACCTCGCCGATCGCTGGAGCTGGACCCAGGAACAGATCGAAGCCTTCGAGGGCTCCCCGGAGCAACGCGATCTGCAACAGGAGATCGACAGAGTCAGGACGGCGTTTGTCGCTGCCAACCCTGGCTTCGAGTTGTACGTGAATTCACAGGTGCGCAGCCTCGACGTGCAGATCGAGCACTGGAACAGCAACGAGTCGGTGAAGGCAGCGGCCAGGGAGATCCTGGCGGCCGCGCAGGCGCTGATCCTTGCGCCTGGCTTTCCCACAAATCGCCCCGAGCAGGCCCGGGAGGCGCTCAAGGCGTTCCTGTCCGGATACAAACCCGTGCCGAAGCCGACGATCGCGGCTCCCGGGTTGTCGTTACACGGCCAGATGCGAGCGATCGACTTTCAGGTGCATCAGGGCGGGCGGGTCGTCGCAGGCCCAAGCGCGGCTAGTATTGCCACGGACTGGGTCGCGGCGGGATGGGCAGCGAAACTCGACGCAGCCGTGCGTGAGGCGAGCAACAGATTCGTCGGCCCACAGGCAACTCCGCCGGCGCCGTGGCACTACACCTACGTACCCGAAGCGACAGCCGGCGATTGAGCGGCGGTGCCAGCGGGCGGCCAGCCGCTACTGGATCGTCTGCTGACGCGCGTACTCGCTGCGCTTCATCGCGAAATAGGTGTCGCGGTCAATTTCGCGGAGCTGGCGGGGGTAGAGCTCGGTGGCATTGAACCAGCGCTCGAGGCTGTGCTCGAAGCGCGCCGGGGCGGGCGTCGCGAGCGCGCCGAGATAGGCGTCGATGGCCAGGTAGTAACGCATGGTATTGCGCTCGATCGCACCGCGGACGCCGCCAATGAACTTCGGTTGCGGGTCGTTCCGATCCCCGATGACCGTGAAGCCGACCTTGTCGCTGCCGGATGTCGCGAGGTACATATTCATCGCCGAGCGACCCGCGAAGCCATAGGTGTAGGAATACCGGAGGTGGACGAATGCTCGCTTTTTCTCCAGGCCCACAGCCTCGAGAGAGATGCGGTAATCTCCGGTGCCGAGCGGTCCGTGCAGCGCATGCAGATCGACGTCCACGTAGTCCGGCCGCGACGCCGTAATGCTGTAGCCGAAATTGACTCGATACGTGCTGCTCAGTGGCTGGTCGAAATTCCTGCCGATTGCTGTCGAGAGCACCGTGCGCCCGTCAAGTGAGACGGAACGACAGTACTTGACGTTCAGGTGCAGTATCAGGGCATCGCACCAGTTGGCCGAGTTTGAAAATGCGTCGCTGACCGTGGCGATCGGGTAGTCGACGACGGCATAGACATCGCCTTGTGATGCGCCAGGTCCTTCCATGGATTCGACGTGGAGATGCTGCGGAAAGGGACTATGGTCGAGTTGCTCGCGCAAGGCGGCATAGCGAGCACGCAGCGCCGATGCCGGGTCTGTTGCGGGCCTCGCGGCCGCGGCTACCGATGCACACAGGCAGGCGGACAGTACCGCAACCAAGCCGGTAATCCGCAGGCAGGAAGAGATGCATGGCCGACGCCCCATGCAAACATCATCCTCCACGCGGAGATGTCATGTCCGTGCCCCGGCGTACAGACCCGGAAGGTCCACAATCCCACGCCACGCGACAACGTAGCCCGAAACAAACGCGCCCTCCGCGGAGGGCGCGATCAGGGGGGAGACCAGCTGCAATTGCTTGCGCGTCGGGCCTCGTTCACGCGGCGGCCTTGCGGGTGGTCGTCTTGCGGACGGCGCGCTTGAC
>JAABQQ010000229.1 GCA_011391405.1 Gammaproteobacteria bacterium
GTGCATTGCGACCTCGCTGGATTGCGCTGTGACATGCCGGTCGAGGTTACGTTCGAGCGTCTGAACGAGGAGTTCACGCTGCCAAAATTCCGGCCCGTACAGGGCTGAACCGGTCGCCAAGGAGTTTCCCGTGACACAGAAGAAATACGGCGACGACTTCAAGGTCGGCGACGTGTTCGAAACAGCCGCCATCACGCTGACCGAGGCGCACATCGTGACCTGGGCCGGCTTGACCGGTGACTTCTATCCGCTGCACATGGATCGGGAATATGCCGCGAAGACGCAGTTCGGCGAACGACTGGTGCATGGGCCGCTGATTTTCGGGCTCGCCGTCGGACTTGTTTCCCTCGCTGGCATCGGCGGCGACGCCGCCATTGCATGGCTCGGGGTGGACGACCTGCGGATGCTGAAACCCGTGAAGCTCGGGGACACGGTCCGCGTAATCGTCGAGGTCAAGGGGCAGCAGCCGACCAGCAATCCCCGCAAGGGCGTGCAGGTGTGGCGCTACACGGTGCGCAACCAGCGTGACGAAGAAGTCATGGCGTTCGACTACAAGATGCTGTTCCACATGCGCGGCTGAGCCAGCGGCAGTCGTCGGGGGTGTGGGCATGATCGGGCAAACGGTAGCGGACTTGTACGAACGAGCGGTGCGGCTCGGCGGGGATCGCACGGCGCTGACCCAGGGCGACCGTTCGATGTCCTATCGGCAACTGGGCGAGGACGCGGCACGACTGGCCAATGCGTTCGCCGCACTTGGTCTCGGCAGCGGGGACCGCGTCGCGTTCCTGATGGCAAACTGCATTGAGTACGTCGCCTGCGAATACGCAGTCACCAGGATCGGTGCAGTGCGCGTGCCGCTCGCGGTGCTGCTCGCCAATGCGGACCACGTCTACATGATGAACTTCGCGCGCTGCACGACGCTCGTCTACCACGAGAAGCTTGCCGCGCGCGTCCTCGAGATGCAGCCGCAGCTGACGACCGTGCGGCACTACGTCTGCGTCGCGGACGAGCCGGGACGCGTCCCGGCGGGGCACCAGCACCTGCAGGCGCTGGTGCAGTCGTACGACGCGACGCCGCGCACCGAGACGATCGACCCGGAGGACCTGGCGGGTGTCTATTTTACGGGAGGAACCACCGGGCGACCCAAGGGCGTGATGCTGTCGCATCGGTCGTTCGTGTTCACTTACTACATGGAGCTGCTCGACTTCGGCCTGGGATGGCGCGAGACGTTCGTGTTCGCGACGCCGCTCACCCATGCCGCCGGTTGCCTGCTGTTGCCCGTGCTGCTGCGACAGGGCCGCTGCGTGATTCTCGACCACTTCGACCCCGACCTGCTGCTCGGCACGATCGAGCGCGAGCGCGCGACGATGACGCTGCTGGTGCCGACGATGATCTACATCCTGCTCGATCACCCGCGACGCGACGCTTTCGACCTGGGCAGCCTGCGGAACGTGTTGTACGGCGCCGCTGCAATCGCGCCGGAGCGATTGAAGCAGGCAATCGAGCGCTTCGGACCGGTCTTCACCCAGTTCTTCGGCCAGACCGAAGCGCCGATGGCCCTCACGTCGCTGCCGCGCGAGCTGCACGTCGTGGCCGATCCCGCGCGGCAAGCCCAGGTATTTGCATCGGCAGGCATTGCGACCTACCCGACGCGGATCCGACTGCTCGACGAGCAGGGTCACGAGGTGCCGGAGGGCGAGCCTGGCGAGATCGTGGCACACGCACCGAACGTGATGAGCGGTTACCTCGACGACCCGCTCGCGACCGCCGAAGCGTTGCGCGATGGCTGGCTGCATACCGGCGACATCGCTCGCCGCGATGCCGAGGGCTACCTGACCATCGTCGACCGCCGCAAGGACATGATCGTCAGTGGCGGCTTCAATATCTTTCCGCGCGAGATCGAAGACGTTCTTTTCGAGCATCCGGCCGTGGCGCAGGCCGCGGTCATCGGCGTGCCGCACGAGCGCTGGGGCGAGGAGGTCAAGGCACTGGTCGCACTGCGCCCGGGTCACTCCGTAACGGAGGGCGAACTCATCGAGTTCGTCAAGGCCCGCAAGGGCAGTCTCACGACGCCGAAGTCCGTCGAGTTCGTCGCAGCCATTCCGGTCACCAACCTCGGCAAGGTGGACAAGAAGGCCCTGCGCGCACGCTACTGGAGCGGACGCACGCGCAATGTCTGAGCGTATTGCCGACGACTGCAAGGAAACGCCATGAATTTCGACGAAGCAGAACAGACCACGATGTTGCGCGACACGCTGCGGCGATTTGTTGAGAAGGAAATGCCGCGCGAGCTGGCACGCACGCTCGACAAAAGCGCCAGCCATTCGCGCGAGGCATTCAGGAAGCTCTGTGAACTCGGGGTGACGGCACTGGCGGTCCCGGAGGAATACGGTGGCAGTGGCGTCGACATCCTGTCGGCGATCGTCGTGATCGAAGAGCTGGCGAAGCGCGGCACGTCGCTGGCCGGCCCGTTCATCCACTGCGCGTTTTATGGTGCCCTGAACATTCTCGAGAATGGCAACGAGGCGCAGAAGGCCGACTTGCTGCCGAAGTTTGCGCGGGGTGAGATCCTGTTCGCGTACGGTCTGAGTGAGCCCGACGTCGGGGGCGACCTCGCTTCGGCTACCGTGACGGCGACGCTGAGCGCGGACGGCAAGTCCGTTGTCATCAACGGCACCAAGCGCTGGGTCACGGGCGCGCGAATCGCCGACTATGTCTACACGCTGGTCCGCAGCGGGCCAAAGGCGGAGCGCTATGGCAACCTCTCGCTGGTGCTCGTGCCGACGAACTCGCGCGGGTTGACCATTGTCGACATCGACCACATCGGCCTGCGCTACGCGGAGACCACGGACGTGATCTTCGACGATGTCACGGTACCGGTCGAGAACATCGTCGGCGGCCGCGAGGCGTGGAACAAGGGGTGGCCGATGCTGGTCGGTCGCGGGCTGGACATCGAGCGCCTGGAAATCACCGCGACGGCGTTTGGCATAGCGGCTGCCGCGGTCGCGGACGCCTGGCAGTACTCGCAGGAGCGTGTGCAGTTCGGCCGCAAGATCTGTTCCCACCAGGCCGTGCGCAACATGCTGGTCGAAGCACGCACCAAGCTCGAAGCCTGCCGCCACATGCTGTACCACGGCGCGTGGCTCGCGACGGAGGGTCGCGACTGCAGCGTCGAGAGCTCGATGGCCAAGCTGTTTGTCGGCGACACCGCAGTGGAGATCGTGCTGACCTGCCAGCGGGTCATGGGGGCCTACGGCTGTGCACGTGACTACGACATGGAACGCTACGTGCGCGACATCGTTTGCATGCCGATCGTCGGCGGCTCCTCCAACATGCAGAAGAACAATATCTCGAATCGCCTGGGCCTGCCGACGAAGTAACGCAGAGCCATGTCCACGACGGATCAGGTGACGGAACGCCCCGGGACGCGGCCGACGGCTGAGCGTCACCGGTTCGACGAAGCACGGCTTGCAGCCTGGCTCGAGCGAAACCTGCCCGGGTTTGCCGGCCCATTGGCGGTGCGCCAGTTTGCGAGTGGCCAGTCCAACCCCACGTTCCATCTGCGATCGGCGGCTGGCGAGCACGTGCTGCGCAAAAAGCCACCCGGGGTGCTGGTGGAGTCGGCTCATGCCATCGACCGCGAATACCGCGTGCTGAGCGCGCTGGCTTCGGGCGACGTGCCGGCACCACGCCCGCGGGTCTACTGCGATGACGCCGAGGTCATCGGCACGCCGTTCTATGTCATGGACTATCAGCCGGGCCGGATATTCACCGATCCGCTGCTGCCAGGCATGACTTCGACCGAGCGTGCGGGCATCTACGACGCCATGAACGATGCGCTGGCACGAGTGCACAACTTCGACTGGGAGGGCAACGGCCTCGGCGATTTCGGCAAGCCAGCCCAGTACGTGGCACGGCAGATCGCACGGTGGCGCAAGCAGTACCTTGCCGCAAGCACCAAGTCAGTGCCTGCCATGGATCAGTTGGGCGACTGGCTGGTCGGCAACGTGCCTGCCCGCGAATCGGCGGCGATCGCGCATGGCGACTTCCGCATCGGCAACCTGATATTCGACAAATGTGAAGCACGGGTGGTGGCTATCCTCGACTGGGAGCTGTCGACGATCGGCGAGCCGCTCTGCGATCTCTCATTCAACTGCATGACCTATCACTTGCCGGCGGGTGACCCGGTCGCCGCTGGTTTTGCCGGCGTGGACATTGCCGCTCTCGGCATTCCGTCGGAGGCGGACTACCTGGCTGCCTATGCGCGCCGCACGGGCCGCGCAGAAGTCCCGGACTGGCGTTTTTACATGGCTTTCAGCCTGTACCGCACAGCCGCCATCCAGCACGGCGTCTATCGGCGCGCGCTGGCCGGAAATGCCAGTTCAGAGACGGCCCTCCTGTTCGGGGACTGTTATCGAAAGGTCGCGGAATCCGGCTGGGCTCTGGCCAGTGGCGGTTGACCGCGGGACGTTGCCATCAGATCGAAGGAGTGGACCATGTTTGACCTGACCGGCCAGGTGGCCGTAATTACCGGCTCCAGCCGCGGGATCGGTCGTGCGACCGCGGAGTGCATGGCCCGCGCCGGCGCGAAGGTGGTCGTCTCCAGTCGGAAACCCGCCGCGTGCCAGGCGGTGGCGGACGCCATCACGGTGAACGGTGGCGAGGCCATGGTCGTCCCCTGCAATGTGTCCGAGAAGGACCAGCTGCAGAATCTCATCGACCAGACCGTGGCGCGGTTCGGACGGCTGGACATCCTGGTGTGCAACGCCGCCGTGAATCCGTACTTTGGACCCATGGCAAAGATGCCCGACGAAGCCTACGACAAGATCATGCACAGCAACGTCAGGAGCAACTTCTGGCTGTGCAACATGGCGGCGCCGCACATGGTTGCAAGCGGTGGCGGCAGCATCATCATCGTCTCGAGCATCGGCGGCCGCCAGGGCAGTCCAACGCTGGCGGTGTACGGCATGTCGAAGGCCGCAGACTCCTCGCTGGCGATGAGCCTCGCCGTCGAATGGGGCGCGGACGGCATACGCGCCAACTGCATTGCACCGGGCCTGATCAAGACCGATTTTTCCAAAGCGCTCTGGCAAAACGAAAAACTGCTGCAACACGTCGAGCAGGGCACGCCCGCGCGGCGCATGGGGGAGCCCGCGGACATTGGTGGGGTCGCGGTGTTCCTCGCCTCGCGGGCAGCGGCGTACGTGACCGGTCAGACCCTGATCGTCGACGGGGGCATCACCATCAGGGAGCCGTCATGACGACGGGCCGACGCAGCGGCGCCGAGGGATTCAGCCGCGCCGGAAACTGACGTCGTGTGGATCGAGCCGCCCGCCGCAGTGATCACACACGACAACCGCGTCGAGCACGTGACTGCAGCGAGCGCAGGACAGGATCAGGGGCGGGCCGGACTTGCCGGCAAGCCAGCGATCACCCCACTTCATCAGCGTCAGGATGATCGGGTAGAGGTCCATGCCCTTGGGCGTCAGGACATACTCGTGATGACGCGGGTCGGCAGCACAGGCGCGCCGCTGCAGCGTGCCGTGCTCGACGAGCAGCTTCAGCCGATCGGCGAGGATGTTCGTGGCGACACTGCACTGGATGCGGATGTCGTCGAAGCGTCGCGCGCCGAGGAAGAACGTCGACAGGACTTGCTGCGTCCAGCGATCGCCGAAATGGTCAATCGATTCGCCGGCCAGCAGGTGCAGCTTCGCGCCCTCGTCCGGCGAGGCGGCAATTCGTCGGCTGGACCGGGGCGAGGGCATGCGCTCGAGTCCGGCGCCGGGCCCGTCTTCGTAGCGAACGTCACGCGCACGGACTGGCGCGCGGCAATTTGCGCAGACGAGGACCGGGGTCATCCAGGCGCCGCAGGTCGCATGGGTCAAGGTCGTCGGTTGCATTGCCCGCCGGTGCGACCAGAGTCGATCGAAACGCCAGAACATCAGCGCGGTTGGATAGAGATCGGCGCCCATGGGAGTCAGCCGATACTCCTGGCGGCGCTTGCCGTCCGACACCACGGCCTTCTGCAGGCAACCGAGCTTAACGAGCCGCTCCAGCCGCGAAGTGAGGATGTTGCTGGAAATGCCGATGCCGTTGCGCCAGCCATCAAACCGCTTCGTGCCCTGGAATGCCGCGGCCAGGATGAGCAGCGTCCAGCGGTCGACGACCGCCGCCAGTGCCCGGGACACCGAGTTTGCCCGAATGAACCCGGGTCGCGTTGTCGTCAACCGGGTCGTGGGCGGCCGCGTCGTCATGCCGCGCCAGAGTGCAACAGATTCATTGCGTTAAGCAAGCACGCCATGGGCCGACAATCCTCGCTCGGCCAGCTGCAATTATTAAAGGACCCGGGCCATGGACTTTGAATTCTCCCCACGAACGGAAAATCTCCGGCGCCAGCTGCTGGAGTTCATGGAGCGTTACATCATTCCGGCGATGCCCCGCTACGCGAGCGAACTGGCGGCCGGCAGCCGCCACCCGCGGGTGGTGGAGGAACTGAAGCCGGTCGCGCGGTCGGAAGGCCTGTGGAACCTGTTCCTGCCGGGCCTGCAGGACGATGAGCCGGGCCAGCGACTGAGCAACCTCGAGTACGCGCCGCTGGCCGAGATCATGGGTCGCGTCGCATGGGCCTCGGAGGTGTTCAACTGCAGCGCTCCCGACACCGGCAACATGGAAATCCTGCACCTGTTCGCAACGCCCGGGCAGCGCGAACGCTGGCTCGATCCGCTGCTCGAGGGGAACATCCGGTCCTGTTTCGCCATGACCGAACCGGATACGGCGTCGTCGGACGCGACGAATATCCAGACGTCGATTCGACGCGCCGGCGACCAGTACGTCATCAACGGCCGCAAGTGGTTCATCTCCGGTGCGGCGCACCCCCATTGCAAGGTCGCGATCGTCATGGGAGTGACCGATCCGGACGGGCCCCCGCATCGGCGCCAGAGCATGATCCTCGTCCCCCTCGACGCACCGGGCGTCGCAGTCGTTCGCGACTTGCCGGTCATGCAGCACTATTCGGCCGAAGGCCACTGCGAACTCACCTTCCGCGACGTGCATGTGCCCGCCAGCAACCTGATTCACGAGGAGGGCGCCGGGTTCGCCATCGCGCAGGCAAGGCTCGGCCCGGGACGCGTGCACCACTGCATGCGATCAATCGGCCAGTGCGAACTGGCGCTCGAGCTGATGTGCGCGCGGGCCGCTGAGCGTCGGACTTTCGGCAAGTACCTCCATCAGCACGGCACCGTCGCAGAATGGATCGCGCTGTCCCGCATCGAGATCGAGCAGGCGCGCCTGCTGGTGCTCAAGGCGGCATGGCTCATGGATCGTGCCGGGCCGAAAGCGGCAGCGCACGAGATAGCAATGATCAAGGCGCTGGTGCCGCGCGTGCAGACGACGGTCTGCGACCGCGCAATGCAGACCTTCGGGGCGATGGGCCTGAGCGCCGACACGCCACTCGCGATGCTGTGGACATGGGGAAGGGTCCTGCGCCTGGCCGATGGACCCGACGAGGTGCACCTGCGTTCGGTGGCGAAGCAGGAGATGCAGCGTTCGGTGGAGCGGCGTGACGCGCTGGACGCGTACCTGGTGCCGCGCGGCTGAACACCGATTCGACTCGATCCAGCTCTTGCTGAATCGCGTGGACGTAGTCAGGATAGGATCTGCGTTCGATTGTGCAAGCGACCGGTTCCCTGCCGGCGCAGGAGTCCAGCCCTTGCGAGTCACGATGCCCACGCCCGCGCAGGTGCGACAGCTTCCTGAGCTGGCGCAGGTGCGCGTGCCGCAAGAGTGGGAAGACATCAACGGTCACGTCAACGTGAAGCATCACTTGACGATGTACGACCTGACGAGCGACCCCTTGCTCGAACTGCTCGGTATCAGCGAGGAGTGGGTACGTAAGCAGCGGGTCGGCCTCTTCGATCTCGAGCACCACATCTGGTTCCTGAACGAAGTGCATGTGGGCGAGGAGGTGTCGCTGTTCCTGAGCTTCACCGCCCGCAATGACAAGCGCGTGCAGGGCCACGTGTTCCTGCTGAACGTCACGCACGAGCGCCTCGCGAGCGTCGTCGAGTTTGTTTCTGCGGCCGCCGACCTTGACGCGCGGCGAACTGTGCCGCTGCCTGCAGTCATTGCGGACCGCATCGATGAGCTGATGGCGCGCCAGGGTGCCCTCGACTGGGCCGCACCGCTGAGCGGCGCAATTTCCATCTGAACCCGCCGGAGAACTGCAGCCGATGCTCGATGACCTGATCCGTCTCGCACTCGCCAACGCTGCGCTGGTTTTCGGTTCGTTCATCCTGCTCTGGGCCGTCAGCATGGCTACGCGCGATTCGAGCCTCGTCGACATCTGGTTCGCCCCGTGCATCGGGGCAGCTGCGGTGCTCGGCGTTTTCGTGGCGCACGGCGCCGAACCGCGCCGCATGCTGGTCGCCGTGCTGGCGGTCATCTGGTCGGCGCGACTTGGCGGTTACCTGGCCTGGCGTAACTGGGGTCGCGAAGACCCGCGCTATGCGCGCCTGCGCAAACACGTCGAAGACCAGGGCAGGAATTTCGCCTGGCACAGCCTGACGCGCATCAATCTCTACCAGGCGGCGATCGTCTTCGTGGCCATCGCGCCTTTCCTCGTGGCCCAGACGGCGCCGACGCCGGCAACGCTCGGACCACTGGCCTGGCTCGGCACGGCACTGGTGCTCATCGGCGTAGCGTTCGAGGCTACCGCGGATCTGCAGCTCGCACGCTTCAAGTCGGCGGTGGCCAATGCGGGCAAAGTGCTCGACACCGGGCTCTGGCGCTATTCACGGCACCCGAATTATTTTGGCGAGACCTGCGTGTGGTGGGGTTTCTGGCTCGTGGCCTGCGAACATCCCTGGGGATGGTTCACCGTGTTTTCGCCCGCTCTCATGACGTGGTCGATCCTCGGCATGATGGGCAAGGAACTCGTCGAGCGGCGCATGCGCAAGAAGCGCCCGGGTTACGAGGACTACGTCCGGCGCACCAGCGGCTTTTTCCCCTGGCCACCACGTCGTTGAGTGACGGATGGCCGCGCCGAGCCGCGAATCTGGACTTCGCGTACTTCGACCGCCTCGCCGCAACTGCCGCAGACCACCTTGACGCGCAGACGTCGTCCGCAGGGGCGATGCCGCAGGAGCAGCCCCTGACCGTGGGGAGAGGGAATCCAGTGGGTGCCCCAGTCGTGCATCGCGATGGTGAACTGCAGCAGGTCCCAGCCTTTGTCCGTCAGGTGGTATTCGTGACGCGGCGGATGGTCCTGGTACAGACGCTGTTCGATCACGCCGGCGGCCAGCAGACGCCGCAATCGGTCGGCAAGGATGTTGGTCGCGATGCCGAGCGCCGCATTGATGTCGTCGTAACGGCGCAGGCCGAAGAAAAGTGCGCCGACGAGCAACGCGGTCCAGCGATCGCCGACGGTGTCGACGCTGTGGAACATCATCGTGTCGACACCATCGACATGCGCCGAGGCCGCGCTTTCGCGACGGCGAGTGGACGTCGGCGGAGCCGGGTAGCTGTGTGCACCCGGACCCGGTTTGAACACCATGTCACGCCAATTGATGTCGGTTTCGCAGTGCGCGCAAACCAGGCGCGGGTGCAGAGACTTGCCACAGGTCGCGTGGATCAGTTTGGGCGGCAAGCCAAACTCGCCACCCCAGCGGTTCTCCCACGTCCACATGCAGAGTGCGACGGGATAGAAAGCCAGGCCTTTTTCGGTGAGCCGATATTCAAGACGGCTGGGTGCGCTGCCGTACGGACTGCGGTAGAAGAGGCCGGCTTCCACCATCGCGTTGAGGCGAGCCGTGAGCGTTCCGCGCGAGGCGCCGGTGCGACGACGCAGGTCCTCGAAGCGGCGCACGCCGAGAAAAGCGTCGCGCATGAGCAGGAACGACCAGCGGTCGCCCACGACCTGCAGCGCACGCGCGACCTCGCCACTGTGCAGCAGGACGCGGGCAGTCTCGATGTCGCTCGGCTGGGGCGCCCTTTGCGCGGCGTTGCTGGTCGCCATGATTCGATCGCATCAGTCTAAAGTCGCAAGTCTAGCATCCGGCGGCGGCCGTTGATCCCGCTGCCGACATCGTCCGGGGGACAAATGAATTATCAGCAACTCAAGAAAATCGTCAGCTTCTACAGTCGCTTCACGGCCAGTTTCACTCAGCTGGGACATCGCTGGCGCAAACTGTCATGGCCGCAGTTCACCCCGGATTACCGCGGCCAGCGCTGGCTGGTCACTGGCGGCTCCGGCGGAATCGGCCGGCACATCGTGCTGGAGGCCGCACGTGCCGGAGCGACCGTGACCGCAGTGGCTCGGAATGAGTCCAGACTCGGGGCCCTGCGCGATGATGCACGTCAGGCGGGCATCCGGGGGGTCGAGACCGAATGCTGCGATTTCACGCTGCAAGCCGACACCGAGCGCCTGCTGCGACGCCTCGAGGCCTCAGGGCGCAAGGTCGACGTCCTGGTCAACAACGTCGGCGTGCTGCTCGACGATCTTGCGGTGACACCGGAGGGTCGCGAAAGCTCGTTCGTTTCGAACCTGCTGAGTCACTACCAGTTGACCGAAGGACTCATCCGCAGCGGCCTGCTCGCCGGACCGCAGGCTACGGTGATCAACATGACTTCGGGTGGCGGCTACAACATGCCGCTGATGGTTGCGATGCTGAACGTCACCGATCCTGCGACCTACAATGGTGTGTTCGCGTACGGCTTCCACAAGCGGGCACAGATCGTGCTCAACCAGTACTGGCGCGACACGTATGGGTCACGCGGCATCACGTTTTACGTGATGCATCCGGGCTGGGCCGACACGGATGGCGTGAAGCGATCGTTGCCGCGGTTCCGGAAGATCCTGCGGCCGATCCTGCGCGATGCAGCCGCGGGCGCCGATACGGCGCTGTGGCTGGCCGGTACGCGTCCGGCACAACCCGCACACGAACTCGTCTGGTTCGATCGTGCGATCCGTCCCGCGCACGTCTACGAGCGCACTCGCGCCAGCAAGGACACGCCACAATCGCTCGTGGCGTATCTCGAGTCCGAACTCGCGCGTCAGCCGACCGCGCGTGCCTGAGGCCAGAGCTTGTCGCCGGTGACCCACGATGCGTGGAAGCCGGCGGCCACCCGCCCCGGCAGTCGCACGCGAGCGAGCGGGCCTGCGATGATCCGCTTGGCGTCGAAGATCCATGCCTCCGAGCGGTAATCGTGAATGTTGGTTGCGAGCGTGATCGCGTAGCCGCTGTCTTCGTCACCGCCGCGCGTGCTCTTCGCGAACGGCGCCTCGCTGGGAAACCAGCCAGCCGGGTAGTTGTAGATTTCGCTGGTGCCCCGGTCGTGGTCGTACTTGACGAGCCCTTCGAACGCCATCGTCTGCAGGTCCGTCGGGATCAGCTGGTGGTACGAGTAGCGCGTGCGGACACCATACTGTTCGGCGTCGGGCAGGCAGAACTCGACGTTCAGGTCGTCGATCTGCTGCTCGCTTTTTTCGCCGGTCTTCAGGTTCATGCGCCAGCGGCGCAGGTGTCCCTTGTAACGCAGGTAGGCGAGCATCGACGCAAGCGGGCCTTCCTGCGGGTCGCGGCGGATGGTCGGGTCGGGCTGGAAGCAGCCGTCCATCGTGATCCAGTCGCCGTCTTCCCAGGCATTGACCATGTGCAGCACGTAGCCCGGCTCGAATTCGAACCAGCGGACCTGCTCCTGCGTGCCGTAGCGCGGAATCACGCCGAAGCGCGTCGGCAGGTCGCGCATGAACTGCACGACGCGGTGACCCGTGCGCTTCAAGACGTCGACGTCGTGAAACAGCGGGAAGTCGTGCAGGATCGTGTAATTCGGCGTGATCGTCGTATCGTGCGGCAGGCGCGGGCCCGGCAGGTCGATGCGGGCACGGTGCTTGACCTTGCCGTCGGCCGAGATCACGTAGTATGTGAGCCACGGCTGGAAATCGGCATAACCGTAGTTGATGAACTCGCCGGTCCGCGGATCGGTCTTGCCGTGCGCGTTCATCGGCGTGTCGAGGCCACCGCAGAAGTCCTGCTCGCCTGCGGTCTCGAGCGTCAGCGGATCGAGCGAGTAGACGCGGCCGGCGTTGTACCAGGCCGAGAGGACCTTGCCGTTGTGAAAGTTCAGCGTCGTGTTCGAGGTGTCCTTGCAGTAATCGGGGTTCATCGACTCGACTTCGTGCCCAGCCACGCGCGAGAGATCGTACGGACCCATGATCCCGGACAGCTCGACCTTGCCGCGCTCGATCTCGTCGTGCAGTGCGCGGGTCTGCACCCACTTACGGATGTAGCTCGCGCGCCCGTCGCGGAAATACACGCCGTGCACCATGCCGTCGCCGTCGAACCAGTGGTAGTCGCCGCGCGGCTTGAACACCGGGTTCGGCCCGTTGCGCAGGTATGCGCCGTACAGGTCGGCGGGAATCTCGCCTGCGCTGACTTCGAGGTCGACGGCGGTGATCTCGGACACGACGGGCGTGTAGGGACCGTGCAGGTAGGGGTTGTCGATGCCGTCGACCCAGGTCGGTCGATCCGACGGATCCTGCGTGGTGATATCCGTGTACTTGCGCATCGTGCGTTTCCTCTGGAAAGTCGCTGTCGCCCGGGTCCGCTACCAGAGTACTATAGTGCAAGTCATCAAGGGGTTGTGAAGTGTCGAAAGTCGCCAAGGAGAGCCGGGCCGAGCGCCTGCGGGTCCTGACGGGAGCAATGCGGCTGCCATTGATTGCCGCACCGATGTTCCTGGTCTCGGGTCCCGGCCTGGTCCTGGCCGCCTGCCGGGCAGGAATCGCCGCGGCGTTTCCAACCCCCAATGCCCGTTCGCTCGACATTCTCGAGGAATGGTTGCAGCAGGTCGTGGCGGGACATGCCGAAGCTTGCAGGGCGGCGCCCGGCAAAGTCGGCCCCTGGGCGCTGAACCTCGTCATGCACAGTTCGTACGACCGTCTCGGGCCGGAACTCGAACTGGTCGACCGCTACCAGCCGCCGCTCGTGATTACTGCGTTGGGCAGTCCAGTCCGGGCTATCGAACACGTCCATGCTTACGGCGGGACGGTCTTCGCCGACGTCAGCAGCCTGGCCTTCGCCCGTAAGGCCGCAGCAGCCGGAGCCGACGGCCTCGTGCTCGTCAGCGCCGGCGCTGGCGGTCACACAGGCAAAGTTTCGCCTTTCGCTTTCGTCCAGGCCGTGCGCGAGTTCTATGACGGCATCATTGTGCTTGGCGGCAGCATTGGTCACGGCGGCGCCGTGCGCGCTGCCGAGTTGCTCGGCGCAGATCTCGCTTATGCCGGCACGCCATTCATCTGCGCGGAGGAGAGCCTCGCGGCGCAGGAGTACCGCGAGATGGTGGTGCGCGCATCGTTCGAAGACCTGGTGATGACGAAGACGTTCACCGGGGCGGATGCATGGTACCTCCGCGAAAGCATCGTCGCGGCCGGCCTCGATCCAGATGCGCTGGTCGGCAAGGACAGGATGAACTGGAGCAATTCCCAGGGCCAGCTCAAGGCCTGGAAAAACATCTGGTCGGCGGGGCAGGGCGTCGATCACATCCGTGCCGTCGAGGCAACCGCGACGATCGTCGATCGTTACGCGGCTGAATACGCCGAGGCTCTGCGTAAACCCGCATTCGGTTGAGGTCCACGGTGAAGAACTTCGATCGCAAGCGGCTGGTCGGCAGCTGGCAACTGCAACGCTGGTACATCACGTACGAGGACGGTGCCGTCACCGAGCCGCTGGGACCCGGAGCGGTCGGGCTGCTGCTCTACACGCCGGATGGCTGGATGAGCGCCGCGATGATGGCTGCGGGTCGACCGCGGTTCGCGCGCAACAACCCGCGTGCGGCTCCCGCGAATGAAAGAGCGACGGCCTTCGACACATTTTTTGGCTATTGCTCTCGTTGGCGCATCGTCGGTCAGGTCGTCGAGCACCACGTGACGATTTCGCACAACCCGGCGCTGGTTGGGACGGTGCAGACACGCAGGATCCAGCTGCGTGGTCGGACGTTGACGCTGTCGGCCGAGGAAGTCGTTCCCGACGGATTGCGAGTGCACCGCCTGCAGTGGCGACCGGCACCGGATGCGAGGAAATCGAAATGACCAGCGCCGCGCTCGAGCTGTTCGACAAGCATGCGGCTTCGCTCCGTGCCGCCGGACTGGCCTGTCGCGAACGCAGCTACTTCACGCTGTTTCCCGAAACACCGGATCGGCATCGAGGCGGTGCTGCGGCATCTGCGGCGGGCATCGCCGCATTTCATGCGCAGCTCGGGCGGGCCTTCGAGCTCGATCAGCCCGGCGCACTTGATCGCATCGGCGGCGAGATTTCTCCGTACACGCTCGAGCCGCTGGGCATCGATTACCCGCGCGCAGACATCGACGACCTGTTTGCGGCCGCGCGTTCGGCGATGCCGGCGTGGGCGGCTGCGACGCAACAGGCGCGGCTTGGCGTCTGCATGGAGATCGTCGATCGGTTGTACGAGAACGTGTTCGAGACGGCGCAAGCCGTGATGCACACGGCCGGCCAGAGCGGCCCGATGAGTTACGCGGGGAGTGGCACGAATGCACTGGATCGCGGCGTCGAGGCACTTGCGTATGCGCAGGCTGCGATGTCGGATGTGCCTGCCGCGGCGTTGTGGGAACGGCGGTTCGGATCGACGACGATCCGGCTGCGCAAGCGCTATCAACTGGTCCCGCGCGGGGTCGCGGTGTGCTTTGCCTGCGCCACGTTCCCGACCTGGAATGCTTACCCGGCCATGCTTGCGAGCCTCGCGACGGGCAATCCCGTGATCGTGAAGCCGCACCCGACCGCGGTCCTGCCGATGGCGCTGGCCGTGCGCACGTTCCGCGAAGTGATCGCCGGTGCCGGATTCCCGCCGAATCTCGTCACGCTCTGCGTCGACACGGTCGAGGCTCCGATCGGCAAGCTGCTGGTCAAACATCCACAGACCGCAATCGTCGATTTCACGGGCAGTGCACGCTTTGGTTCGTGGGTCGAGGCGAATGCCTACCCCGCACTCTGCTATTCGGAAACGTCGGGCGTGAACACGGTCGTCGTGGAATCGGTGGACCAGCTCGAACCGGTGATCAGGAGTCTCGCGACGACGATGAGCCTGTTCTCGGCGCAGATGTGCACGTCGCCGCAGAACATCTACGTGCCGCGCGACGGGATTCGTCACGCCGGTGGTCGCATCGGTGCGGATGAGTTTGGTGCGCAGCTGGCGCAGGCGATGGGTTCGATCGCGGCAGACCCGCAGCGCGCCGCGCCGATCATGGCGGCGATCCAGGCTGCGTCCACTCCTGCGCTCATCGACCAGATGGCCGATGCAGGATCTCGTCGCGGCAGGGTCCTGCTGGCCTCGTCGCCGTACGCGCACCCGGAGTTTGCGCATGCTCGCACGCGCACCCCGCTACTGGTCGGCATCGAGGCCGGCGCCAGGGACCTGTACGGTGAAGAGCGCTTCGGACCGATCGGCTTCGTGATCACGACCGACGACCGCAATGCCGCGCTGGCGGAGGCAGCCGCAGACGCACGCGCCGGAGGCGGAATCACCGCGTTCCTGTACTCCACGGACGAGCCGTACACGGAGCGCGCCATTGCCGCGTACTCGGCGGCGGGCGCGCAGCTTACCTGCAACCTCACCGGGCCGATGCCGCTCAATTTCGCCGCGGCGTACAGCGATTACCACGTGACGGGACTCAACCCGGCGGGCAACGCCACGCTGACGGACCTTGCGTTCGTCGCCTCCCGGTTCCGCATTACGCAATCGCGGGCGCCGGCGACCTGAAGAGACTGCGGCGCGACACTGCGGTTCCCTATACTGGTCGCCATGGCGGAACCCGAAGCGCTGATCTACATCGAGTCGGACAGCAAGCTGGGCCTGCAGGCACAGATCCGGCAGAAGCTGGTCGAATCGATCCACCTGGGCATTTTCAAGCCTGGTATGCGCTTGCCGTCGTCGCGCAAGCTCTCGGAGCAACTCGGCGTCGCGCGCAACACGGTCGTGATCGCCTGCCAGCAACTCGTCGCCGAAGGTCTGCTCACCAGCCGGGCTCGCAGCGGCCTTTACGTCGCCCGTCGTCTGGCAGCGCCGGCTTATTCGCCGCATGCGCCGGGCGAGCGAGGATCCATCACCGGCCCCTGGCAGCAGTGGCTCAAGTCGCGCGCCAATCCGGACATTGCTCGTATCGCGCCGGCCGACGCTCGCGACTATCCTTTCTGCTTTCTCGACGGCCAGTTCGATACGTCGCTGTTTCCGGTGGCCGAGTGGCGCGAGGCCGGCCGCTATGCGCTCGGCAGCGGCGACATCGGTGTCTGGTCTGCAGCGACCGGCGGACTCGACGATCCGATGCTGATCGAGGAGCTGCGCACCAAGATCCTGCCGCGACGAGGCATCAATGCGCGCGCCGAGGAAATCCTGATCACCGTTGGCGCCCAGCAGTCGCTGTACCTGCTGGCCGAACTGCTGGTGGACGCGAGTGTCTCGGTCGCCATGGAAGAGCCAGGGTATCCGGAGATGCGCCATCTCGTGCAGCGACGCGGCGCACCGATCGTGCACCAGCCGATCGACGGCGACGGCATGCTCGTCGACGGAGCGCTCGATGACAGTCGCATCGTTTATGTGACCCCCAGCCACCAGGCAGCGACGGGCGTCACGATGTCGCTCGAGCGTCGTCGGGCCCTGCTGGAGAAGGCGGCGCAACGCGACATGCTCATCGTCGAGGACGATTTCGATTGCGAGAGCAACTACAAGGGATATCCGCACCCGGCGCTGCGCGGCATGGACCGCGAAAACCGCGTCATCTACGTGTCGTGCCTGTCCAAGGTGCTCGCACCTGGCCTGAGCCTCGGCTTCATGGTGGCGGCACCCGAGCTGATCGCCGAGGCGCGCAAGTTGCGCCGGCTGTTGGCGGGGCAGCCGCCGCGCAACAACCAGCGCGCGATGGCGCATTTCATTCGCCTCGGTCATTACGACGCGCTCACGGCGAGCCTGCATCGAACGTTCGGTCAGCGTTGGGACGCGCTGCGCCAGGCTCTCAACTTTTATTTGCCGCCCTGGGTGGCACTTGCGCCGAGCCAGGGCGGGACCGTGCTCTGGGTGCAAGGCTCCGACGACCTCGATGTCGCGCGCTTGGTGGACGAGGCGGCACGGCGCGGCGTGCTGGTCGAGCCAGTCGATCATTTCTATGCGCTCTCGCGGCGGCCGCTGAACTGCTTCCGCATGGGCGTATCGGGCATCCCGGCACATCGCATCCGTGAAGGCGTGGCGCGGCTGGCCGCCGTCGTTCGCGAGTTCACCGCGGGCGCCACGGAACACCTTGACCACTGCGTCGGTCGGCGACTCTTGCGGCGTGACCTGCAGGTCACGATTCCGGGAGCCGTGATGCGAACCCAGCGAGTCTATGGCGAGCCGGTCGAGATCCTTCTACATGCTGACGGGTCGATGACGGGGCGCGCCGGCTTCGCTGGCGAGGACCGCGACTACGGTCGCTGGTGGCTGGACGGCGACCGCTACGTGCGCCAGTGGCAGCGCTGGTCTTACGCCGAACCTGCTTCGTATGCCGTGGTGCTCGACGGCGACCGGATCAAGTTCTATCTCGAGTCGGGGTTCATCGAGGACACGCTCGCGTTCGAGGCCGCGGTGATTCACTAACCAACGGGCTGTAGTTCCGTCTGGCCCCATCGGCTGCACTCAACTGGCACTACACTCCTTTTGCGGATTCGCCTAGCCTCCCTGAGCCGCGTCCAGCGACGCGGAGGGGGTGGGCACGATGACGCACTTTGCGGTGGCCGGACTGCAGCTCGAACTGACGGCACAGGACAATCTGGAGATTGTCCGCGCCGAGATGGAGCGCCTGAAGCGCCGGTTTCCCTGGGTCGACATGGTCGTGCTGGGCGAGCTGTCGCTGCGTGGACCCCAGACGGCAAATGCTGAGCCATTGCCCGGGCCCTTGGAGCAGTCGCTCTGCCAGATAGCCCGCGACCTGCGGCTCTGGTTCGTCCCGGGTTCGATCCACGAACGCGCCGGCGATCGCATCTACAACACGACACCCGTGTTCGATCCCAGCGGCCAGGTCGTCGCGCGTTACCGCAAGATGTTTCCGTTCCTGCCGTACGAGCAGGGCGTCACGCCGGGCACGGAATTCGTGGTGTTTGACGTGCCGAAAATCGGACGGTTCGGCGTCTCGATCTGCTACGACATGTGGTTCCCGGAGACGACGCGGACCCTCGCCTGGATGGGGGCGGAAGTGGTGATTCATCCCACCATGACCAACACGATCGACCGTGACCTGGAACTCTCGATCGCGCGCACCAATGCCGCAGTCAACCAGTGCTGGTTCGTCGACGTGAACTGCGCGGGCAGGCTCGGCAATGGCCGCTCGCTCGTCGTCGCACCCGACGGCAGCGTCGTGCATCAGGCCGGCACCGGGTACGAGATCGTCCCTGTCGAAATGGACCTCGGGCTCGTGCGTCGAAGTCGCCGCCGCGGCCTGCTCGGGCTCGGGCAACCGATGAAAAGCTTCCGCGACAGTGCCGTGGTTTTTCCGCAGTACCAGCCGGGACAGGCGTCGTCACCGACCCTGCGCCAGCTCGGCGCGATGGCCGTGCCGGGTTCCGCGTCGACGGACGAGGAGGCCGGTTGAGCGATCTGGACCAATCGGTCGTCTGGATCTGGTTCTATGGGCCGATCGACGGCTCGTCTATTTTCAGACCAACACGGCGATCAAGCCGGACAGTTCCGCAATGACAGGGGTGGCGTCATGAGCAATGAGATTCAATCGAAGGGCAATGTGCTGGCAATCGAGGTGCGACGGTGCCTGCATCGCGCACGTCCGGGCCGGAGTTTCATCGCGATGACGGTGGCTGCCGCCGGTCTGCAATGCGCAGTGCCAGCCGCCATTGCGCAGACTCGACCCGCACTCGAGGAAATCGTCGTCACGGCGACGCGGCGCGATCAGACGGTGCAGGAAATTCCGTTCAACATCTCGGCGGTGTCGGGCGAAACGCTCGAGCGGGCCAACATCAACGACTCCATCGAGGCGCTGCGGACGATGGCGGGCGTGACGGTGCAGGATCGTGGTTTCCGCAATTCCGGCGTCACCAACGGCATCGTGATCCGCGGCATCAACGTCGACTCCGGCACCAACGGCGACGTGCCGCTGGCGGCGCCGCCGACCGTGTCCACCTACGTCGACGATACGGCGCTGTTCGGCAATTTCGTGCTGAAGGACATTGCCCGGATCGAGGTGCTGCGCGGGCCGCAGGGAACGCTGTACGGTTCCGGCTCGCTGGCGGGCAATGTCCGCTACATCATGAACAGGCCTGATCCGAAGGATTTCGAAGGCAGCGCCAGCGTCAACTTCGGCGTGACCGATGGGTCCGACGGCTACAACTTCAACCCCGACCTGATGCTGAACGTGCCGTTGACCGAGACGGCCGCGTTTCGCATCAACGCCGGCATGATCGACAACGACGGCATCGTCGACTACCCGAATGTCTATCGCACCGATGCCAACGGCGACCCGGTGGTCAACGGCGACGTGCTGACGGCGCTGCCCGAGTACCGGCGCGTCAACGACGTCGATTCAGTCGACATCAAGTACGCCCGGGCGGCGCTGCGCTTCGAACCGAGCGAGAATTTCAGCGCGCAGTTGTCCTACCAGTGGCAGGACGACGAAGTCGGTGGGCGCCGCCAGGTGACGCGCGGTGAAGACCTGGTCAACGGCGGCCAGTATGACGACTATGAATTTGGCGCCGTCCAACTCGAGCCGGCCGAACGCGAAGTGCAGCTGGCCGCGCTCGAACTCGAGGTCGGCCTCGGTTTCGCGACACTCACCTCGAGCACTTCATATTACGAGCACACCGGTTCCGGCATCAGCGACAACTCGGGCGTGTACGCGCGCAACGGCTGGTTCGCGTTCTACGGCAGCTCGCCGCGTCCGATCGCGCAGGCCGAGCGCTTTTACGACGACACCGCATTCGCGCAGGAATTCCGCCTGGTCTCGCAGGGCGGCGAGTTCATCGACTGGACGGCCGGACTTTTCTACGTCGACCAGGATTACGACCTGGGCCAGAACAGCTTCCTGGTCGGCTACATACCTTTCCTCGACGCCCTGAACTGGTACGGACTCGCGCCGTACAGCACGAACCAGGATTTCCTGTTCCGTCGCAACCAGGCGTATGAGGAGATCGCGTTGTTCGGTGAGGCGACCATCAACTTCACCGATGCCCTGCACCTGACGCTCGGCGGCCGTTACTTCGACAACTCGGTCGACGTCGATGCCGTTGTCGACGTGCCGATCTATTCCTCGCCTTCGAGCCCGCCCGGCACGGCCTCGGAAAAGATCGACGACGACGGTTTCCTGTTCAAGGCGAATTTCGCCTGGGACGTCACCGACGACACGATGTTGTACGCGACGTATTCGCAGGGCTATCGTCATGCCGGCGCGAACGCTGTGCCGACCACCGGCAAGTACGCCGAGAACCCGGACTACTTCACGTTCGATTCGGATTCAGTGGACAACTTCGAAATCGGCTACAAGGGCGTGACGGACCGCGTCACTTTCGCGGCCTCCCTGTACTACACCGACTGGCAGGATCCGCAGCTGAACACGGCCACGTCGAACTGGGGATTCTTCGCCGCGATCAATGGCGAATCGGCCCGGACGCAGGGCATCGAAGTCGAACTGTCAGGTGCGATTACCGATTCGCTGACATACAGCGTCGGCTACACGTATGCCGACGCCGAACTCACCGACAACGTGTACCAGCCGGCCGGCAATTTCTATGGCGGCCCGTTGTTCACGGACAAGGTGGCCGCTGACGGAGACCGCCTGCCTGGCACTGCCAAGCACGTCTTCAACGTCGCGTTCGGGTACGACATGACGTTTGCCAACGGCATCGCCATGAGCGCCGTGCTGAGCGGCTATTATCAGTCGGACGTCTTGAACAGCATCGGTGACGACAACTGCCTCACTTCGTTCACGGCCTCCGGCAACTGCCGCGACAGCGCGAATCCGGCGTCGGCAACCTATGCGCCGGACTCGATCTTTTCTCGCAGCTATGCCGAGATCGATTCGTTTCAGCTCTGGAACCTGAGCACGACCTTCAGCCGCGACGATTGGGGCGTATCGCTCTACGTGAAAAACCTGTTCAACGATGAAGGCACGACCGGCGCGTTCCCGTTCCTGGCGGGCGGTTCCAACACCGCCCCGAGCCAGAACTATTTCGGCAACAACTCGCGTGACTTCCTTGCCCTGCCGCGAACGGTCGGGATGGCGATTTCCTATTCATTCTGAGGGAGCATGACTGCGACTGCACCGCGCACCCGGGAGCAGATGGCGGATCGGGTCGCCGGCTGCATCGAAGCCGGTGACCTGAGGCAGGCGCTGCAGGCGAGCAAGGACCTCAATCGCCACCACCCGGACTATGCGTACGGGTGGTACCTGGCTAGCTGGTTGCTGCGCAAGATGCAGCACTTGCCTGACGCATTGCGGACGATCGATCGCGCGCTGCAGCTCGAGCCTTCGGATCGGTTCAGGGTGCACCGCGCGCGCTGCCTGCTGGAAGCGGGAGACATGGCGGGCGCGGCCGCTGCCGCCGGCGACCTTCGGGGCCGACCCCTGGCCGACGCCGTGCTCCATGGCGAGGTCGGCACACTGCTGTACCGGGTGGGCGATCATGCGGGCGCGCTGGAGCATTATTCCGCGGCCATCGAGCTCGACCAGCTCAATCCGGAGTTCCACTTCAACCGGGCTGCGGTGCGCCGCTACCTCGGCGACCCCGTCGGTGCCGAGCAGGACTTCGACGCGGCGATCGCGCTGCGCCCTGACGAATACGAGGCGTACAACGGCCGCGCGCAGCTCAGGAAGCAGGCAGCCGCTCACAATCACGTTGCACAACTGCGCGACACGATCAGCCGCACCCGTTCACCCGCTGGGCTCGTTCAGCTGCACTTCGCGCTCGCGAAGGAACTCGAGGACCTCGAGGACCACTCGGCTTCGTTCGAGAGTCTAAGGGCGGGCGCCAGGCTCAAGCGCTCTCTGATGCGTTACGACGTCGCTACCGATCTCGGCATCATCGACCGGATCCGCGAGGTTTACACTGCCGATCGCTTCGACGGTCACATCGAGGGTTGTGACAATGCGGAGGCGATCTTCGTCATCGGCATGCCGCGCACCGGCACCACGCTGGTCGAGCGGATCCTCGGCAGTCATCCGGACGTCTGCGCCGCGGGCGAACTGAACGAGTTCGGGCTCGAGCTGACGCGGCAGGTGTCTGCGCTGGCCGCGGGTAGAACGCTGTCGCGACTGGATTTTGTCGATTCGTCGACGCGTGTGGATTTCAGGGCACTGGGTCAGCGTTACCTCGAGCGCGTGCGACCGTATCGCGACGGCCGGCCCGTGTTCATCGACAAGCTGCCGTTCAACTATCTCTATGCCGGGTTGATCCACCTGGCGTTGCCCCACGCGAAGATCGTGAGCGTCCGGCGCGCTCCGCTCGACACGTGCTACGCGGTCTACAAGCAGTTGTTCAAGGATGCGTACCCGTTTTCCTACGACCTGGCGGAGCTCGGCAGGTATTACGTCGCCTACGATCGCCTGATGCGGCACTGGGATACCGTCATGCCCGGGGTCGTGCTCACGGTGCATTACGAGGATGTCGTCGCCGACGTGCGCGGACAGGCACAGCGTCTGCTGCAGCATTGCGGTCTCGGCTGGGACGAGCAATGCGTGCGCTTCCATGAAAATGCGCGGGCTTCGACGACGGCGAGCGCGCTGCAGGTACGCCAGCCGCTGTATGACACGTCGATTGGACGCTGGCGTCGCTACGCGGAACAACTGGAGCCGCTGCGCCTGCAACTCGAAGCCGCAGGCATCGCGTGCGATCGCTGAAGGGCAGGGACGCCTGTTACGTGCTGCCATTGCTTGCGCTGGGCCTGCTGGCGTCGATCGCCGTGGAAGCCGAGTCGACCAGTAACGATCGCACGGAACTTCAGGTCGCAGAGCTGCTGGCCGGTCGGACTCCGTCCAAACCCTGGCGCATGGATGCATTTGCGCCTGCGGCCGACGCCGCGTCAACGGCGGGCAGCGTTGGAATCTTCGGTCGGCTGGTCCTGCGCGCTGGTTCGCAGCCCGCAGGGTTTCGCGTCCTGCAAGATACCTACGGCGTGGCTGATGCTCCATCTGCGCCAGTGCGCCGCCTGCCGTCCCCGGGGCCGGTCGATCTCGTGCAGGACGGTAACGCGCTGATTCCGCAGACGCGGATCCCGATCGCAGGGTCACACCCGTATTGGGAGTTCGCCTTCGGCGTGGGCCGAACCTGGCAGGAGCCAGGAGACGGCGAATGGACGCGCGCGGCGCTGCCGTTCAGCTTGATGGAGGTGAACGCCAACTGCCTGCACCACGGCGTGCTGACGTTCGTCTTCGTGCCAGCGAAGCACATCTCGCACGTGGCGTATCAGGTCAGCGGTGAGACGTGCGCCTACTTCAAGGCCGATCTATGGGGCTTCCTGCAGGCTGACTTGCTGGATGTCAGGTTGCCGGATGCAGGCCGTGTGGTGGCCGCGCGCCGCACGGAAGTTGGCGGTCGCCTGCCGCGACGTCCGCTTGCGCAACTCGCGGTCGATCACCCGGGAGCCACTCCCGCGGAGTTCGGCCATCCCGCGGAGGTGACGCGGTCGCAGATGTCGACGTGGGGCGTGATCGTCGACGGCGTCCACTACAGCGGCGGGTGTCCTACTCGCGCTGGCGAGTATCCATTCTGCGACGAACTGCTGCTGCCGTCGTATTCAGTCGCGAAGTCGATTTTCGGCGGCCTCGGGCTGATGCGGCTCGAGCGGCGGTTCCCCGGTGCGCGCAATCAGCAGGTCGTGGATTACGTTCCCGAGTGTGCTGCGCACGGCGATTGGAGCGGCGTCACCTTCGGCCACCTGCTCGATATGTCGAGCGGTCACTGGACCTCGGCCGCAGCCTATGCGGACGAAGATTCAGTGGCCATGTCGAAGAAGTTCTTCGACGAACCCCGGCATGCCGGCAAGATCGCCTACGCCTGTGGCCATTCTCCCCGGCGTGAGACGGCGGGTCGCGCCTTCGTCTATCGCACCAGCGATACCTACGTGCTGGGTACCGCGCTTGCAGCGTTCGTGCGACAGAAAATTGGGCCGCAGGCAGATCTGCTCCACGACGTCGTCTGGCGGGACGTCTGGCGCGTTGCAGGACTCAGTCCCGTGGCAGACTTCTCGCGGCGCACCCGCGACGACGTACGACAGCCCTTCGTCGGCTACGGTCTGACGCTGCTGCCGGATGACGTCGCAAAGCTCGGGCAGTGGCTCAATCCCCTCAGCGCCTCGGCACGGGATCTGCTCGACGAGCGCATGTGGCGATCGGCACTGCAGTTCGACGCGGCCGATCGCGGTCTTGCGGCGAATATGGACGGTACGTTGCTGTACAACGATGGCTTCTGGGCCGTGCGTATCGATGGCCTGCCGGGGTGCAACGTTCCGGTGTTCGTGCCCTTCATGTCGGGTTTCGGCGGCGTCGGCATCGTGTTGCTGCCAAACGGCGTGACGTACTACTACTTCAGCGACGGCAACGAGTTTCGCTTTCGCCGCGCCATCTATGCTGCCGCCCGTATTCATCCTTACTGCCGGACCGCGACGGCCTCACCTGCGGTCATGCCCGAGGATCCTGCTTCATGAACACTTCGACGCCGGACGGAGTCGCGACGGTCGCGCACACAATGTTCGGCTTGCGCAAGGCAGCGCCCGATGGCGAGGTCGCGCGAGTGCTGCTGGCCTTCCTGGCCACAGCCGGCATCTTCTACGTCAACATCATGCCCGCGCTCGTGGACGGCCTCGTGCAGGGCGCTGGCTTCAGTAACCGCCAGGCGGGCCTGGTCGGCTCCAGCAACGTCTACGGCGCGGCGATCGGTGCGTTGATCGCGGTTTTCATCGTCAAGAAGATTCAATGGCGCACCTGGGCGTACGCCTTGCTCGCCGCATTGATCGCGCTGGACCTGCTGTCGATGCTGGTCCATCGGTTCGAACCCCTGATGGTGATGCGATTCCTGCACGGGACGATGGGCGGCATGCTCGTGGGCATCGGCTTCGCGGTCATGTCGCGCACGGCGCAGGCGGACCGTACGTTCGGCTACCTGCTCGTGGTGCAGTTCGGACTCGGAGGGCTCGGCCTCGCCGTGCTTCCGCCACTGGTTCCGACGTTCGGCACCAGCGTGCTGTTCGCTGCATTGATCCTGTTCAGCCTGGTCACGCTCGCGATGGTGCCATTCCTCACCGAGTACCCCGCCAGTGCCGTACGGCGACCCAGGGTCGGTGCTGGCCAGGGTGTCAGGCGCGGACCGCTGCTGCTGAGTCTGCTCGCCACGTTTTTCTTTCAGGCTGGCAACATGGCGGTGTTTGCCTACGTCATCGGACTCGGCAAGGCGGACGGCCTCGGGATGGATTTCATCAGCCCGGTGCTCGCGGCAGCGTCGTGGATCGGCATCGCTGGCTCGGGCCTCGTCATCCTGCTGTCGACGCGGTTCGGCCGCGCCTGGCCGCTGGCCGGCTCGATCCTGTTGACTGCGCTGGCGACCTGGGCGTTGCACGGCAGCGAAACTGCGTGGGTTTACGCACTCGCGAATGGACTGATCGGCGTGACCTGGTCGTTCGGTATCCCGTACCTCCTGGGTATGTGCGCGCAATTTGATCAGACCGGCCAGTCGGCGGCGCTCGGTGGTTTTGCGTCGAAGATGGGCATGGCCTCGGGTCCGCTGGCCGCTGCCTGGGTCGTCGGGGCCGACGACTTCAGTCGGGTCATCAACGTGGGTGCCGTCGCCCTCGTGCTGAGCCTGGTGGCCGCGATGGTTCCCGCAATCCTGCTGGATCGCGCGCCCATCGATTGAGCTTCAGTACGTCGCGTTCTCGTCCCAGATTCTGTTCCACAACCAGGGCAGTGCCGTGACCGGTGGGCGCGCACTCGCAATCTGACGGTTCGGCACGGCACTGATGCCCCTGGCGCCGTGCTCGGCTACGACGAACGAGAACACGAACCACGGTGTCTGGCCCATGCGCAGGTCGGTCATGACGATGGGTCGAGTCGCGTCAACGCTGCCGACGGGTGCGGCCTGCGCCGTTGTCACCGCGCCGAGCAGTTGGCTGAACGAGCCCGGTGCGCCATCGGCGACGCGAAGATCGCGATTCGCCAATCGCACCGAGTAAAAGCCCTTCGAGAACCGCGCAAGTCGTCGCACCGTCCGATCGTCCCGCAGGGAGGCGAGCAGCTCCGGGTCGCTTGCATGGCGCTCCAGTGGAATGCCAGCATTCTTGTCGAAGAGGGAACGGAAGCCTTCGTGGTACGCGTCGTCATCCATCACGATTACGCGCCACAGCAGGCTGTTGAACGGTGCGGGGGTGACCAGGACGCGCCTGCTTTCGAGCGGCGTCGCCGCGATCAACCGCCGCACTTCGCCTTCGACGTGCGACTGTGCCGCCACCGTCCAACCCAGGTAGAGCGTGCTTGCGATCAGCCCGGCGCGAATCCAGCGCATGCCGCGGTCAGTTGCGTTCTGCCGCCACCGCAGCCACGCGATCAGGCCCACGATCATGGGCACCGTGACCAGCGGGTCGATGATGAAGACGCTGCCGATCCCGACCGGGTAGTCCGAAAACGGCAGCCAGAGTTGCGTGCCGTACACCGTGAAGGCATCGAGCAGCGGGTGAGTAATCAGCGACAGCCAGACGAGCAGCAACCATTCGCGGTACGACGCGTCGACTCGGCGATTCAGACGGGCGACCAGCCACGCGATGGCAGGTGCCGCCAGCGTCAGCCAGAAGAGCGCATGGGTCTCGGCGCGATGAAAGGTCAGGTCCCGGACCGGGTCCCCGTGGGCAATGAACACGTCCAGGTCCGGCAGCGTGTTACAGGCCGCCCCGATCACGGCAGCGCGCAGCCCCGCCTTGCGGCCGAGGACGGCGGTTCCGACGGCGGCGCCGAGGACGATGTGGGTGAGGGAGTCCAAGGGAAGGGGCGGAAGGGGCGGAAGGGGCGGAAGGGGCGGAAGGGGCGGAAGGGGCGGAAGTGTAGGTCATGGAGGAAGGGTTTAGTCGGGCGCGGCTCCTAACCCCCAACCCGTGCTCCCGCGTCAGCTAGAATCGCGCCTGTTCGAGTGGGCGACCTGCGAAAGTGGCGGAACTGGTAGACGCACTGGATTTAGGTTCCAGCGGGTAACCCCGTGAGGGTTCGAGTCCCTCCTTTCGCACCACCCCCGTCCTGCCC
>JAABQQ010000230.1 GCA_011391405.1 Gammaproteobacteria bacterium
GTGTCAATCGTAGTGCCCGTCGAACCGACCTGCAGGGTCAGGAACTTCGGGATCTGGATCTGGAAATCGACGCGAGCAGTCGTCGTGATAGGCGTGCCGGTGCCCGTCACGAACGTCGACTCGGCATTGGCGGCAAACGGGGCAGCCATGACCGCGACCAGCGCGACCGTACCGACCTTGTGGAAAATAGCCTTATTCATCGGGATCTCGCTCCTTAAAAGCGTGTTTGTTCTTGGACTCAGTCACTGCGACACCGGCGCCGATTCGGGTATTGAGCCCCGTTCAATCAAGGCTGGCTTTCGCGTGCGGCGGATTGTTTCGCGGCCAAACACGTCGCTGGTGTGACCCAGGTCGCGATTCTTTTCGCGAAGAGTTCTTATTGCCGCCACAGGGGGGCGTGCATCACAGTTTGGCGGTCAACCGCACCGAGTCGGCGTGATACGTCGAGTCGTCGCAAGGCACGTATTCAGCCTGGTCGTCGCCGACCGTCGGTGCCTGCGCGAGCACCGTAAACGTGCGTTGACTTACGGAAAGCCGCCGAGCCGGAATTCCGGGCTGCCGTAGTGAACGTAGTCCGCCCAGTCGACCGTGGGGATCGACTCGAGGCGCCGGCGTGCGGTGAGCACGGCGTCCCCGAGCCGGTCGCCGGTCAGCAGCGACCCATACAGGGACTGCGAGAACGCAAACGCCGCATCGTCGCCGACGGGCCAGTGCGTGCCGAGAAAGTTCGCGACCCCGCCCGTCAGGAAGGCTTCGGCGATGCCCGTCATCGTGCGGCGCATGCCGAACTGTCGCGCCGGCGAAGCGCTCGCCCTGGCGGGTTTACGCACGCGCGCTGCCTCGCACGCATTGCAGAAGACGAGCGCAGGCAGGTTGCCGACGCTGGCGAGATCGGCGCCGCGCAGCACTTCCCTGCCGTCGCAGAGCAGGCCGCCCTGGTCGGGCTCGCGTGCGTCGAAGAAAGCGTGGCCGGCAAAGTGCAGCACGTCGAACGCACCGGTGCCGAGTGCCGCAAGGATGCGCGCCCGGGTCGCGTCCCGCCCGGTAAGCACGTCGAGCGTGACGGACTTGCGACCGAGCAACTGTTTCAGCGCCTCGCCTTCGGCCGCCGCGCCCGGCAGGTCCCCGGTCGGATCGACGATCAGCAGGACGCGCAGTGAATCGGAGCCGGTGTGATCGTCCCGCCACCGCGCAACGGAGAGCGCGTCGCTCGTGTAGCGACGACTCAGGCCCGCGCCCAGCGCGGGATGCGTAGTGCCGACGCGCAGCACTTCCCAGGGCACGCGTGACGCCTCCCTGTCGTGCACGATTACGAGCGGCCGCGCGACCATCGCCTCCAGGCCCCCACGCACCGTCGCCGGCAGCAACGTTCGTGCGAGCGCGGTGCCGATGCGTGCCAGGTCGCGCGTCGTTGCGGCGCCGGTTTCGAGCGGCTCGATGTGTTGCAGCAGGTCGGCACGGTTCAACGTGATGGCGCCGCTGAGGACCGCTGCCTTGGCACCCGCCGTGAGCAGCGACGAACGGCATTCGTACGCGCTGCGTCCTGCAGCCGTCATCGCTACGAGAAGATAGGCGGGATCCCCTGGCGCCGCGATGCGCGAGGAGGATGTCGTGTGAGCGGGCTTCTTCCGGGGCACGGTCGCGGATGCGTCGACCTCGTCGACCAGCAGGGCGAGGTCCGCGTTCTGCAACTTCGCCGCAACCTCCCGGGCCGCGCGCACGAGCGCGGCGTATTTGCGGGCGTCGATTTCGCAGATCGAGATGCGGCGCACGACCTCGTCCGGGTCCGCGTGCTTGACGCCGGCAATGAACCCGCGCAACTGCTGCTCGAGCGCCATCGCCACGGGCACGCCGGATCCCGCGCCGAAGAGCACGGTCGCGAAGTCCTCGACCTGCGTGCGGGCGAACGTGCGGACGATGTTCTCCGCGACGAAAGCCGTTGCATCGGCGCCGAAGTCGTCAAAATCGCCGAGGCCCGCGCACAGCACGAACTCCGCCAGCAGTCGGCTGCGCGCGACCGGCAGCACGAAGACCTGCCCGAGTTGCGCCGCGAACATGCGCCGCAAAGTGAACTCGCGGATGGCGCCGCCGAGCTCGGCGTCGATCGCTGCGGCGGGACCGGAAGGATCGACGTTGTGGAACACGCCCAGCACCAGCGCGCGTGAGTTGGCGTCGGTGATGCTGCCCCGGACGAGCCGGACTTCGAGCGTGCGTCGGGGCCGCGTCGGGGCGGGCTGTGTCGCGGCGCTCTGGGCAGCGAACGCTCGTTCGAGCACGGCGGGTTGTACCGTGCCGTGGAACTCGGGAGAGACGATCGGCTCGAGCAGCCGGCGACGCGCGTTTGGAGACAGGTGTTGCCACTTCACCTTGTGCGGGGCGACGCGACGCAACACCGTTTCGCTCACCTGGCGAACCACAGGGTTGCGGTTGAGCGAGGCCGAAGTTGCAAGTCGTCTGGTCGTGCCCGTGCGCAACAGGTCCACCACCGCTGCGATGACGCGCCCGTTGTTGGGCAGACCACCGTGCTTCTCGCCAACGTACCAGGCGGGTTCCCCCGGGCGAACGGCGAGTGCGAGCGGCACCGTGCCATCACCCTGCGGCGTCAGGCCGAAATCGAACTCGCGGCCGGTCGACGCCAGCGAGGTGACGGTTTCCTGTCGCACCCCCGCGATCACGAGGCAGCGATCGTCTCTGCCCGGCCAGCGTGCGCGCTCCTGCCGCGCAGCCAGCAGCTGCTGGGGGTCGGGTCGCAACGAGTCATCGGGCCAGGCGGTCGCGTCGAACAGGTCAGCGCCACCGGTGAGTTCGGGATCGGGCAGCAGCTCGTGCAGGGCCGGCAGCGTTCGAAACACGATCCGTGCCAGGTCCTCTGCGGTGTGCCGCCGGTCGATGGCCGCGAGCTTGCGCACCGTCGGATAGACGCCGCGCAGCGCGAGCACCGGCGCAAAGGAGCCGTGATTCGGTGCGCCCAGCTGCACGACACGCGTGATGCGTTCGGTGCGCTGCCGGCCAAGCGCGAGTCGAGCGACGAGACCCCCTAAGCTGTGACCGACCAGCATCACCGGTGAGCCGTCGGCCTCGGCCGCGACGCGTTGGTTGAGCGCGTCGGCGAGCTCGCTCACGCTCGCGCGCCAGTCGTACGGATGCAGCTGCGCATCGAACCCGGCGATCCGCAGCGACAATTTCAGCTTCAGCGTGTTGAGCAGCATCGCGCCGAGTGCGACCAGCCGCGAGCCGGCCGGCAAGGCCAGGCGAGTGAGGTGACCCGCCGCGATTTCAATCAGGTCGACCCACAGCACGTCGTCGAGCAGCAGTCCGCGCGAGCCGATGCGTGATCCCATCAGTCCCGGCAGCACATACACGCGAGGTCCGTCGGCGCGGCGCTTCGCCGCCGCCCGGCGCGCGAGCGCACTCAGCTCGCGGTAGCCCTGGTCGCCGAAGAGCGCCGTGAGTTCCGCGCGGCGCTCACCCGACGCGAGCAGTCGCTCGACCTCCTCGTCGTGGAGTCGATGCACGGGCAGCGCCTGGGTGGAACGACTCAAAGACGACGTCCTGGTCGCTTGCGCGCGTCAGTGTGCCGGCGGCGGCGCGGTATCCGGCGCGCGCACCTCGACACTCACGTCGATCTTGCCCGCCTGCTCGAATTGCAGCGTCAGCGGAAAATGCTCACCGGCGACGAGCGGCTGCGGCAGGTTCATCAGCATGATGTGCGTGCCTTGCGGCGCGAGGGCGACCGACTTGTGCGCCGGAACGTCGACGCCCTCGGTCGGTCGCATGCGCGCCATGCCTGCCGCTTCCGACACGACGTGAATCTGCGCCATCGCCGCGCGTGGCGTTGCGGCGCCAACGAGCCGATCGGCCCGCGGTCCTCCGCTCAGGGTGAGGTAAACCGCGGCAACGGCCATGCCGGGCGGAGTCGCACGCGCCCATGCGGCGCTCACGGTTACGACCTGCGGTGCAGGCTCGGCTGCGTACGTCGTCGTGGCCGTGCTCAAGAGCGCAAGGGCAAGCAATGCGAGAGTCATTCGAGGCTTCATTTTTTCGTGCCGTCCTTCATCGTGCTGCGGATCGTTGCGACGATGCCGTCGATTGCGGGAGTGCGGGTGGTCGACTTGCGCCAGACCGCACCGATCGTGCGACCCGGCGCAGGCTTGGCAAAGGGCTTCACGCGCAGACCGCGCGCCGTGCCCACGGGCGTTTCGGCAGCCAGTTCAGGCAGCAGCGTGATGCCGTGGCCGGCCGCGACCATCTGGCGCAACGTCTCGAGACTCGTCGCCCGGTAATCCTGCTCCTCGCTCACCCGCACCCGGCTGCAGACTTCGAGTGCCTGGTCGCGCAGGCAGTGGCCGTCCTCGAGCAGCAGCAGCGTTTCGCCACGCAGGTCTTCCACCTTCACGCGCTCGCGGTCGGCAAGCGCATGCGAGGCGGGCACGGCGAGCACAAAGGGCTCATCGTACAGCGGCGCGGCTTCGAGGCCGTCCATCACCACGGGCAGCGCGAGAATGCCGACGTCGATCTCGCCCGCGCGCAACCGCTCGAGCAAGTGTTCGGTCTGGTATTCGTACAGCATGAGCTTGAGCCGCGGCAGCTCGCGTCGCAGCCGGCCGACGATGTGCGGCAGCAGGTACGGACCGACGGTGGGGATCAACGCCAGCTTGAGTGGCCCGGCCAGCGGATCCCGGTCGGTCCTGGCCAGCTCGACGATCGCGTCGGCTTCCTGCAGCAGCAGTCGTGCCCGCTGTACGATCTTCACGCCGGTCGCAGTCAGCGCAACGCGCTTGGGTTGTCGCTCGACCAGCGGCACGCCCAGGTACTCCTCGAGCTTGCGGATCTGTGCCGAGAGAGTCGGCTGGCTGACGAAGCAGCGCTCCGCCGCCTTGCCGAAGTGGCGCTCGTCGGCCAGCGCCACGAGGTACCGGAGGTCGCGCAGGTTCATGCGGGAATAATAGCTGCAGCCTATCGGCCGGTGCAAAGCAATCAGACCGATGAATCGCCTATACTTGCGCCATGGATCCCCGATTCCCGAGGCTTTCGGCCGGCGTCGTGGTCGTTCGCCGTGCAGGCGACGACTGGATGTATCTTTTGCTGCGCGCCTTCAATCATTGGGATTTCCCGAAGGGAATGGTCGAGGAAGGCGAAGAGCCGCTGGCGGCCGCCATCCGCGAGGTACGCGAAGAATCCACGATCGAGGATCTCGACTTCGCGTGGGGTTCGAATTCCACGCAGACGGGGCCCTACAGCGGCGGCAAGGTCGCCCGGTATTACCTCGCGTCCACGCGCACGGCGGACGTGAGCCTGCCGATCAATCCCTTGATTGGCCGTGCCGAGCACAGTGAGTATCGCTGGGTCGACTTCGACGCGGCCCTCGAACTCGTCTCGCCGCGCGTGAAGCCCGTCGTGCGCTGGGCGGCACAGGCGCTCGCCCGCGGCTAGTCCGCTGTCAGACGACGCGGCCGCGATGGCCGCCCCGCGCGAAATCTTCGACGTTCGCCGCCATTTCATCCAGGCAGCGTTGGCGTGCCTCGCGCGCCGCCCACGCGACGTGTGGCGTCACGATGAGGTTCGGAATGTCCGCCGCCAGCAGGGGATTGCCGTCCACGGGCGGTTCCTGTGGCAGCACGTCGATGGCAGCGCCGCCGAGCCTGCCGGAGCGCAGTGCGTCGGCCAGCGCCTGGGAGTCGACGAGCGCACCCCGCGCGGTGTTGATGAGCAGCGCAGCGGGCTTCATGCGCGCCAACTCGCGGGCGCCGATCAAACCCTGCGTTGCTGGCGTCAGCGGACAGTGCAGGCTGAGCACGTCCACCTGCGGCAGCAGTTCGTCGAGGTCGTGCCGGCCGGCTTGTGCTGCGCCGCCCGGACGGTTGGCGATCCAAACGTCCATGCCAAGCGCGAGGCTGGCCGCGTGTGCCACGCTTTTGCCGAGCGCGCCGTGACCCACGATACCGAGCTTGTGCCCTGCCAGTTCCCGGATCGGGAAGTCGAGCAGGCAGAACTGGTCGCCGCGCGACCACGCGCCCGAACGAACGAGTGCGTCGTACTCGCGCAGGCGCTGTGTCAGCAGCAGCATCGTGCCGAGCACATGCTGCACCACCGAGGCGGTGCAATAGTCACGCAGGTTGCAGACGCCGATGCCGCATTCGCGGGCGGCTTCGAGGTCGACGTTGTTCGTGCCCGTGGCTGCCAGCACGATGAGCTTGAGGGCGGGTGAGGCCGCGATCGTCTCGCGCGGGATGCGCAGCTTGTTCAGCGCGACGACGGTTGCGCCGGCGATGGCCTCGGGCACGGCGGCTTGTGGCGTGTTGTCGCGCAAATCCAGGCCCGGCATCGCTCGTCGCAACGCAGATGGATCGAGGTCGCCGTTGAAGCTGACGGTCGCGTAATCGAGGAAAACGGCTCGCATCGGATACTCGCTGACAATCGACGACCGCAAACCGTAGCATTCCTGCATGCGGCGGTCGTCAAAAAAAGTCGTGGCAGCCCGCGGACCCACTCGCAGCGGGGGTTCGGCGGCAACCCTGTGGACTGTTTTCGCGTCGGCGCTCGAGGCTCGCGACGGCTCGGCCGGCGCGCAGGCCATCCACGAGCTGTGGATGCGCGGCGAGATCGGCAGCAACGTGGAACGTGCACTCGAGCAGCTGTGGTCCGCCGCGGCGTCGAGCATCCCCGACTGGCTGCCCATGCGTCACGTGCACTGGTTGCCGCTTGCATACGAAGTCAGTGCACGCTTCGTTTCACCGCGACGCGGGCGATCCAACATCTATCTCGTCCTCCTCGATTACAGCGACAGCCGCCGCGATCCGTTCGGGCTGTACGTGGGCATGAGCCACTACACTCCAGTGCAGCGCTTCGAACAGCACAAGGCTGGGATTCGCGCGGCCGGCAGCGTGCTGCAGCGCGGGCTCGAGGTCCTTACGGGACCCACGCTGCATCTGCAGGGAATCCCGCGCACCGATGCGGTGCGCATTGAAGTGGAACTGGCTGAAGCCTTGCGGGCCGAGGGTCTGTTCGTGCAGGGAGGCCACTGACGATCGTGCTTTGCCGTGGCGCGAGTCCGGTTTTCCGCGATGGCGAGCCTGGCCCGGCACGGCGCACTGTGTCCGGGTCGGACGAGTCGTTCGCCAGTTAATTCGCACATCTTCGCCATGCCAGACACACCGGACGAGCTCGAGCCGCGCGTACGACGCATCATTTCGCGCTGGGGGCACGATCCCGGCGCGCTCGTGCAGGTGTTGCGCGAGGTCCAGGAGGAGTTCGGCTACCTGCCGGGTCCCGCGCTCACACTGGTCGCACGCCTGCTGCGCATCCCTTATTCGCGCGCCAAGGGCGTGGCGAGCTTCTATTCCTTCCTGTCCGACGAGCCGCTCGGTGCGTATCGCGTCCTGTTTTCGGACAACATCACCGACCGCATGGCCGGCAGCGACTCCCTGCTGGAGGCAATGTGCTACCGCCTCTGGGCCGAGCCAGGCAAAGTCTCGGCCGATGGGCTCGTCAGCATCGCGCGCACCTCGTGCACCGGCATGTGCGATCAGGGACCGGCGCTGCTGGTCAATGGTCGCGCCATCACGGCGTTGACCGGTGAACGTGTCGAGCGTCTCTGCGACTTGATCCTTGCCCGTACGCCGGTCGCAGAGTGGCCCGCAGAGTTTTTCGCCGTGCACGACAACGTGCGCCGTGCGGACATCCTGCTCGGCCACACGCAGCAGCCCGGCGATGCGATACGCGCGGCGCTGCAACGGGGCGCGGCAGGCTGGTCCGAGCACGCGGCCAACGAACGCTCCTGGCGCGAGGCGTACGTGGGTGCCGCGCAGGGACCGATCGCAACCCTCGAGGAGATCAAGCGCTCGAACCTGCGCGGCCGTGGCGGCGCGGGGTTCACCACCGGCATCAAGTGGGAAGCGTGCCGGCAAGCCACGGGCCTGACACGCTACGTGGTCTGCAACGCCGACGAAGGCGAGCCGGGCACGTTCAAGGATCGCGTGCTGCTGACGAGCCATGCCGACCTGGTGTTCGAGGGCATGACGATCGCGGCCTATGCAATCGGCGCCAGCCTGGGATTTCTCTACCTGCGCGGCGAGTATCGCTACCTGCTCGAGCCGCTCGAGGCGACGCTGCAGCGCCGCCGGGCGGCCAACCTGCTCGGCAACGGTATCTGCGGCCAGCCAGGTTTCGATTTCGACATCCGCATCCACGTCGGCGCGGGCTCCTACGTGTGCGGCGAAGAGTCCGCTCTCATCGAGTCGCTCGAGGGTAAGCGCGGTGTGCCGCGCAATCGCCCGCCGTATCCCGTCACGCATGGCTACAAGCAGCAGCCGACGATCGTGAACAACGTCGAGACGTTGTGCGCTGCTGCCTTGATTGCCGTCCGGGGCGGTGACTGGTACCGCTCACTCGGCACGCTCAAGTCGTCCGGCACCAAGATTCTCTCGGTGGCCGGCGACGTCGCCCGCCCGGGCCTGTACGAGTATCCGTTCGGCGTGACGCTGCGCCAGGTGCTGGAGGACTGCGGCGGCGCCGACACGCAGGCGATACAGATCAGCGGCCCGTCCGGCGTCTGCGTCGATGCCACCGAATTCGGCCGCCGCATTGCCTTTGAGGACCTGCCCACAGCCGGCGCGTTCACCGTGTTCGATGCCAGCCGCGACATGTTCGACGTAGCGCGCAACTACGCGCAGTTCTTCGCGCACGAGAGTTGCGGGTTCTGCACGCCGTGCCGCGTCGGCACCTCGATGCTGGTCGCTTCGATGGACAAGATCCACGCGGGCAACGGCACGCAACACGACGTTGGCGAAATCGACCGGCTGAACAAGGTGCTGCTGATGTCGGCCCACTGCGGCCTCGGCCACACGGCCTGCAACCCGATCCTCGACACCCTCAAGCGCTTCCGCCCGGCCTACGAGCGCAAGCTGCGCTCGCTCGATTTCGCGCCGGCGTTCGACCTCGACGGCGCGCTGCACCGCGCCCGCAAGATGACCGGCCGCGACGATGCCGACGCGCACCTGGAGGCACAACCGTGAACGAACGGCCGAGCTTTCTCCTCGACGGCGACGAGGTGCCGTTCGAGCCCGGGCAGACGGTGATGCAGGCGGCGCTCGCAGCCGGACGCTACATCCCGCATCTCTGCTACCACCCGGAATTCACGCCGCACGGCAGTTGCAAGCTGTGCACCGCCAGGATCAATGGCCGGCTGATGGCCGCGTGCACCACGCCCGCCGAGACCGCGACCGAGGTCGAAAGCGAAACGGAGGAGTTGAATGACCTGCGACGTACGCTGGTGCAGATGTTGTTCGCGGAGGGCAATCACTTCTGTCCATCCTGCGAGAAGAGCGGCAACTGCGTGCTGCAGGCCCTTGGCTACGATCTGGGGGTGATGACCGCCGGATTCAGGCATTTTTTCCCGGATCGTCCCGTGGATGCCTCGCACCCCGAGATCCTGCTCGACTTCAACCGCTGCATCCTCTGCGAACTGTGCGTGCGTGCAGCACGCGAAGTGGACGGCAAGCACGTCTTTTCGCTGGCAGGCCGTGGTCTTGGCAAGCACCTGATCGTGAACGCGGAGTCCGGGCGGTTGGCGGACACGGACGTGAAGGTCACCGACAAGGCTGTCGAGGTGTGCCCGGTGGGCGTGATCCTGCGCAAGCGCGTCGGGTTCGCCACGCCGATCGGCGCGCGCCGCTACGACAAGTCACCGATCAGCGCGCAGGCGCTCGCCGATGCGCCGCGCCCGCTGGAGCGCAACCATGACTGACGTCACCCGGCGCAAGCTCAGGGTCGCGACAACGTCGCTCGCCGGCTGCTTTGGTTGCCACATGTCGCTGCTCGACATCGACGAACGGCTGTTCCCGCTGCTCGAGCGCATCGAGTTCGATCGCTCGCCGCTGACCGACATCAAGCACTGCGGGCCGTGCGACATCGGCATCATCGAGGGCGGCATCTGCAATGCGGAAAACGTGCACGTGCTGCGCGAGTTCCGTGCCAACTGCAAGATCCTGGTGGCGATGGGCGCCTGTGCCGTGACCGGCGGCCTGCCTGCACAGCGTAACCACCTCGACCTGGGCCTGTGCCTGCAGGAGGTGTACCTGACCGACCCCGGCGTGGCCCACGGCATGATCCCCAACGATCCCGAGTTGCCGTTGCCGCTCGACAAGGTGCATCCGCTGCACGAAGTGGTGAAAATCGACTACTTCATTCCGGGCTGCCCGCCGTCGGCCGACGCCATCTGGAAATTCCTCACCGACCTGATCGAGGGCCGCACGCCGAAACTCGGCCACGGCCTGATCCACTACGACTGAGCAGGGCCGCCCGCAATGAGCACGCTTCCGCTGGAAACCGCCGCCCACCCCGAGCAGCTGCGCCGCGTGGTGATCGAACCGCTGTCGCGCGTCGAGGGCCACGGCAAGGTCACGCTGCTGCTGGACGAGGACGGCCACGTCGAGCAGGCACGGCTGCACATCGTGGAATTCCGTGCCTTCGAGAAATTCATCCAGGGCCGGCCGTACTGGGAAGTGCCGGTGATGGTGCAGCGCCTGTGCGGCATCTGCCCGGTGAGCCATCACCTCGCGGCCTGCAAGGCGCTCGACCAAGTGGTCGGCGCGACGACGGTTACGCCGACGGCGGACAAGATCCGCCGCCTGATGCACTACGGGCAGATCCTGCAGTCGCACGCGCTGCATTTCTTCCACCTCTCGTCGCCGGACCTGTTGTTCGGCTTCGGCTCCGACGTTGCGCGCCGCAACATCGTGGGCGTCGCGGCGGCGTATCCCGACGTCGCCAGGCAAGGCGTGCTGCTGCGCAAGTACGGCCAGGAAGTCATTCGCCACACGGCCGGCAAGCGCATCCACGGCACGGGTTCGGTGCCGGGCGGAGTGAACAAGAGCCTCACGGCCGCCGAGCGCGACGAGCTGCAGAAAGACATCTACCAGATGATCGCCTGGAGCCGTGACGCCGTGCGGCTGGTCAGGCAACTCTTCGAGCAGGACCTCGCGACCTACCGCGGCTTCGGCACCTTTGCCGCGCGCACGCTGAGCCTCGTGCGCGCCGACGGTGCCATGGACCTGTATCACGGCGGCCTGCGAGCCAAGCACGCAGACGGCGGCACGATCTTCGACCACGTCGACTACGGCCATTACTGGGAGCAGATCTCCGAGGAAGTGAAGGCCTGGTCGTACATGAAGTTCCCGTACCTGCGCGCGCTCGGACACGAGGATGGCTGGTACCGCGTCGGTCCGCTGACCCGCGTCACCCGCTGCGACTTCATCCCCACGCCGCTCGCCGATCGCGAACGGCGCGAGTTCATGGCGTTCGACGACGGGCGCGCCGCGTTGTCCACGCTGGGTTTTCACTGGGCGCGCATGATCGAGATGCTGCACGCGGCCGAGTCGATCAAGGACCTGCTGCACGACGGCGACCTCCTCGGGACCGATCTCATGGCAGGCGGCAAGCGGCAGGCGCGCGGCGTGGGCGTCATCGAGGCGCCGCGCGGCACGCTCATTCACCACTACCGCGTAGACGAGAACGACCAGGTCGTGCGCGCGAACCTGATCGTGTCGACGACGCACAACAACCACGCGATGAACATCGCCATCCGCGAGGTGGCGCGCCAGTACCTCGACGGGCGGACGCTGACCGAGGGCCTGCTCAACCACATTGAAGTGGCCGTGCGCGCGTTCGATCCCTGTCTTTCGTGCGCGACGCACGCGGTCGGCAAGATGCCGCTGTCGGTGGAACTGCTCGATGCCGACGGCGCGGTCGCAGACTCGATGGTGCGCGGTTGAGCGTCGCGCCCACGCTGGTGTTTGCCGTGGGCAACCCGAGCCGGGGCGACGATGCCGTGGGTCCGCTGCTGGCGGCAAGACTCGAAGCGGCGGACGTACCGGGCGTCGAGGTGCTGGTCGACTACCAGTGGCAGGTCGAGCACGCGCTCGACCTCGCAGGGCGCGAACGCGTGATCTTCATCGATGCCTGTGTCGACGCGGAGGCGCCATTCGTCGAGCGCGAGGTTCGCGCCGACGCGGGATTCGCGCACACCAGCCATGCGCTCGCGCCGGCACAGGTGCTGGAAACCTATCGGCGAGTCACGGGCGCCAGCCCGCCACCGGCGCTGCTGTTCGGTGTGCGTGCCCGCAGCTTCGAACTCGGTGCGGGGTTGTCCCCGGACACCGAGCGTGCCAGCCAGGCGGCGTGGCCGCGACTGCTGGAACTCTGCCGCCGCTGATTCCGCTCAGGTGCCCGACAGCACGTCGAGGCGAACCTGCCCGCTCTGCGCAGTGTAGGTGCAGCCCAGAGTGCGTGTTTCGCCTTGCGGCATCCGCACCCGTAGCTGCATGCGGTAGCCGCCCGGCATCGCTACGGCTGCGTTCTGCTGCAGGATGCGTCCGCCGCGGCGTTGCACTTCGTTGATACAGGCTTGCTCCGCCCGGACCTGGCCCGAGCTGCCCGACCCGCCGCTGTTGCCGCGCACCTTTTCGAAACGCCCGCGGCAGCCAGCCGTCACCCAGATCACGCCGTTGCGCGTGCCCCAGGTCGAGTCTGCGCGGCAGCGTCCGTTGCTGTTGTCGCGCAACAAGCGGCCGAAGTAGCCTGCACCGATCGCGCATTCACGGTAGCGATCGCCGTCCGAGTTGCAGTCCAGCACGTTCGCACCGCCGCCGCTGCCGCCGCCGCCCCAGCCTCCGCGGGTGACTTCGAACCTGGCGCGGCAGCCGTGGGCGACCCAGACGCGATCGCCGCGCTGGCCCCAGCTCTCGCCTTCGACGCAGCGCGCGTCGGACAGTCGCTTCACCAGCACGGCACGGCCGTTCACCGGCAGCTGGCACTCGCGGTACTTCTTTTCGACCGAAGCGCAGTTGAACTGCATGCGGTCGTCGCCGTCGTCGTCGTAACCCCAGCCGAAGCCATAGAGGTTGACGTCGCCGCTGCGGGTTTCCACAAAACACGAACCATTCGTGACTTGCCCGCGCTGGTTGCGCACGCGCAGATCGATCGACCAGCCGTCGTTGACCTGCTGGAAGTTGCTCGTGTCCAGCACTGAGTACCCCCGTCGGTTGGCTTCGCGCACGCAGTCGCTCTGGGCAGAGCGGGTCTGCGGCGCCGGCGCCTGCTTGAGCGCTGGCTGGTTGACGGGGGCACGCGCACCCGGAGCGACACCTTGCTGAGCCCAGCCCGACGCAGGCACGGAGGCGGCCACTGCCAGCAGGGCGGCAAAGAACGGACGGGCAATCGAGCGCATGGGAACTCTCCGAGCGGTTCAGGGGCGTCCAATCATGACAACGGTCGAGCGGCGGTATCGTTGACCGTACGCCAACGGCGGCGCAATCAGTAGCGTTGCCAGCCGAGCGGATTTTTCTGCTGCACCGCCGCACGCGCCTGACCTGACCGGGTGTCGATTTCATGCGGCAGTGCACGGAAAAGAACGCTTATGGATCAGATAGTTGGTTGAAAGTAACTATGCCTCAGCCGGGTCCGGCCGTTAAACTACACGGCTATTAGCCGTAAACCGTGAAGACTAACGGAACTCCCTGATGCACAACGACACCGACACCGTCGCGCGCCCGCCCGAGCATGCTCCAATCAACTGGGTCACCACGATCCTGTTCACGGCATTGCCGCTGGCCGCCGTCACGGTGGTGCCCTGGTATGGCTTCGCTCACGGCTTCAGCCTCGCGGCCTGGGTCCTGGCGCTCGTGTTCCTGTGGGCCTGCGGCATCGCGATCACGGCGGGCTACCACCGCCTGTGGGCGCACCGCGCTTACAGCGCGCACTGGCTGGTGCGAACCTTCCTGATGCTGTTCGGCGCCATGGCGCTGCAGAACAGCATCCTGGTCTGGGGCTCGCAGCACCGCACCCATCACCGGTTCGTCGACGACTGGGACAAGGATCCGTACAGCGCGAAGCGCGGGTTCTGGTTTTCGCACATGGGCTGGATCCTGCGCGACTACCCGAGCGGCAGGAACGATTTCTCGAACGCACGCGACCTCGAGCGCGATCCCATCGTCAGTTTTCAGCACCGGTTCTACATTCCGCTCACGGTCTTCATGAACTTAGGCGTGCCGCTGCTCGCGGGTTGGGCCGTGGGCGACGTGTGGGGCGTGTTCCTGCTCGCGGGCATCCTGCGTCTCGTGATCAACCACCACTTCACGTGGTTCATCAACTCGCTGGCCCACATGTGGGGCTCGCAGCCGTACACGGACGAGAACACGGCGCGCGACAACCCGGTGCTGGCGTTCCTGACGTACGGCGAGGGCTATCACAACTTCCACCACATCTTCCAGAACGACTACCGCAACGGCGTGAAGTGGTGGCAGTACGACCCGACCAAGTGGCTGATCGCGGGCCTGTCGTGGGTCGGGCTCGCTGGCAACCTGAAGCGCGTGCCGGATCTCTGGATCCAGCGGTCGCAGGTCGCCATGCAGTTCAAGCGCGTCGAACGGGCGCTCGAGGCGCGGCGCAACAGGCCGGGCGACGAGCACGTCGATCGCCTGAAGGCTCGGGTCGCCGAAGAGTACGCGGCGTTCCGCAAGTCGGTCGAGGAATGGGGCAAGGTTCGCGACCAGTGGGTGGCGGACCGCAAGCAGCGCCTGCTGCAGCGCTGGGAAGAAACCAACTTCCGCCTGCAGCTGAAGCAGATCGAGCAGGGGCTGCGCCTGCAGCGCCGTCGGCTGCAAGCCATGAGCAAGGCGTCGCTCGCCGCCTGACAGAAGGGGTCAGGGGATAGGGGTTGGGGCGGAGCAGGATCCCATGGCCAGGGGCGAGTGCAATTGCGGCGCGGTCCAGTTTGAGATCGACGCGGATCTTGCTGAAGTCTTCGTGTGCCACTGCTCGATCTGTCGCAGGTCCACGGGGAGCAATGGCATCGCGGTGGTTGTCGTTCCGAACGACAGGCTGCGGTGGATCCAGGGCGAAGATCACATCGTGGTGTGGAGCAAGCCGAATGCAGATTGGCAGACCTGGTTCTGCAAAGTCTGCGGCTCACCGGTACCGGGCCGGAACGACCCGGCAAGAATGTTCGTGCCAGCAGGTTCCCTGACCCAGGGAGGCGATGCGCTCAGGGTGGCCCACCACATCTGGGTGGGCTCGAAGGCCGTCTGGGATGAAATCGGCGATGCAGGCAAGCAACACGCGGAGCAGTTTCGCGGGTAGCGTTCCTGACCTGCGCACGCTTAGAACCTGACTTCGAACCCCGCCTGCACCAGGCGCGGCATGCCCGGGATCAACCCACGGCTCATGTCGGCCACGTAGAGCGTGTCACCGAGGTTTTTCGCCGTGGCGAAGACGGTGCAGTCGCAGAGCGGCAGGTCGTAATTGGCCGTCAGGTTCCACACCGTGTAGGACGGCATTTCGCCGCGCTGCCCGTTCGCGACGATCGCGACGGTGTTGAGGTCGTCGGTGAAAGACGCACTGGTGTAGACGCCTTCGAGCGATATCCCGAGTCCGAAGCTGGTACGCACACCGGCCGTGCCCGCGAGCAGGTGCTCGGGCGCGTAGGGCAGGCGGTTGCCGGTCACGCTGACGGTGCTGAAGCCGGCAAGGTTGCTGTACCGCTCGCCGACGTATTCCGCATCCGCGAGCCAGGTGTAGGACGCGCGCACAAAGACCTCGACCGGCCATTCGACGAAGCCCGTGCTGGACGCATTGCCTGATAGCTCGAGGCCCTGCTGCAGGGTTTCGCCGGCGCTGGTGAGCGCAGCACCCGAGCCGCCCGCGACGCTGGCTGGCACGATCTGGTTTTCGAAGTCCATGCGGAACAACGTGGCTTCGTACGAGAGACCGTCGCGCGGATTGGCCCGCAAGCCGAGTTCGTAATTCCATGAGAGTTCGGCATCGAGATCGACGCTGCCACCTGCGGCCGTCACGATGTCCGCAACACCCGGGGGCGCGAAGCCACGGTGCACGCCCGCGAACACTACTGTGTCCGGCAGCATCTCGTAGGTCGTACCGATTCCCGGCACGACCTCGTCGACGGTCGACGTGCCCGTGGCGCCGGTCAGGTTGTCCGTGCGTTCGTAATCGACGTGCTCGAAACGCACGCCGGGTGTGACGGTCCAGCGGCCGAAGTCGAAGCGGTTCTGCACGAAAGCCGACAGCGCTTCGACCGTGCGGTCGCTGTCCTCGCGGATGCCGGCATTGCGTCCGGTACCCGGCTCGCGTGCGGTCGGACTGTCGCCGTTGGCCTGCACGCGGAACTGGTCCTCGACGTGATAGCGGATGCCCGCCTCGGTGACGTTGTCGACGCCGAACAGTCCGTGCTCCACCGCCGCGCGCGGCTCGAGGCCGGCCGTCCAGAACTGGCGCAGACGGCCTTCGTTGCCGCACGTCGTGGAGAGGTTGGCCATTCCGGCGCACGCGGGATCGCTCGCGTCGTTAGGGCGCTGCGCCGAATTGCTCGACTGCCGCCACCAGTCGCGGTTGAAGTACGTGTAGTAAGCGTTGGTGGTGAAGGTCACCGCAGGGCTCAGTTCGAAGCGGTGCGTGGCCGACGTGCCGAAGCGCTGCGCATCCATCGCGTCGTGCTTGAATGGATTCTGGTAGGGGTCGGCCTGCCACTCGGCGAGTGTGAGCCCGGAGTACGTCACCTGCGAAGTCTCGTCGTAATAACTCGCGCGGACGGTGACGGCCTGCCGCTCGGTGAGGGCGTGCGCCACCTTCAGGTTCACGTCGCCGACCTCGAAATGCATGTTGTCGCGCGCGCCGTCCGTCTCCTTCCAGGAGCCGTGCGCGATGAAGCCGGTTTTGCCGAAGGTGTCGCCCACCGCACCGTGAATCTCGCGGAAATCCTTGTTGCCGAACGAACCGACGAGCCGGCCTGTGCGGTCGTCTGGTACCGGTGGCGTGATGTAATTGATCACCGCGCCGACCGTGTGCGGTCCGTAGGCGATCTGGCCGGAGCCTTTCAGGACCTCGATGCGCTCGAAGCGATCGACCGGCGGGTGGTAGTAGGTCGCGTTGTCGCCATACGGGGCATAGGCGATCGGAATGCCGTCTTCGAGCAGCAGCACCTTGCCCGAGCGGGTCGGGTTGAGGCCGCGGACGCCCAGGTTCGGGCGCAGGCCGAGCCCTTCTTCGTCGCGCGCGAACACCCCGGGCACTTTGTGCATCGCTTCGTTGATGGTGAAGACGCGTGACTCGATGAGAACGTCTGCGTCGATGACCGTAGCGGAGCCCGGGATCGAGTCGAGGCGGATCCGGTCGCCGATCACGGTGATGACGGGCTCCAGCCCATCGCTGTCGGACGCCGAGGCGTCGTCAGCCCGGGCGCTGGTCGAAGCGAGCAAGGCGGCGGTCACGGCCAGGCTGGGCAGCGCCCGGCGAGGCAAAAAGGCTCGAGCAGCGGGACGGGCAGGCGAGACAGCCGGGCGGGCGGGAGCGGGCATGGAGGGATCCGACGGATTTGACTCGGTGTTGGCCGCGACTTTGCGGAACGCCTCATTAACTGTCAATGCAAATCATTCGTATTCGTATTAAGTAGATACCGAATCAGGGGTGCAGGACCTGTCTCGACCGGCCTCCAGCACGTTAGGCTTGCAGCCTGTCCCAACGTCTCGAGCCCACTCATGCCTTCGTTCGACATCGTGTCCGAGCTCCCCATGCACGAAGTGACCAACGCCGTGGACCAGGCCTCCCGCGAGGTCGGTCAGAGGTTCGACTTCAAGGGGACAAATGCCAAGTTTGAATTGAAAGACCATGTCATCACGCTCTCTGCGCCTGCTGACTTTCAATTAAAACAAATGATTGAAATCCTCAAGCTCAAGCTTGCCAAGCGCAGCATCGACGTCGCCTGCCTGAAGATCGACGAGCCGGTGACCACGGGCCAGACGGCGAAACAGGTCGTCACGCTGCGCGAGGGGATCGAGACGGAGCTCGGCAAGAAGATCCAGCGCCAGATCAAGGATTCGAAACTCAAGGTGCAGGCAGCGCTGCAGGACAAGCAGGTGCGCGTGACCGGCAAGAGCCGGGACGACCTGCAGGATGCGATCGCGCTGGTGAAAAAGGGCGAGTACGAACTGCCGCTGCAGTTCACCAACTTCAGGGACTGAGCGGCGGCTCCGTCGCGGGCGGTGTCGGCTCGGCCAACGTCGCGTCTGCCTGCAGCAGCTCTTCGATCCAGGTCGCGAACTCGTGTGCCAGCAGGTCGTGCTGCACGGCCGTGGCCGGCCCTGCGAACCCCGTGTGGATTTCGCGCACGCGGCCCGTGCGGTCAATGAAGATCGCCGTCGGGTAGGCGAGCACAGCATCGAGCTGCCGCAACACGGCCGCGGCTTGCGTCCTGTCGGCTGTACCCGCGATCAATGTCGGGTAGGTGAGGCCGTTTGCCGTGCGGAAGCGCTGCACGGCGGCAACGGCACGGTCGAATTCCGCGTGCTGCTCGAACATCAGGCTGACGATCTCGAGTCCGCGTGACCGGTACTTGCGGTCGAGCTGCACCAGCAACCGTGCTTCGTCGTGGCTGTTGGGACACCAGCTGCCAGCGAGCGTGACCAGCAGTACCTTGTCCTTGAAACGCGGATCGCCGGACGACACGGTCTGGCCGTCGAGATCCCGGAACGAAAATGAGAAGGGCGCTGCGGGATTACGCAGACGCGATGCCAGCGCCGCCGCATCGATCGTAGCGTCGGGATTGCGGGTCGCGACGAAGCGCTGCGAGCCGTCGCGGTCCGACCACGTCTCGCCGACGAGCTTGCCGCTGGCGTCGAGCTTCGCTTCGTAGAGCACGACCGCGCCGCCATCGAAACGTGACAGTCGCAACTCCTCGTCATGGGCCTCGCCAGCCAGGAACCGCTGGTCACCGGTGGGCATCAGCACCGTGCCCGTCACGTCCTCGAAACTCTGGTCGAACATGGCGACGCCGGCTGTCCGACGACCGGTGCCGTCCGTGAATGCCACGTCCCACCGTCCTGCGAAATCCGCGTTGTCCGGCAAGGCGTCGGGGTAGAAGCGCCAGGTTTCCCCGAGCTGCGCGGTGAACGGCAGTTGCAGCTCCTTGCCGTCTGCATGGAAGAGCGTGACGTCGCCGACCAGTTCGCCGCCCCTCACCTTCGCGGACAGGGTCGTTTCGTAGCCGGGGAACAGGGCTTGCAGCTGGCCCGGAGTGACTTCTACTTCGTCGAGCCGGATCCGTTCATCACCGTTGGTGACGTACAGCACCTTGCCGATTTCTTCCTGCGCCACGTCCAGGCCGAAGGGCACCGTCTTGTTGCCCGGCAGCTCGAGGGTCGCGCGGTAGCTGCCGGCCTGCAGTTCGCGGCTGGCGGGTTTCGAGCAGGCGGAGAGCGCAAGCGCTGCTGCCAGGAGAGCCAAGGCGGGAGCACGACACGTTCGTTGTCGTCCCGCGACGGGCAGGTTCGGTCGGTTCATGCGACAGGTTCGGCCCCGGCGCCGTCAGACGTTGAGGGCGACGCGGATCTTGTCGACCAGGTCTTCGCCGCCGTGCTCGCGGACGTGCTCGATCACGATCGGTCCGAATTTCTTCGCGGTGTCGATGTCGACACCCAGTTCCGCGAACGATGCGGCGAGGCCCGCCCAACGGCCGGTGGCCGATTTCCTGCCGCCGAACAATGAGCCGATGCCGCCGGCGAGCGAGCTCAGGGCACTTGGCGGCGGGGCATTCTTGAGCAGCTTGTCGGCGCCTGGGACGTCGGCGACGAACGCCTTGAAGTCCGTCGGGCTCAGGTTCTGCTGTCCAGCACGCAGCAGCGCCACGACGCCACCGCGGGCCTGCTCCCTGGAGACACCCAGGTTCTTGGTGATCTTGCGGATCAGGTCGTCCATCGCTGTCACTCGGGGTGGGGCGAACCGGACCGATTCTACGTCAAGCCGGCTGCCAGACGAGCGCCAGATCGGTCACTTCGGTGTCGGACTTGCGGGCCTTGATCTGCGACTGTTCCACGGCGATCGCACCGGCGTCGAACTTCGATTCGAGCGCTGCGATCTCGTCCGTCAGCTCCGCCTCCAGCGCGGCGTGCTGCTGTTGCAGCGCCGTCAGGTCGGCTTCGGCATGCGTGACGTCGGTCCGCTCCTTGCCGATTCGGCCCACGCTCTTCGCCGCGGACGACGCTTTGCCGAACGCGCTGCTGCGGCGGCCGCCGAACAGCGCGCCGAGCAGGCTGCCCCCCACGCTGAGCGCGGAAGACATCGTCTGCTGGCTCGACTGCTCTTTTTCGCGCACGAGTTTCTGTTCGGCCTTGCGTGCCCGATCCTCGATCGTGTCGAGCTTCGACGCGTATTTCCTGCGCAAGGCATCGACGGCCGCGTCGCGCTTCTCGCGCAAGGCCAATGCCAGGTGTGCCCGGAACTCGCTCTCGCTGCCGCCTGGCGCCGAGGTCAGCTTGAGGTCGGGGCAGCGCATGATCGACAACGAGGACGTGCGATAGACGTGATCCGCCAGCGACTTGCCGTGCTGCGCAAACGCCTTGGTCGCGATGGCGCTGCCGGCGACGTCGGCAAATGTCGCGTTGGAAGCCGGTGCGTCGAGCAACTGGATGGCGTCCGCGTTGCAGGTTTCGGCAGCCTCCCAGTCGGGACCCTGCGCGGTCAATGGCGCGAGGTAGTACCAGTTTTCCCATGCATCGAGTCCGGCCTTCGCGTCGACGAAATGCGCACGCACGCGTGCACCGAGGTGCGGCGCGTACTCGACGCCCTGGTTGCCTGCGGCCGCCATGAATTTCTCCGGCACGCCCGCTGGGACGATCGGGCGACGGCCCGACGTCATTGCCGGCGCGCGCTGCGTGATGGCAGGGGCAGGTTCCGTCGCGGGGGCAGGCGCAGCCGAAGTGGACTTTTCCCCCGCAGACGCAGCCAGCCTGGCGATCTCGGCCGAGGTCAGCGGACCGCGCAGGTAAGAAAGTGCCCAGCGCGTGCGCAGCAGCACGGGCGCTGCGTCGTGCACGTTCCGCATCAGGAACGTGCGCTGCGGCAGGCTCGACATCGCCGCTTCGAGCTGTGACTTGTCCATGCCGCCGGCCGAATCGCTGCCGAGCAGGCCTTCGATCACGCGCGCTTTGTCGCGTTCCGTCTGCAGGCGGCCGATGAACCAGGTGCCGGCGTTGCCCAGGCCCTTGTAATCGAGGTCGACGGGATTCTGCGTCGCCAGCACGACGCCGAGACCGAATGCACGCGCCTGCTTCATCAGCGTCAGCATCGGTAACTTGGACGGCGGCATCGCGCTCGGCGGGAAGAAGCCGAACACTTCATCCATGTAGAAGATCGCGCGCAGGCTGGTGGTGCCGGACTGGCGGCGCATCCACGCGACGAGCTCGTTCGTGACCAGCGTCACGACGAACATGCGTTCGGCGTCGTTCAGGTGTGCGATCGAGATGATCGCGATGCGGGGCTTGCCATGCGCGTCGTACAGCAGCGACTGGATGTCGAGCGCGTCGCCGGCGAGCCAGGCCTCGAACCCAGGCGATGCCAGCAGGCCGTTGATGCGGAGCGCGAGCTCCGTGCGGTCCTTCGCCGGAAAAAAACTCTCGACGTCGAAGACACCCACGTTGTCGAACGGCGGCTTCTGCACCGACCGGATCAGGGCAGCGAGGTCGAGGCTCTCGCCCCTGCGCCACGCGGCGTCGAGCAGGGCGGACAGCAGGATGAATTCGCGACTGCGGATCGGATCGGCGTCGATGCCGAGCAGCCCGAGCAAACCGGCGACGGCCGAGCCGACACGCTCCTTGAGCGCGGTGGCGTCGTTTGCGACCACGGGATCGGGTGCTGCAAACGACCGGAGGATCGACAGCGGTCGGCCAGCGTTCGAGCCGGGCGTGTAGATGTCCACGACCGCCGCGTCACGCAGGCGCTGAATGCGTTCGCCGTCCTGGCCCCACTCCTCGAGTCCTTTGCGCCAGGTCGTTGCGGTTGCCGCCGCGAACTCATCAACGCTCTGGCCTTTGCGCGAGGCTTCGCCGGCGTCGACCCAGGGCTTGAAGTCTTCCGGCCGCAGCTGCGGAAAGGTCAGTGCGAGGTTGGCGATATCGCCTTTCGGGTCGATAACGATGGCGGGAACGCCGTCGATCGCGGCTTCCTCGAGCAGCGACACGCAGAGTCCGGTCTTGCCGCTGCCGGTCATGCCGATGCAGACCGCATGCGTCGTCAGGTCGCGCGAGTCGTACAGCAGTTCGTCGCCAAGCTGCTGCGTGGCGGGGTCGTACTCCCGGCCGAGATAGAAAACGCCGAGCTTTTCGTAGGACGGGAGCGGCATGTCGGTTTCCTTGGGTCCGGGAACGCGCCAACGGCGGCCAACGGCGGATGGACGCACTGGATGTTACCGAAATGTCACCCTCAGGCGACTGACGGCGTAACCTCGCGGCCCTAGGATGGCATGAAAATTCCAATCCACTCCGTGGCCTGCGCATGTCCATCGTCCTTGATCAGGTAACCAAGCGATACCAGGGCACCCCGGTCGTCAACGACGTTTCCCTGAACGTCCGCCAGGGCGAGTTTCTGGTGCTGCTCGGTCCAAGCGGCAGCGGCAAGAGCACGCTGCTGCGTGCCATTGCCGGCCTCACCGAAATCGACCATGGCCGGGTGGCGCTGCACGGCCGCGACGTGACTCACGTGAACTCGCGCGAGCGCCACGTGGGTTTCGTCTTCCAGCACTATGCGTTGTTCCGCCACATGACCATCGGCGAGAACATCGAGTTCGCGCTGCGCGTCCGCAAGGTGAAAAGCGCGGAACGACGCGCGCGCCGCAAGGAACTGCTCAAGCTCGTCGCCCTCGAGGGCATGGACGACCGGCTTCCCGCCCAGCTCTCGGGCGGCCAGCAGCAGCGCGTTGCCGTCGCACGGGCGCTCGCGCACCGGCCCGAAGTGCTGCTGATGGACGAGCCGTTCGGCGCGCTCGACGCCAAGATCCGCGAGGAGCTGCGCCGGACAATCCGCCAGATCCAGCGCGAGCTGGACATGACCACGATCCTGGTCACCCATGATCAGGAAGAAGCCTTCGCGCTCGCCGACCGCATCGGCGTCATGCACCAGGGCCGCTTGCTCGAATGCGGCAAGCCCGACGACCTGTACACGCGCCCGGCCACCCGCTTCGTCTCCACGTTCCTGGGCGCGGCCAACCTGCTGCTCGGTTACCGGACGCCCCGCGGCGTGCGCTTCAGCTCCACGCCGATGGCAGGCGGCGAGGTACCGCGGGAAGTGGTCGCGATCCTGCGGCCCGAAGAAGTGGAACTCTGCGCCGACGAGCTGGCGGTCAGGTCGAATTTCGTCAGCCACGGACAGGTCGAGGAAGTCCTGTTCGGCGGCGCGGTCGAGCGCCTGCGCGTCCGCATGGCCAGCGACGGTCCCGTGCCGGTCGCGCCGGGGCGCGACGGTACTACGGGCCAGGGCTCCCTGCTCGAGGTGTCGCGTACGCTTCCAGAACAACGCAATTTCCCGGTCGCGGTCGGACAGCGAGTCGCTGTCGGCGCGCGCAGCATCCACGTGCTGCCGACGCCGATTTCCAGCTTCACTGCCGTGGCCGCGGACGAAGCGGCCGCCCGCGAACTCCGTGATTCGCCACTGCTCTCGACTCTCGGCGCGCGCATGCAGACGCGTGTCGCGACGCGGATCGGTCGCTTCGAGCGGGCGCCGCCGGGCATGCCCGCGATCGCGACCGGGCCCGCTTGCGCGGCGGCAGCGGAGTGGCACCTGACGCACGGCGCCGTGCAGCTGCTGTGCGTGCCGCCCACGGCACCGCTGCCGAACCACGTGGTGATCCACACGCTCGACGCCGAGTCGCGCCGTGCGACGCTCGCGGTTGCGGCGAGTCTGCTGCGTCACGTCGCGGCCGAGGCCATCTACCTGGGTATCCCGCCTGAAACGTCCGCCGAGTCCGAGCGGGGGGCGCACATGCGCAACCTGCTGGACGCTCGGTCGGCCGCGCTCGCCGACCACGGCCTCGACATGCGAACCGAACTGCGTCCCGGTGTCGTCGCGGAAGAACTGCAGAAGGAACTCGCGGCGTACGAACGCAGCATGCTGGTGCTCGGTACGTCCAAGCCGGATGCAATCCAGTGGGACTGGCTCAAGTCGCTGCTCGAAGGGATGCCCGAACGACCGGTGCTGATCGTCAACTCGGCGCGCACTGAGCCGGCAGCGGACGCCTGAGATGGCCGCTTCCTGGTTCCGCCAGCCCAGCATCCTCCCGGGATTCGGGCTTACGCTCGGGTTCACGACGTTCTTCCTGAGCGCCCTCGTGCTGCTGCCGCTTGCGGCGCTGGTCTTCAAGACCACGGCGCTGACCTGGTCGGAGTTTCTCGACGTGGTGCTGGACGAACGCGCGCTGGCGTCCTACCGGCTGAGTTTCGGCGCTGCCTTCATCGCCGCGGCCGTCAACGCTTTCTTCGGCTTCATCGTCGCCTGGTCGCTGGTGCGCTACGAGTTTCCGGGGCGCCGCCTGGTCGATGCGCTGATCGACCTGCCCTTCGCGCTGCCCACCGCCGTGTCGGGTATCGCGCTCGCCACGGTCTTCTCGCCGACGGGCTGGCTGGGCGTGCGGCTGCAGGAGCTGTTCGGCATCCAGGTCGCCTACACGTGGCTCGGTGTCGTCGTCGCGCTGATCCTGATCGGCCTGCCGTTCGTCGTGCGCTCGGTGCAGCCGGCGCTGGTCGAAGCGCAGCGCGACCTCGAGGAAGCCGCCGAAACGCTCGGTGCAAGTCCCTTCACGGTGTTCCGCCGCATTATCCTGCCTGCGGTGCTGCCGGCGCTCGTCACGGGCTTTACGATGGCGTTCGCGCGCGGCGTCGGCGAATACGGCTCGGTGGTGTTCATTTCCGGCAACCTGCCGCTCAAGACCGAGATCACGCCGCTCCTGATCGTGATCAAGCTCGAACAATTCGACTACAACGGCGCCGCGGCGCTCGGGTTCATGATGCTGCTCGTGTCCTTCCTGATGCTGTTCGCCATCAACCTGGTGCAGTCGTGGAGCCGGCGCCGACATATCGGTCCGGCCGACACAGGCCGCCGGGTCGAGCGGCGCGCGCGTCCCCGCAACCAGAAGGCCGGGGCCTGACGTGGCTGGCGCAGCACCGCGGTTCGAGAAGCGCAAGTACGTGCCCGCGGGCGTGCGTGCCGGACGCATTGCGCTGATTACGGTCGCCATCGGCTTCCTGGCGCTGTTGCTGCTGGCGCCGCTCGGCGCCGTGCTCGCGCAGGCGTTCGCGGAGGGCTGGCGCGTCTTCCTCGAGTCATTCGACAATCCGGACACGCTCGCCGCGATCAAGCTGACGCTGCTCACGGCGGCGATCGTCGTGCCGGTCAATACGCTGTTCGGTATCGCGGCCGCCTGGGCGATCGCGAAATTCGAGTTCAAGGGCAAGAGCCTGCTGATCACCTTGATCGACCTGCCGTTCGCGATTTCGCCGGTCATCGCGGGCCTGGTGTTCGTCATGCTGTTCGGCGCACACGGCTGGTGGGGCCACTGGCTGCAGGATCGCGACATCCAGGTCATTTTCGCGGTGCCAGGCATCGTGCTGGCCACCCTGTTCGTGACGTTTCCGTACGTCGCGCGCGAGCTCATCCCGCTCATGCAGCAGCAGGGCAGCGAGGAAGAGGAGGCCGCCATCACGCTCGGCGCCGGCGCCTGGACTACTTTCCTGCGCGTCACGCTGCCTAAGATCCGCTGGGGACTCATTTACGGGGTGATCCTGTGCAACGCCCGTGCCATGGGCGAGTTCGGCGCCGTCTCC
>JAABQQ010000231.1 GCA_011391405.1 Gammaproteobacteria bacterium
GTTGAGCCGCAGCGGTTCAGTCGCCAGCAGTGACAGGTTGACTGGAGACATCCGCGGCGAGCGTAGCCTTCATCCGGTCCAGATGCACTCGCACATTTCCCTTCGGCTGCGACTGACAGGCGAGCACGTACCGCCGCTGCAGTTGCTCGCGCGAGAGCACGTAGGACGTGTCCGTCAGCGCGCGGACGTCGCCTTCGAGCAGACGGCACCGACACGTCGTGCAACTGCCGACGCGGCACCGTGATGGCCACGGCAGCCCCTGCGCCAGTGCGGCTTGCAGGATCGTCTGCCCCGGCGCGACCTCGAACTCCCAGCCGAACGGCTCGACGCTGACCCTCGCCGCTTCCGGTGCGCGGCGTTTGAAGAGGTCGCGCAGCACGATCAATGCCCCTGTGCAGCCAGTTGCAGCGCGGGCACGCCGCTCGCCCGGTTGGCCGCGGCAGCAAGACGCCGTTCGTTGGTCGTTGCAAATTGACGATCCCAGTCCAGCAGCAAGGGCGTCATCCGGTTGCGATACCAGCCCGGCAGCAGGAACACGAGCAGCATGCAGGTGAGATAGCCGTACGGCAGCGTCGGCGCATCGCGGTAGGCGCGCAATTGCCAGAACTGTGCATCGCCTTCGGCATGGTGATGCGAGTGGCGCGCGAGGTTGAACAACATGACGTTGCTCAAGCGCTTGTTGGAATTCCAGGAGTGGCGCGGTTCGACCGGCTGGTCAGGATCGCGCACCAGCCCGTAGTGCTCGAAATAATTGACGGCCTCGAGCACCGAACGGCCGGCGACCGCCGCAAGTACGAAGATCACAACGCCCTGCGGCCCGGCAGCCAGGCCGAAGGCCGCGACGATGACCGCGGACATCAGCCAGCCGCGCAGGTAGCGGTTGTGCAGGCTCCAGGTGCCGTGCCCGAGGGTCTGCAGGCGATTGCGCTCCAGCTCGAACGCGCTCCTCGTCTGGCCGAGCACGGAGCGCAGGAGATAGGAATAGAAATGCTCGCCACGGCGCGCCGACGCCGGATCTGCCGTCGTCGCGAGGCGCCGGTGATGCCCGTAGACATGCTCGATCGAAAACTCGGCGTCGAACGTGATGGCGAGCAGCCAGCGCCCGGCCACCATTGCGCCGCGGTCGGTCGTGCGGTGCGTGAGCTCGTGCCCGATGTTGGTGCCAAGCGCGGCGAACGTGATGCCGGCCGAGAGGATGGCGCCGAGCCAGTGCCAGGGCGCGGTCGCCTCGCGGCGCGCGAACAGGTCGAGGCCGAGGTTTGCCTGCGCCCACGCACCGAGGCCGAACAGATCGCCCGATCCCGCCATCCAGGCCATTGCGACACCGAGCACGAACAGGGCCGGCAGCGCGAAGTACAGCAGCGCGTTCAGCAGCCGCGGATGACGGTAGGTCGGTTCCTCGTAGTAGTCACCGAGGGATTCGTCGCCCAGGATCATGACGCCGTAGATCACGACGAAACCGAGCCACATCCAGGCGCCGCCCAGCAGGACGCCGGTCAGCGTGGCGAGGGAGAACAGGTAAACCGCCAGGAACCGAGCGTACTTGACCATGGTGTCCCTCCGGGGACCGGGCAACCGTCTAGAACAAATGTTCTAAATATAGATTGCCGCAGCCGGCGGCTCGTGTCAAATGACAATGCGTGCCGGGTATACTTTGCACTGCAAAACCATTGACCCGCACCCCCGGCACGACTCGCATGCCCCGCAAGAAAAGCGCTACCGCCGAGACACCCGACACGCGCGGCCGCATCCTCGACGCGGCACTGACCCTGTTCAATGCCGACGGTGCGCATGCGGTTTCGACACGTCACATCTCTGCCCGCCTGGGGATCAGCCCGGGCAACCTGTACTACCACTTCGCCAACAAGGAAGAGATCGTCCTCTGCCTGTACGAACGGATCGAAGCACAGCTGGAAGCCATCCTCGCGCCGCGCGACGGCGCGCAGGCGCAGTCATTCGATACCGTGCTCCGCTACCTGGACGACGTCTTCGGGCACCTGTGGGAGTTCCGCTTTTTCTACCGCGACGTGAACTCGCTGCTGCGGGACGTGCCGGGCCTCAGGGAGCGTTATCGCGACCTCGCGGAGCACGTGCGGGTGCGCTCGCGCGCGATCTTCGACTCGATGGTTACGGCGGGATGGATGGACGCCTCGCCCGAGCAACTGGACCTGCTGACCACCAACGCGTGGATCCTGTTGACGCAGTGGTTCACCCACCGGCAGATCATGGACCGCAGGCGCGCCATCCAGTCCGCCGACATCCGCGATGGCATCCGCCACTTCGTCGCGCTGTTCAGTCCGCTGCTACGCAGCACGCAACGCCGCCAGGTCGAGCGAATGGTGTCGCAACCCGCCGCCTGAACGACGCCAGGTTATCGTGCCGGATGTGGAGTTCTACGCCACAGCGGACAATTGGCCCGAATTAACGACGAGCACCGACATGCCAAGCTTTCGCGCGCGAATGATCAACACCATGCTCCGTCTCACGGTCAAGCCGTTGTGGCGGCCCGGCCTCACGGTCGACGGGATCCGCCGGCACACGGCCAGGACCGACGCACGACTGAGCCGACGCCGGGTCGATTGCGCCACCGAGCCGGTCACGATCGCTGGCGTGCCGGCGAAATGGTACGGCGCGCCCGACCTTGCCGGGCGCAACGGCACGCTGCTGTACCTGCATGGCGGCGCCTGGTGCGTGCACCTGCCCGGCATGTACGGGGCCTTTGCGGCCAAACTGTCGGCCGCCACCGGAATGCGCGTGCTGCTCGTCGATTACCGGCTTGCTCCGGAGCATCCGTTTCCGGCGGCGATCGACGATTGCCTGGCCGTGTATCGCGCGCTGGTCGCAGGCCCAACCGGCCGGCCACGGGTCATTGCAGGGGATTCCGCCGGCGGCAATCTTTCGCTCGTCACGCTGATGCAGGCGCGCGACGCGCAGCTGCCGCTGCCTGAGTGCGCGGTGTTGCTGTCGCCCGCTACCGACATCTCGATGAGCGGCCCGTCGATCCGCTACAACGCCAAGGCCGACCCCATGTTCAGCGCGGGCGCGGGCGACCTGCTGCCCGACCTGTACGGTCCTGGCCTCGAGCGCACGTTGCCGCTGATCTCCCCGTTGCACGGGGACTGGTCCGGACTGCCGCCGTTGTATTTCCTGGCGGGCTCGACGGAGATGCTGCTCGACGACTCCGTGCGCGCACACGACCGCGCACTGCAGGCCGGCACCAGTTCGCGCATCGACGTCTGGCCCGACATGCCGCACGTATTCCCGCTGTTCCCGATGGTGCCGGAAGCGAAGCAGGCGATCCGCGACATCGTCGCGTTCATCGAAGAGCATGCGCGGGACATGGCCGCCCTGCCGCAGTCGGCAGAACCGCACGCGCGCCTGGATCCTGCACTTGTGTCCGGGGGCACGGAGGCCGAGCCGGCGAACCGAGGGGTGCTCTAGCCGGCCGGCGCTGCATCCTCGTCGAGCACTTCGATGCGGGCCCGTGCCACGCCCCTGCGCATCATGCCGATCTCGGACGCCGCAGCCTGCGACAGGTCGGCGATGCGCTTGCCGACGAACGGTCCGCGGTCGTTGACCCGGACGACCACGCTGCGGCCGTTGCGCAAGTTAGTGACGCGGACCATCGTGCCGAAAGGCAGTTTCGGATGCGCCATCGTCATTGCGCCGGAATCGAATCGCTCGCCACTGGCGGTCTTGCGGTCGTGGAACTGCGCGCCGTACCAGGATACGACGCCCTCCTGCACCGTGAAGATGCCTCGCTCGATGGCAGATGCGATCTCCGCCACGCCCGGGCCCGACGACTGCTTGTCCGCCAGGACGTCGCCGCCGGGCAAACCGAGGGCGAGCGCCGTCAACGCCACGAGAGTGGTCAGGCTCGGCTTCGCGCCCCTGCGCGCGGTTCGATGGTTGGCCATGGCTGGGCTCCTTGCTGCTGTGCAGTCCGGCCGTGTCGGTGTACGGACTCCGGGGGGCCTCGGTCAAAACGAGGTTCCGGCTCAGTGACACAAATCACGTTGTGGGTGCGGCCGGCGCAAAGCCCTCCATGAGTGGCTGTGGGGGTGGCCGCCGGCCCGCTTGAGTCCCGCCAGGACGGGAACGTCGACCTGAAAGTTCCAGCGAGGCTACCAGAGCCGGCCAGGGTCGTTCCCTGGCCGATCTGTTAATCGTTATAAATCAATATCTTATAAGAGCTTGACTGTGGACCAGGTCTCAGGCCGCGGGTTTGTTGCGGCGCGTGAAGAACCAGATCAAACCGGCGGCGCAGGCGACCGACAGCACGAAACTCAGGTACTCAGGCACGTGCAGCAACCGACCGATGAGGCCGCCCACGAACGAGCCGCCGATGCCAAAAAGGATCGTGCGCAGCCAGCTCATCGGATCGGGACCGGGCAACAGGAAACGGGCGATGGCGCCGACGATGAGGCCACTGATGGCCCCAACCACCACCAGGACCAGCAGAAAAACTCCGAATCCGGCCCCAACCGTGCCGGCCGCTGTCGATGCATCCATTTGAATCCCCTTTGTTTTTTGATCCACCCGCGGGGCGCACGCTAGCAGCAATGGACCAACACGCGCTACCCCCGTCCAGCCATGGCGAAATGGCCTCCTGGCTGAGACTTAGACCACTTTGTTGCAGTGCATTGACGCAGCTGGCAGCACATGTCATATCAGTGACGTATCCACGACCGTCGACAGGTTCAGGCGGGCCGGCTCCCAGCGAGCGGCGGCCACTCCTTGCCCCTGAGCGACGCCTGAGAACCACAGGCAGGGCCGACGATGAGCGCACAGCAACCGATTTCCGCTGCGACGGACGCGATCGACGGTGTCCAACAGGACCAGCCCGTGCAGTTGGGCCCGCCCCCCAGGCAAGGTCTCTACGACCCGCGCTACGAGCACGACGCCTGCGGCCAGGGGTTCGTCGTCAACATCAAGGGTCACAAGTCGCACCGCGTGCTGGAGCAGGCGATCCAGGTACTGAAGAACCTGGACCACCGCGGCGCCTGCGGCTGCGAAATCAACACGGGCGACGGCGCCGGCGTCCTGCTGCAGATGCCGCACGCGTTCAACGAGGAAATGTGCCGCAAGGCGCGCATCCAGCTGCCCGCGGCAGGGCAATACGGCAGCGGAATCATCTTCCTGCCGCGCAACCCGACCGTCCGCCGACAGGTCGAGCAGAAGTTCGAGCAGGTCGTGCAGTCCGAAGGCCTGGCCGTGCTCGGCTGGCGCACCGTGCCGACCAACAACGGCATGCTCGGCGAGACCGCGCGTTCCTGCGAGCCGTTCATGCGGCAGGTCTTCATCGCCCGCAGCCCCGATATCGCGGACGACCTGTCGTTCGAGCGCAAGCTTTACGTGATCCGCAAGCGCGCCTACAACGAGATCCGTACGTCCACGATCTCGGGCGCCGAGTACTGGTACATCGTGAGCCTCTCGGCGCGCACGATCGTCTACAAGGGCATGCTGCTCACGACGCAGCTCGACCAGTACTTCACCGACCTGCACAATCCGCTGCTGGAAACGGCGCTGGCGCTGGTCCATTCGCGCTTCAGCACCAACACGTTCCCGAGCTGGGACCGCGCGCACCCCTACCGCTACATCGCGCACAACGGCGAGATCAATACGGTCCGCGGCAATGCCAACTGGATGCACGCGCGCGAGGCCCGCTTCGAGGCCGAGGCGTTCGGCGACGACATCAGGAAGATCCGGCCGATCATCAATCCGAACGGCAGCGACTCCGGCATGTTCGACAACACACTCGAACTGCTCTATCTGTCCGGCCGCTCGCTCCCGCATGCGGTGATGATGATGATCCCCGAGCCGTGGTCGAACCACGAGTCGATGGACGACGAGAAGCGCGCGTTCTATCAGTACCACTCGAGCCTGATGGAACCGTGGGACGGTCCCGCCTCGATCTCGTTCACGGACGGCACGCAGATTGGCGCCGTGCTTGACCGCAATGGCCTGCGCCCGGGCCGCTACTATGTCACCAGGGACGATCTCGTCATCCTGGCGTCGGAAGCAGGCGTGCTCGACGTGCCGCCGGAAGACGTCGTGCGCAAGGGCCGACTGCAGCCCGGCAAGATGTTCCTGGTCGACACCGCACAGGGCCGCATCGTCGAGGACGAAGAGATCAAGCGCACGCTCGCGACCGCGCGCCCGTACCGCGAGTGGCTCGACGAATACCAGATCCACGTGGACGACCTGCCGCAGCCGCCCGAGCTCCCGCCGCCCGATCCCGATTCACTGCTGCAGCGGCAGATCGCCTTCGGATACACGTTCGAGGACCAGCGCATCATCCTGACGCCGATGGCGCGCGACGGCATCGAGGCCGTGGGCTCGATGGGCAACGACACGCCGCTGGCCGTGCTCTCGGCCAGGCCGCGCCTGCTGTACGACTACTTCAAGCAGCTGTTCGCGCAGGTCACGAACCCGCCGATCGACTGCATCCGCGAAGAGATCGTCACCTCGGCCGAGACGCGCCTCGGCTCCGAAGGCAACCTGCTGAACCCGCAGCCGGCGGATTGCCGCCGCCTCGAGCTCAAGTATCCGATCGTCACCAACGAAGAGTTCGCGCGTATCCGCCGCATGGACCTGCCGGGCCTGCGCGTTGGCGTGCTGCCGATCCTGTTCCGCGTGAGCCGCGGCGAGAAAGGCCTCGTGAAGTCGATGGAAGAGCTGCGCCTGATGGCACGGCGCCTGATCGAGGAAGAGGAAGTCAACGTCATCGTCCTGAGCGACCGCGGGGTCAACAAGGATTTCGCGCCGATCCCGGCGCTGATGGCGGTGGCGGGCCTGCATCACTACCTGATCCGCGAAGGCCTGCGCACGCGCGCGAGCCTCGTGCTCGAGACAGGTGAAGCGCGCGAGGTGCATCACTTCGCGTTGCTGATCGGCTACGGAGTGAGCGCGATCAACCCGTACCTGGCCTTCGAAACGATCGATCACATGATCCACGCAGGCCTGCTGAACCATATCGACCACAGGACAGCCTGCAGGAACTTCGTCAAAGCCGCGTCCAAGGGCGTGATCAAGGTCGCCTCGAAGATGGGTATCTCGTCGCTGCAGAGTTATCGCGGCGCGCAGGTGTTCGAGGCGCTCGGCCTGCGCCAGGACGTGATCGACGAATACTTCAGCTGGACCGCATCGCGCGTCGGCGGCATCGGCACGGACGTGATCGCGCAGGAAGTCCTGCTGCGGCACAACGCTGCATTCCCGGACCGTCCCGCCGCCGATCGCCACACGCTGCCGGTGGGAGGCCAGTACCAGTGGCGCGCCGATGGCGAGTACCACCTGTTCAATCCCGAGAGCATCCATCGCCTGCAGAAGGCGGTGCGCACGGGCAGCTTCGAGACGTTCAAGGCGTACTCGTCGCTGGTCAACGACCAGGCCACCAACCTCTGCACGCTGCGTGGCCTGCTCGACTTCAAGCCTTCGGATGCCGTGCCGATCGACGAAGTGGAGTCGATCGAGACCCTGATGCAGCGCTTCAAGACCGGCGCCATGTCGTACGGCTCGATCAGCAAGGAAGCGCACGAGACGCTCGCGATCGCGATGAACCGCATCGGCGGCAAGAGCAACACGGGCGAAGGCGGCGAAGATCCGGAGCGCTACGTGCCGCTGCCGAACGGCGATTCGAAGTGCTCGGCCATCAAGCAGGTGGCCTCGGGTCGCTTCGGCGTGACGAGCGAGTACCTCGTCAGCGCCAGGGAAATCCAGATCAAGATGGCGCAGGGCGCCAAGCCCGGCGAGGGCGGACAGTTGCCCGGCACCAAGGTGTACCCGTCGATTGCCAAGACCCGTCACACGACCGCGGGCGTCGGCCTGATCTCCCCGCCGCCGCACCACGACATCTATTCGATCGAGGACCTCGCGGAACTCATCCACGACCTCAAGAATGCCAACCGCCGTGCTCGCATCAGCGTGAAACTGGTGGCCGAGGTCGGCGTGGGCACGATCGCGGCCGGCGTAGCGAAAGCGCACGCGGACGTCGTGCTGATCAGCGGCTACGACGGCGGCACCGGCGCCTCCCCGCAGACGTCGATCACGCATGCGGGCCTGCCATGGGAACTTGGCCTCGCCGAGGCGCACCAGACGCTGGTGCTCAACAACCTGCGCAGCCGCATCGCGGTCGAGACCGACGGTCAGCTGAAGACCGGACGCGACGTCGCGATCGCGGCGCTGCTGGGAGCTGAGGAATTCGGCTTCGCCACCGCGCCGCTCGTGGCCACGGGTTGCATCATGATGCGCGTCTGCCACCTGAACACCTGCCCCACGGGTGTCGCGACGCAGGATCCGCGGCTGCGTGAGAAGTTCAAGGGCAAGCCTGAGCACGTCGTCAACTTCATGCAGTTCATCGCGCAGGAACTGCGCGAGATCATGGCGCAGCTCGGTTTCCGCACGCTCGAGGAAATGGTCGGCCGCGTCGACAAGCTCGAGGCGCGCAGGGCCGTGCAGCACTGGAAGGCGAAGGGCATCGACCTCTCGACCCTCCTCTACTCGCCCGAAGTCGACCCGGACTGGGGCCGGTTCCAGCAGGACGAGCAGGACCACGGCATCGAGCGCTCGCTCGACATGACCGTGCTGATGGACATGTGCCGGCCTGCGATCGAGCGCAGCGAGGACGTTGTCGCCGAGCTGCCGATCCGCAACGTCAACCGCGTGACCGGCACCATCGTCGGCAGCGAGATCACGCGGCGGCACGGCGCAAAGGGCTTGCCGGGGGACACGATCCGCCTGCACTTCCGCGGCTCCGCCGGCCAGAGCTTCGGCGCGTTCATCCCGCGGGGCATGAGCCTGTCGCTCGAGGGTGATGCGAACGACTACGTCGGCAAGGGTCTCTCGGGCGGCAAGATCGCGGTGTTCCCGCCGACCGGCTCGAGGTTCCCGGCCGAGGACAACATCATCGTCGGCAACGTGGCGTTGTACGGCGCCACCAGTGGCGAGGCCTACATCCGCGGCATGGCGGGCGAACGCTTCTGCGTGCGCAACAGCGGTGCCGATGCCGTCGTCGAAGGCGTCGGCGATCACGGCTGCGAGTACATGACGGGCGGCCGCGTGGTCGTGCTCGGCGCCACGGGGCGCAACTTCGGCGCCGGCATGTCGGGCGGTATCGCCTACGTACTCGACGAGCACGGCACATTCGGTGCGCACGTTAACTCGCAGATGGTCAATGTCGAACAGCTGACCGACGAAACAGAGATCACCGACGTGCGGCGCATGATCGAGCGTCACCTGGACCACACGTCGAGCGACCGCGCGCGGCTCGTGCTCGACGACTGGGCCGGCATGGTGCCGAAATTCGTGAAGGTCATCCCGAAGGATTACCAGCGCATGCTGGCAGCCATCGCACGCGCCGAGGAACAAGGACTCGTCGGCGACGAGGCGATCATGGTGGCCTTCGAGCAGAACGCCCGCGACCTCGCGCGCGTCGGCGGCAACTGAGCGGAAGACGACGATGGGCAAGCCAACCGGATTCATCGACTACCTGCGTGAACTTCCTGTCGACCGCGCGCCACTCGAGCGTATCGGCGACTGGAACGAGTTCCACCCGCACCTGGAGGAGAAGCGTCTCCGCCACCAGGGCGCCCGCTGCATGGACTGCGGCGTGCCGTTCTGCCACACCGGCAAGCTGATCAGCGGCATGGCCGCCGGTTGTCCGGTCAACAACGTGATTCCCGAGTGGAACGATCTCGTCTACCGCGGGCTGTGGCGCGAAGCGCTCGACCGCCTGCACATGACGAACAACTTCCCGGAATTCACCGGCCGAGTGTGCCCGGCGCCGTGCGAAGGCTCGTGCGTGCTCGGCATCAACGAAGCCCCGGTCACGATCAAGAACATCGAGAACGAGATCATCGCTCGGGGCTGGGACGAAGGCTGGGTGCTGCCGGAACCGCCGGGCGCGCGCACAGGCAAGAAGGTCGCGGTGATCGGCTCGGGCCCGGCCGGGCTCGCAGCCGCACAGCAGCTGAATCGCTCTGGCCATCTGGTCACCGTGCTGGAGCGCGAAGACCGTCCGGGCGGACTGCTGATGTACGGCATCCCGAACATGAAGCTCGACAAGAAGGCAGTCGTCGAGCGTCGCATCCGGTTGCTCGAGGCCGAAGGCATCAAGTTGCTCTGCAACGCGAACGTCGGCGAGAACGTCGAGGCGCAGCTGCTGCTGCGCGATTTCGACGCGACGGTCATCTGCACGGGAGCGACGCAGCCGCGTGACCTGCCCGTCGCAGGCCGCGACCTGCGTGGCGTGCACTTTGCGATGGAGTACCTCACGGCGAGCACGCGCGCGCTGCTCAATGGCGGCGCCGATCACAGTCCGATCCATGCGCGCGGCAAGGACGTCATCGTCATCGGCGGCGGCGACACTGGCACCGACTGTGTCGGCACGGCGCTGCGCCAGGGCTGCAGGAGCGTCACGCAGATCGAGATCATGGCGCGGTCGCCGGTCGAGCGCGCGGGCGACAACCCATGGCCGGAGTGGCCCAAGGTCTACAAGATGGACTATGGCCAGGAAGAGGCCGCGGCCAGGCATGGCGACGATCCGCGCGTGTACCTGACGACGGTCAGGAAATTCGTGGGCGGCGCCAGCGGCAACCTCGAGTCGATCGTGACCGTCGAAGTGAAGTGGCAGCGCAACGAGAAGGGCGTGGTGGTGCCGGTCGAAGTGCCGGGCACGGAGCAAGTGCGGCCGGCGCAGCTCGTGCTGCTCGCGATGGGTTTCCTCGGTCCCGAGCAGTCGCTGCTGAAGGACATCGGCGTCGCGTGCGACGCGCGCAGCAACGTCCAGGCCGAGTATGGCCGCTACGCGACGAGCGTGAAGGGCGTCTTCTCCGCGGGCGATTGCCGGCGCGGCCAGTCGCTGGTCGTGTGGGCGATCAACGAGGGTCGCGGCGCGGCCGCGGCGTGCGACAGGTTCCTGTCGGGCAAGTAAATAAGGTGCCGGTGTTACGGTTTCGGTTCGCGCTCACCGTGAGCGCGAACCGAAACCGTAACACCGGCACCTTATTCAGACCATCGCGATCGCGTGCCGCTCGCCGCGCTCGTACACCACGTTGGCACGCCCGACCAGCAACGGGTCGATCGGCCCGATCAGGTCGCTGTCCTTGTTCGTATACGGCAGCCGGTGCAGGATGTAGCGCATCGAGTTCAGCCGCGCGCGCTTCTTGCAATCCGACTTGAGCACGGTCCACGGCGAATCGGCGGTATCGGTGTAGAAGAACATCGATTCCTTGGCCGTTGTGTACTCCTCCCACTTGTCGAGCGAGGCCAGGTCGATCGGGCTGAGCTTCCAGTGCTTGAGCGGGTGCGACTTGCGCTCCTTGAAACGACGGCGCTGCTCCTTCCGGCTGACCGAAAACCAGAACTTGATGACGTGGATGCCACTGCGCACCAGGTTGCGCTCGAACTCCGGGCATTGCCGCATGAACTCGGCGTACTCGGCGTCGTTGCAGAACCCCATGACCCGCTCGACGCCCGCCCGGTTGTACCAGGAGCGGTCGAACAGGACGATTTCGCCGGCGGTCGGCAGCTGGGAGACGTAGCGCTGGAAATACCACTGCCCGCGTTCGACTTCACTCGGCTTCTCCAACGCGACGACGCGGGCGCCGCGAGGGTTCAAGTGCTCCATGAAGCGCTTGATCGTGCCGCCCTTGCCCGCTGCATCGCGTCCCTCGAACAGGATTACGACCCTGGCGCCGGTGTCCTTGACCCACGCCTGCAGTTTCAGCAACTCGACCTGCAGGCGGTACTTGTGCTGCTCATACGTCTTGCGCGACATCAGGTTGCGGTACGGGTAGCCGCCGTCACGCCACCCCTCGGAGAGCTCCGAGTCGTCGGTTGCACGACGCAGTGCGCGCGCTTCGTCGCCGTGACGAAGCAACAGCTTGCGCAGCGCATCGACGTCGTCCGGAGAAGCTCCGTCCAGAATCGCCTCCAGCGACTCGCTGGCCGAGGCCGGACCCTCCTGCAACGCACGTCGCATGATGTCGCCGACGGCAAACGCCTTCGACTCGTGTGCCGCATCGACGGCCTCGCTGACTGAGAATCGCTCGATGCCCTCCGCGGTCAGTCGCGGCGCGATGTCGCCCTTGGCGGCGGTGCGCGCAACTGTCCGGGACGACCGGCTCGATTTCGGGCGGGACGCATCGGCGCGGGACTTGCTGCGGGTGGAAATCGGCTTCTTAGGGTCCATGATGGTCTGCTGGCAGGGAAGAAATGGCTGTGAACCGTGGCCTTTTAGACTAAACCGCGAGGCCCCTTGCTGCCAACGTGGAATCCGCTACTGCTTCAGAGCGGAGCGAACTGCGCCGTGAAGTGGCGCAGCTGCGTCGGCTGCCGCTCGATCCGGAATCCGCGCAGCTGCTTGCGCTGCGCCACGATCTCCTCGAATACCTCCACGACGTAGTCGGCATGCGACTGCGTGTACACCCGGCGTGGCATCGCCAGGCGCACCAGCTCCGCCTCGGCCGGCGCCTCGGTCCCATCGGGCTTGAGTCCGAACATCACGGTGCCGATCTCGCAGGCCCGGATGCCGCCTCGCTCGTACAGCGCGACGGCCAGCGCCTGGCCCGGATACTGCAGCGGCGGGATGTGCGGCAGGAACTGCTTCGCGTCGACGAACACCGCGTGCCCGCCGACCGGCTGGATGATCGGGACACCGAGCGCCATGAGCTTCTCGCCAATGTATTCGTTGGTGCGCACGCGATAGCGCAGGTACTGCTCGTCGACGATCTCGCGCAGCCCGACGGCGATCGCGTCGAGGTCGCGGCCGGCCAGGCCGCCATAGGTGGGAAACCCCTCGGTCAGGATGAGCCGGTTGCGTGCCGCCACCGCGAGCGCGTCGTCATTGACGGCGAGCCAGCCGCCGATGTTGGCGAACGCGTCCTTCTTGGCGCTCATGGTCATGCCGTCCGCGGCGGCGAACACGTCACGCACGATGTCGGTGACCGGCCGTGCCGCCTGGCCCGGCTCCCGGCACTTGATGAACCACGCGTTCTCGGCGAAGCGGCAGGCGTCGATGAAGAGCGGCTTGCCATGGCGGTGCGCCACCTCGGCCACGGCCCGAACGTTTTCCAGGCTGACGGGCTGGCCGCCGCCTGCATTGTTGGTGAGTGTCAGCATCACGAGCGGCACACGATCCGCGGACCCGGCGAGCAGGTCTTCGAGCCGGGCAACGTCCATGTTGCCCTTGAACGGGTGCCGGTTGGACGGGTCATGGGCTTCGGCGATGACAAAGTCCACGGCCTCGGCGCCGGTCGCCTCGATGTTGCCGCGCGTCGTGTCGAAGTGCGTGTTCGATGGCACGACCCTGCCCGGACCGCCGACGATCGAGAACAGGATCGCTTCCGCCGCACGCCCCTGGTGTGTCGGGATGATGTGGCGGTACGGCATCAACTCGCGCACCGCGGACTCGAAGCGATAGTAGGACGGTGAGCCAGCGTAGGACTCGTCCCCGCGCATGACCGCGGCCCACTGCTCGGCACTCATGGCGCTGGTGCCTGAATCGGTCAGCAGGTCGATGATCACGTCGTCCGAATGGATCGCGAACAGGTTCCAGTGCGCACGGCGCAGCAACTCGACGCGTTCGTCCCGTGTCGTGAGCCGGATCGGCTCGACGGTCTTGATGCGAAAGGGCTCGATGATTGTCTTCATGGATGTTCCGTCTGTCGGGCCAGCCTAGGACGTTGGCCACCGGCGCGATCTCCGTGGAATCCGCACCGGACGCAGCCACCAGACTCCTTTTACGTCCGCGCGCCACTGTGGCAGCAAGGCGAGCAGCCAGAGCTCTTCGGCGCTCGCCAGGAGGCTGGCCGTGGCGGCCAGCCACAGCAGCCCGTTCCAATGACCGAACAGGAACAGTATCCCGATGTACACGCTGAGCAGTACACCGGCAATCTTCGACAGCACGGTATGAAAGCTGGACAGTCGCCGATAGCGCAGCCAGGCGACTACGTTCTCGAGCATCCAGACTGCGACCACCGCGCCGAACAACCAGCGATGAGCCGCGAGGACGTCGCGTTGAAACGCGACCAGCCCGGCCAGGCCCGCGCACCAGAGGAGCGAATCCCCGAGCGAATCGAGCCGAGCCCCCAGCCTGGACTGCAGTCCGAAACTGCGGGCGATCCAGCCATCCGCGGCGTCGGTCAGGAGTGCCGGCACCAGCACCCACGTGTAAATCGACTGCTCGCCCGCCGCGGCCATCAGCACGAGAACCGGCGCGCACACGATCCGAGCCAGGCTCAGGGCATTCGGCACGTGCCGCCAGACGGCAGGGTGCGCTGGATCCGGGGAGGTCATCCGCGGAGTTTCGACCGGGAAAGACCGCGCGAAATCGGGGACAACCGCAAGCGGCCCCAGTAAGATCGCGCGCTTCACACCCCGCCCCGAGGCAATGCCCATGCGACTGATTCCCACCTGCGCCACGCTCATCCTCGCCTCCACACTCGCCACGTCGGTGCTGGCCGCCGAGCCCGCCATGGACGAAGCCGCGCGCATGCAGTACGCGCTGGGGTATCAGCTCGGGCGCGACCTGGTCGCCATCGAGCCGCGCCCGCAGGACCTGCTGAAGGGCGTCGAAGACGGCCGCACCGGCGGCAAGGCGAAGCTCTCGGAAGAGGAAATGGGCGCCGCGCTTGCGGCCCTGCAGCAGAAAGTCGGCGCGCAGCGCGAGAAAGATCAGGCAGTGGCCAGCGAGAAGGCGGCCGCAAGCGGCAAGGCCTACCTCGCCGCAAACGCCACGAAGCCCGGCGTGACGACGACGGCCAGCGGTCTGCAGTACCAGATCCTTACGGCGGGCACCGGTAAGACGCCGGCCGCAACTGACACCGTCACCGTGCATTACAAGGGCACGCTCGTCGATGGCACCGAGTTCGACAGCTCGTACAAGCGCGGCCAGCCGGCGACTTTCCCCGTCGCGGGCGTGATCCCGGGCTGGACCGAGGCACTGCAGCTGATGAAGGTCGGCACCAAGGCCCAGCTCGTCATCCCGCCGGAACTCGCGTACGGGTCGAACGGCCCGCTCGCGAACCAGGTGCTGCTGTTCGACGTCGAGCTGCTCGGCACCATGGCCACCCCCGTGGAAGAAAAGGGCAAGTAGAAAGCGGCCAAAGATGCCGATCGCGGAACGCAACGGGCTCCGGTTCGATTACGAGTCGTTCGGCGCGCCGGACGCGCCGGCGATCCTGCTGATCCAGGGCCTCGGCATGCCCGCAGCGATGTGGCCCGACGTTTTCGTCGAGACCCTGGTAGCCGAAGGCTACCGGGTCGTGACGTTCGACAATCGCGATTGCGGCGGCTCGTCACGCATGGTGGATGCCGGCGTGCCGGACATTGCCCGGGCGATGACGCGAGCGCTGCTGCGCCGGCCAGTCACCGCGCCTTACAACCTGGACGACATGGCAGCGGACACGCAGGTCGTCCTCGATGCGGCGGGCATCGAGCGTGCGCACGTGGTCGGCGTCTCGATGGGAGGCATGATCTCGCAGGTCTTCGCGGCGACGCGCCCGCAGCGGGTCCGCACCCTGACCTCGATCATGTCCACGACGGGCAATCCGCGGCCCGGCATCGCGCTCGGCAAAGCCCGGGCGTTACGCGCATTGTTGAAGCGGCCACCGAGCAACCCGACCATCGATCAGGCCGTCGATCACCTGCTGTTCGTGTTCGGTGTCATCGGCAGCCCGGGCTTTCAGCAACACGCCGCGCAGCTGCGCCCGCACTTCGAGCGGGTCGCACGCCGCGGCCTGTATCCGGCCGGTACGTCGCGTCAGCTCGCGGCGATCCTCGCTTCGGGCGACCGGCGCGAAATGCTGCATGGAATCACGGCACCCACGCTGGTGATCCACGGTGCGGACGATCCGCTGGTGCGCATCGCTGCCGGACGCGACACGGCCGCGAACATTCACGGTGCGCGACTCAAGATCATTCCCGGGATGGGTCACGACTTCCCGCCGGCGCTCATGGCCGGCATCGCCGTGATGATCGCGGAGCACTGCCGCTCAGACCACGGCTGACTCGCCCTGCTCCGTCGACGCCAGCCTGCCGCGAAAGAATGCCGCAGGCTCGGGATAAAGCTGCATCAGCACCTCGGCAAGCAGAGTGAGAATGATCGCTTCGAGGTGGGCGTTCGACGCGCTTTCCTGTCGTACCTGCAACCACAGCGTCTCGCGCTCCGCGGCATGCCGTGCGAGCGCGGCGGAGACGACGGCCTGCCACCGCGGCGCCGGATCACTCGCGGCAAAGTCGCCACGACCGCGACCGAAATGCGCGACTGCGAGATAACGGATGATCGCCGCCCCGAGCCGCGCCGCCAGGAACTCGTCCGACCAGCGCACCATGCCGCCTGCCAACCCGCGTTCCTCGTTATAACGCTGCGCGAGCTTGCGCGCCCCGAGTGCACCGGCGATGCCACCGAGAATCGCGCCCGCTCCGAACGTCAGCCCGCCGGCAGCGACGTCCGCCGCCAGACCGCCGAGCGCACCGGTGACGAGGCCACCCCACAGACCTGCCTTGTCCGCATCCGGGGCACGCTGGGTCTCGAACCCCGTCGTGACCTGTCGCAGGATGTCCTCGCTGGCCGTGCCCGTGAGGCCGTGCAGCGTGACGAGTTCGGCGGTGCATGCGCGCACGGACTCGTCGAGACGATCTAGCATGGCCTGGCGGGCACGAGATTCCTCGACACCGAGCGCGTCGGTCGCACCGCCCTGCAACGCGCGGCTCACTTTATCCGCGAACCTGGCGTCCGGCAGTTGCACCGTGTCGTGCGCCAGGCCGTGCACACACCGGGCGATGACGGCGGCACTCTGCCGGAGCACATCGAGGTCACGGCTACGCCATGCCTCGACGATCCGTTCGAACGCAGGCCGTTGCCGTTCGTCCAGGCAACCTGCAATGGCATGGAGCAGCGCGTGCTCCTGCAGCCAGCAGCGCGCGAAGGCATCGAAAGTCATTACCCGGCGCGTACCTGTCGCATCGTGCCGCCGCAGCACCGCGTTCCACTCTTCAGTCAGTTGCCCTTCGTGCGCGGTATCGAGGCGGGTGCCGACTTGATTCAACAGCACGAGCGCCGGCTTGCCGAGCCAATCGAGGATGTGCAGTTCCGGCTCGACATATCCGGCGGTGGTCGGCTCTTCGGTCGCGTTGACGACATACAGCACGACGTCCGCCGACTCGCGCGCCGCACGCATCGCCTGCTGGCTGCACCAGAATGCGCGATCGATGTAGCGGTCCCACACCTGCGACAGGAACCAGCCGATCGGCTGACTACTCGCCGCCAGGCGCCGCTGCAAGCGCACGCTGTCGCCGAACCCGGGCGTGTCCCACAGCACCAGTTCATCGCCTGCCGAGCTGCGCATCAGGATGTGCGATTCGGCGACCTCGGTGACGTGAGCGCGGTCCATGACGGCGCCAATGTCACGCCGCAGCAGCGTGCGTGCCAGCGTCGTCTTGCCGACGTTCGTGTGCGACAGCAAGGCCAGGCTGACAGTCGTCACGGAATCGCTCATGCGGCTGCACGCCGGCAACTGCGATGCACCTGCTCGACGATTGCCTCAGGCACCTCGCTCCCGGCCGGGATCGATCCGAAGTCGAGCGTGCACGCCTCGAACCCGTGCGCGTGGACGAAGTCGCGCCACGCCGAGCGGCGCTGCTCGATCCGGGCCGCAAGCGAGGCATCGCTACCGAAATGGGCGAGGAACGGGGCTTCATCGACGAGGACGAGCCAGCGTGAGCCGGCCTTGGCGCGCAACCAGCGGTCTCGCGCCTGCTGCAGGATCCGCCCGTGGTTCTCGACCTCGGGAGTCGCGGCGAGGCTGAAGAGCAGGATTTCGAGATCGCTCGCGGCACCGCTGGCGGACGCGCTGAAGCGTTCTTCGTCGCCGTACGCAACCGCAGGCGCAAATTCGATGCGGGTATCCGCGCCGAATGCCGCACGCAACACACGCTGCACGCCTTGCTCCGAGGCAGCAGCAGGCTGGTAGGCGAAGCAAGTCAGCCGCGCCGTTTGCGCAGGCAAGGCGGCATCGCTGGCACCGAGGGTGCGTCGTGCATAGGGCAGCAATGATTCCGGCGCGGCCAGCTGTCCACTGGCACGCGTCAGGCGCAGCGTCGCCGCGAGTGCCAGCAGCAAGCGAGGCACGACGACATAAAGGATCGCGGTCGCGGCCATGAGGTGAATCCACGGCGCCGCCGGACCGCCGCCCTGACCGTTGCGCCAGTGTAGTGCGGCCACCGCAGTGTCATCCGCGGGCAGTGCAATGCCCGTGAGCACCGAGGCCGGACCGTAGATCAGCCCGAGCAGCGCGTGAACCTGTGCTGTCCCAAGGAACGTGCTCTCCCATCCGGCGTGGTACTCGAGCGCAATGCCGCGCAGGTAAAAGCCGGCGATCAGACCGAGCGCGACGACTGCCGAGCCGAAGTGAAACAGGCGCTTGCCCTGCCATACGAGCAGCGGCTGGGCGATGGGCCACCATTCGTCGGAGAATCGACGCAGCGCCGCCGACAGCGGCCGGTGATAGAAAGAAGACTGCTTGATCAGCTTCGTTGCGCGCTGCCGGGTCCAACGCGCAGGCCACAGGGTCCAACCGGGCAACAGCGAAGTGGAACCTGCAGACGGGGTGGGTTCGCGGCGCAGTGACGACACAGCCAGCACTGCGTAGACGACCAGGTTCCACAGCACCACGCCCAGCAAGGGGAACGCCAGGATTTCAATCCGCACGCGGCTGTCGAGGAGCGACAGCGCGAGACCCAGCCCGAACGCGGCGAGCAAGACGAGACCGCCGACGCCCGCGAGTTGTGATTCGAGGCTGACCGCCCTGGTAACGACGGGGTGACGCTCCGCCAGCTTCGCCCGCAATGAGTCGGCTCGCGTTGCCAGCACCTGCCACGCCTGGACGGCACGATCACCGTCGCCGGCCGGGTGTCGACGCAATGCATCGCGCGTCGCGGCCTCGCGCTCGGCGAGCGGCAGGACCGAGCCGTCCGGATCCTGCTCCTCGACGTTCTTGACCAGCAGGATCGATCGCAGGGAATTCGCGTCGTACATTCGGCTCAAACCACGGTTTTTCTCAGCTTTTTCCGGCGGCCAGTCTAGCAAGACCTCACTGCCGCTAGGCCCGTGGTATTTTGCGCGGCCGAGGAGTCCCGCCGTGTTCCGTCGCTTCGAACGCCTGGTCGAAACCTATCCCGACGCCGCGCCGGCTACCCCGCCGCGCACGTTTTTTGCCTTTCTGTGGCAGTCCTCCGCCGGCCTGCGACCGTACATCCTGCTGATGACGCTTTGCACCGCCGTCATCGGCGCGTTCGAGGCCATGCTGTTCGCGATGCTCGGGCAGCTCGTCGACTGGCTGGCAAATGTTGAACCTTCCCGACTCTGGGCCACGCAGCGTCAGAACTTCCTGCTGTTGATCGGGGTCCTGGCCGTCAGCCCACTGGTCGTCGGATTGTTCGCCCTGCTCAAGTACCAGGTGTTGTTCGCGAACTTCCCGATGCGGCTGCGCTGGAACTTCCACCGGCTGATGCTCGGCCAGAGCATGAGCTTCTACCAGGACGAGTTCGCGGGCCGCGTCGCGACCAAGGTGATGCAGACGGCGCTCGCCGTGCGCGACGCATGGCTCACCGCCACGGACATCCTCGCGTTCATCGTCATCTACTTCGTGACCATGCTCGCGATCGTCGGGACGTTCGACCTGCGCATGCTCGCGCCATTCGTCGGCTGGCTCGTGCTGTACTCGGTGGCCCTGGTCTACTTCGTGCCGCGCCTGGGGAATGTCGCCGCGGCCCAGGCGGACGCACGCTCCCTGATGACCGGGCGCGTGACCGACGCCTACACCAACGTCGCGACGGTGAAGCTGTTCTCGCATGCGAGCCGCGAAGCCAGCTTCGCGCGCGCTTCGATGCAGGAGTTCATGCAGACTGCCTACGCGCAGGGCCGCCTGGTGAGCGGGTTCGAGATCACCAACCACGTGCTCAGCATGGTGTTGATCGCCGCCACCGCCGGGGTGGCCCTGTGGCTGTGGGTGCAGGGCGAAGTGGGTGTGGGCGCCGTTGCCGCCGCGAGCGCCATGGCGCTGCGCCTGAACGGACTCGCGCACTGGATCATGTGGGAAGTCGCCTCGCTGTTCGAACACGTCGGCACGGTCGAGGACGGCATGCGCACCTTGTCTCGCGCGCACACCGTGGTCGACGCGCCGGATGCAAAGCCACTTCGCGTCACACGCGGCGAGATCACCTTCGAGCACGTCACGTTTGCCTACGGCGGCAAGCGCGCCGTCGTGGACGACCTGTGCCTGCACATCCGGCCGGGCGAGAAGATCGGCCTGGTCGGGCGGTCCGGCGCCGGCAAGAGCACGATCGTCAACCTGCTGCTGCGCTTCTACGACGTCGAGCAGGGCGCGATCCTGATCGACGGGCAGAACATTTCGCACGTGACCCAGGACAGCCTGCGCGCGCAGATCGGGATGGTCACCCAGGACACCTCGCTGCTGCACCGTTCGGTGCGCGACAACATCGTCTACGGACGGCCCGATGCCGGAGACGACACGATGATCGCGGCCGCCAGACGCGCCGAGGCGCACGAATTCATCGAGAGCCTGTCCGACGTCAAGGGCCGGCGCGGTTACGACGCGCACGTCGGCGAGCGCGGCGTGAAGCTGAGCGGCGGCCAGCGCCAGCGCATCGCAATTGCGCGCGTCATGCTGAAAGATGCGCCGATCCTGCTGCTCGACGAGGCGACCAGTGCGCTCGACAGTGAAGTCGAGAATGCGATCCAGCAGAGCCTCTACCGGCTCATGGAAGGCAAGACCGTCGTGGCCATCGCCCATCGCCTGTCCACCATCGCGGCGATGGACCGTCTCGTCGTCATGGACAGGGGTCGCATCGTCGAAGCAGGCGATCACCGTGCGCTGCTGGAACACGGCGGGCTGTACGCGCGCCTGTGGGCTCATCAGAGCGGCGGTTTCCTTGGCGAGGACGCAGACGACGACGAATCCAGCACCACGCCGCGCACGGCCGCAGCGGGCTGACGCTCACCGGTTCCCGGAGGACGCATGCACAAGATCCTGTTCGCAACCATCGCGGGGTTACTGGTGCCTTTCCAGCCTGCCCACGCGGCCAGTCTCGCCACCGGTGCCGACAGCATCGCTGCGATCGTCACGGATTTCGACGCATTCAACCGCGCGCAGGATCCGGTTCGTGCGGCCCAGCGCGGCGACAAGGAAGCCGCGCGCATCTGGCCGGACAATTCGCCGCCGGCCATTGCAGCACGCAATGCCGCGTACCGAGACTTCCAGCGTCGGTTGCGGGCCATCCCCGCCGCAGACCTCGCTGGTGACGACGAACTCAACCACGCACTGCTCGTCGACCGCGTCGACCTCGCGCTCGATGGCTTCGCCTTCGATGAAGAGCGCATGCCTTTCATCAGCGGCGACGGCTTTTACACGACGGCGGACTACGCCGCGCTCAACACGCCGCTCGACGACGAAGCGGCAGCGGACGCCTGGATCGCGCGGCTCGAGGCACTGCCCGCCTACTACGCTCGCGAGATCGAGAACATGCGACGCGGTATCCGCACGGGCATGACGCAACCGTCACGCACGGTCGAGCGCGCCATCGCCGACGTGCGTGGCCAGCTGGCCCAGGCGGACGACAAGACGCCGCTGCTCGCCCCGTTCCGCAACGTGTCGCAGTCGTTTCCCGCGGATCGGCACGCGGCACTAGAGGCGCAGGCCCGCAACGTGCTGCATACCAAGGTGCGGCCTGCCCAGCAGTCGTTGCTGCAGTTCCTGGAGCACGACTACCTGCCCGCGGCGCGCAAGGACATCGGCATCGGCAGCGTGCCGCAAGGCCAGGAGTACTACGCGTACCTCGCGCGTCGGCACACTTCGACGGCCAAGACACCGACCGAGATTCACGCGCTCGGGGAAAGCGAGGTGAGGCGCATCCGGGCACGCATGGACCAGGCCATCGCGCAGACGGGCTTCAAGGGCACGTTCCAGGAGTTTCTCGCGTCGGTGCGCAAGGACCCCCGGTTCTACGTGGGCGCCGCGGAGTACGGCGAGAAGTGCAGCGAAGTCGCGAAGCGTGCAGATTTTGCGATGCCGAAGTACTTCGGCAAGCTGCCGCGCCTGTCGTATGGCGTACTGCCGATGCCGGCCGGCCTCGAGAGCAGCGCCAACGGCTATCTGTCCGGCTCGCCGGAGCAAGGCGTCGCGGGCATGGTCGTCTACAAGCCATGGATGGCAGAAAAGATGCCGACCTTCGGCATTGCAGCCTGGGTACTGCACGAAGGCGTGCCGGGACACCACCACCAGATTTCGCTGAGCCAGGAACTCACGGACCTGCCGGAGTTCCGGCGCGCCGACGACGTGACCGCCCACGTCGAAGGCTGGGGACTCTATTCCGAGTACCTGGGCGAAGAGATGGGTATCTACCGCGACCCGTACGAACAGTTCGGCCGGCTCTCGCTTGAAATCTGGCGCGCGTGCCGGCTCGTGGTCGACACGGGGATGCACGTGATGGGCTGGTCCCGCGACCGCGCGATGGCCTGCCTGCAGGAAAACAGTGCGCTCGCCCCGGCGGAAATCGAGTTCGAAGTCGACCGGTACATCGCCTGGCCCGGCCAGGCGCTCGCCTACAAGATCGGCGAATTGAAGATCATCGAACTCCGCCAGCGGGCAGCAAAGCAGCTCGGGACGAAATTCGACCTGCGCGAATTCCACGACCTCGTCCTGGGCGCCGGGCCGATGCCGCTCGACCTGCTTGAGGCCCGCGTCGACCGCTGGATCGAGGCGCGGACGGCTCGCTGAGGTCGACTCGGCGCAAACGCAGCGGAAGCAGCGGCGTCAGCGCTCGAATTCGACCGTGACATGCACGAGTTCCTCATGCACCGCCAGTGCCGAACGCACTTCGGCGGCATGCATCTCCTGCGCATGGGCCAGGTGCACGATGCAGGCGTACTTCCCCCGCCCCACCCGCCACACGTGCAGGTCGCGCAATTGCGGCGTGCCGGGCAGTGCGGCGATGACCTCGCGCACTTCCTGCACGACCGGCGAATCCATTTCGGCATCGAGCAGCACGCGACCTGTGTCGCGCAGCAATCCGACCGCCCAGCGTCCTACCAGCACGGTGCCGACGATCCCCATCACCGGGTCGAGCCAGGGCGCACCGAAGTACTTGCCGCCGGCCAGTGCGATGATCGCCAGCACAGACGTGGCGGCATCCGCCACGACGTGGAGGTACGCCGAGCGCAGGTTCAGGTCGTGATGCTGCGCATGACCATCATTGCCGTGATAGTGCCCATGATGATCGTGCCCGTGATGCGGATGACCGGAATCGTGCCCGGTCGACAGCAGCCAGGCCGACAGCACGTTGACCGCGAGACCGAGAATGGCGACCGGAATGGCCTCGTCGAAACGGATGGGGGCCGGGTTGAGGAGCCGTGTCACCGACTCGATCCCCATGTACGCGGCTACGCCGACCAGGAACACGGCGCTGGTGTAGCCGCCAAGCACCTCGATCTTCCAGGTACCGAACGCAAAGCGCGGGTCGTGCGCATGGCGTCGTGCCAGGTAATACGCGCCCGCCGAGACACCGAGCGCCAGGGCGTGCGAACTCATGTGCCAGCCATCGGCCAGCAACGCCATCGAACCAAGCACCGTGCCGGCGGCGATCTCGATGACCATCATCACGAGCGTGAGCCACATCACCTGGCGCGTGCGGCGCTCGGCGACAGGATTGCTGGTGTCGAAAACGTGAACGTGGGCGTCGTGACGGCCGGTCGGTGACATGCAGAAACCTGTGCAGGCGCGCGCCGCCGACGGCGACGCTGCGAAGCGCCGCATTATGCCGCCTTTCCTGTCGTCGGCCTCAGCCTGAGATGCTGCCTTTGAGCGCCTTGGCGATCGTCCACTTGGCCAGCTGGGACATGTGTACCTCGTCGGGGCCGTCGGCCAGCCGCACGTACCGGCCATAGCCGAACGCCGCTGGAATCGGGGTGTCCTGGCACAGGCCCATGGCGCCGTGCGCCTGCATCGCGCGGTCGCAGACGTCCTGGCACATGCGTGGCGCGACGATCTTGATCATCGAGATGAGGTCCGCCGCGCCGCGGTTGCCTTCACGATCCATTTTGTCCGCCGCGGCCAGCGTCAGCAGACGGGCTTGCTCGATGTCGCAACGTGAACGTGCAATCGCTTCGCGCACGCTGCCCTGTTCGCTCAGCCTGCGGCCGAACGCCACGCGGGAGTCCGCGCGCCGGCACATCAGCTCGAGCGCCCGCTGCGCCGCACCGATGAGCCGCATGCAGTGATGGACGCGGCCGGGGCCGAGCCGGCCCTGCGCGATCTCGAAGCCACGGCCTTCGCCCACCAGCAGGTTCGAGGCCGGCACGCGCACTCCCTCGAGCACGACCTCGCCGTGCCCGCTCGGAGAGTGCACTTCTCCGAACACTTTCAGCGGGCGGACGAGGCGCACGCCCGGCGAATGCATCGGCACCAGGATCATGGACTGCTGCGAGTGCTTCGGACCATCGAAGCGTGTCTTGCCCATGACGATCAGGACTTCGCACTCGGGATGATAGATGTTGCTCGACCACCATTTACGACCGGTAACGACGTAGTCGTCGCCGTCGCGGACGATCGAGCATTCGATGTTGGTCGCGTCGGACGAAGCCACCGCAGGTTCGGTCATCAGGAACGCCGAACGGATGCGTCCCTCCAGCAAGGGAGTGAGCCACTGCGCCTGCTGGTCTGCGTTGCCGTAGCGCGCCAGGACTTCCATGTTGCCGGTGTCCGGCGCGTTGCAATTGAAGACCGTCGAGGCCCAGTCCACGCGTCCCAGCAGTTCCGCGAGCGGCGCATATTCGAGGTTGGTCAGGCCCGGGCTCCACGGCTCGTATTCGTGCGGCAGGAACAGGTTCCAGAGTCCGGCGTCGCGCGCCTTGGCCTTGAGCCCTTCGACCATGGGCGGGACGATCCAGCGCTGCGCCGGGTCCTGCACGAATTCCTCGTATTCCGCTTCGGCGGGGAAGATGTGCGCCTGCATGAAGTCGTCAACGCGGCGCATCAGTTCGCGCGTGCGGGGGCTGTATTCAAAATCCATGAGGGCTGCTCCAGGGTGGGTCCGGCGACCAGTGTAGGTGCACCGTGACATTTCCCTTGTGCAATGTTTTCATGAATACTCTTTTATACCATGCATCTATCGCGGATCGACCTGAACCTGCTCGTGGTGTTCGATGCGGTGTTCACCGCCGGCAGCATCACGGCCGCATGCCGTCAGCTGAACCTGTCGCAGCCGGCCGTCAGCCACGCGCTGGGACGGCTGCGCGTCGTGTTCGGCGAGCCGCTGTTCGAGCGGCAGGGACGCGGCA
>JAABQQ010000232.1 GCA_011391405.1 Gammaproteobacteria bacterium
GCGGAAGGCAGCGTCACCACGCCGGGCATGACGTCGAACCACAGGCGCACGACCAGGAACCACGAGCCCTTGACCACCAGCGCCGACAGCACGGCGCTTGCGGCAGCCGGCGCGCCGGCATGCGCGGGCGGCAGCCAGATGTGCAGCGGGAACAGGGCCGTCTTGGCGAGCAGGCCCACCGTCATCAGCGCGGCGGCGGCCCAGGCGATGGGTTCGGGGTGGACGCGCCCGGCCAGCAGCGCGATGTCCAGCGTCCCGTAGCCGCCGTACAGCAGCACGGCGCCGAGCAGGTACAACAACGAGCCGGCGAGCGCGAACAGCAGGTAGCGCAACGCCGCACGCAGTGTCTCGCCGCGACCATCGAGGCAGACCAGCGGCACGCCCGAGAAGGTCAGCAGTTCGAGCGCGACGTACAGCGTGAACAGGTCGCCGCTGACGAACACCAGGTTGAGCGATCCCCACACGGCAAGCAGCAGCAACCAGAAGACGAAGGGTGCGCGCTTTTCCGACTCGCCGGCGGCGCTGCCGAAGTCGGCCCGTGCGTAGACGCCGATGCCGCAGATGACCACCGCCACCGCGAGCAGCATCACCGCCGACAGGCCGTCGGCACGCAGCGCAATGCCCAGCGGTGGCGCCCAGCCGCCGAGCAGGTAGACCACCGTGTCGCCGGATTGCACCAGCGTCCACGCGATGCCGGCTGCAACGGCGAGACCGATCGGCAAGGTGAGCGTTGCCACGCGCTGCGCATTGCGTCCGCCCAGCGCAAGTCCGGCGAGCACGCCGACGAACGGTGCCAGCACCGCAAGCAGCAGCAGCCAACCGCCGGGCGTCGTCAGCATGGCTCGAGCCGACCCGTCATGCGCGACTCAATGTGCACCGGTGTCGTTCCCGGCCTTGGCTGCAACGTCACTCGAGAGCGTGACCGAGCCGGTCTGGTCGAACAGTCGCAACAGCAGTGCGACGGCCAGCGCCGTGGCTGAGAACGCAACCACGATTCCGGTGATCAGCAAGGCCTGCGGCACCGGGTCGCCGCCCATGCCGGCTGCGGCACCGCGGTGCGCGATGGCACCGAAGAGCAGGAACACTCCGCTGCCGAAGACGTTGAAGGAAAGGATCTTGCGCAGCGGGTGCGGATTGACGATCAGGCCAAACAGGCCCAGGCCGATCAACGCGGCGGCACACAAGCCGAACAGCGTGCCGGCGGTCACGCTGCCTCGCCGCGCAGTGGAGCGCCCAGCAGTATCAGGCCCAGGATCAGCGTGAGCGTGGGCATCAGCGCGAATTCGATGACCAGAATCAGCGTCTTGGCAAAGCCGTGCGGGTAGGAGAGAAACGCGCCCGCGGTTACCGCACCGACCACACCGACGGCGATGAATGCCAGCGGCCCCGCCACCAGCAGCCAGCGCAGCCAGCTGCGGCTGATCGGTGGTGCATCGGCCAGGCCCGCCATCATGACCAGCAGCCACATCGCGGCCAGCAGGGTGGCGCCCTGGAATTTACCGCCCGGATAGTCGGCGCCGATCCAGAAGATGTAGATGCCGGCAACGATGCCGATCGGCGGCAGCACGCGCGCCACATAGTCCAGCATGCCGTTCGGATCGGCCTGCTGCAGCAGGCCCGGGCGCCCACCCCAGGCGCGGTCGGGCGCCAGCGACCAGACCCCGATCAGCGCGAACAGCAGCACGATCGCCTCGAGCAGGGTGTCCATGGCACGAAACGCGAGCAGCACCGCGGTGATCGGGTTGCCGACCTCGGTGACGGCGATGTTGGCGAGCACTTCCGGTGCCAGCGTAGGCGCAGGCTCGGGCAAAGCGAGCACACAGATCGCGAGCGCCCCCGTGACGGTGGCGGACAGGGCCGCGGCAAGCCAGCGTGTCGACGCGCTGGGGCGCTGCGCGCGGGCTGTCGATTCAGTGCTGCGCAGCCTCACGGCGGCATTGATCAGCAGGACGCCGGTGAGTCCGCCGCCGATGGCCGCTTCGGTCAGCGCCACGTCGATGCCCTGCAACTGCAACCAGACCAGCGTCAGCAGCAAGCCGTAGACGATGAACCCGACGACCGCAGCGGGGGCCTCGCGCGCGACGACGGCCCACACCGCCAAGCCCAGGATCAGCGCTGCCAAGCCGAAGTTCAGGATCTCGATCATGGGTCCGTACCGCTCTGCCGGAAGGTGCGTGCGATCCACTGTGCGGCGGTCGCCCCGGACAAGAGCACGAGCAGCCAGATGCCGACCAGCTTGAGCCCGGCGGACACGCTGTCCACCTGCGGCAGCAGGCCCAGCACCACGAGGCCGAGACCCAGATTGTCGGCCTTGCTCAGTGCGTGCAGGCGCGTCAGCGAATCCGGGAATCGCAGCAGCCCCACGGTGCCGGCGAAAAAGAAAAACGCACCGGCGACGACGGCGACCACCGTCCACAGGTCGAGGAAGAGTTTCATTGGCTGTCTGCCGCCCGGGACTCGCCGGGTGTCTGCGCGAGCTTCGCCTTCACGAAAGCGAAGGCGGCGAACGCCGCCAGCAGCGCCAACGTCAAGGCAACGTCCAGCGTCGCGCGTTCTCCGGTCGCCGTACCCAGCAGCAGCACCGCCGCGATACCACCCGTGCCGAGCAACTGCGCAGACATGATCCGGTCGGCGTCTCCCGGTCCGCGCAGGAGGCGCACCAGCCCCAACGCGACCATGCCTAGGATGAAGGCGGCCGCACCGACCAGGAATTCAGCCATGGTGTCGCCCGGCGACCAGCGCCCTGGCCAGCAGCCGTTCCTCCTTCCAGAGTTGCTCCACCACCGGCGAGCTGGTGTCGATGCAGTGGTAGACCATCACACCGTCGACCTCGCCTGCAGCCACCGAGCCCGGCAGGAGAGTGGTGATCGTCGCAAAGGTGTTGCGCGCAAACCCCGGCGGGAAGCCCAGCGGGCAAGTGACGAAACCAGGTCGCAGCGGTAGGCCCGGGAGGAGCGCCCGGCGGGCCACGTCGACCCCCGCCAGCACCGACTCCCACACGAAGTGCGGCAGAAGCGCGAGCAGCCGGCCGAAGCGCAGGCACCCGGAGGAGGGTGGCAGCAGGCGCAGGCTGACCCAGGTGGCACCGACGCTGGCGAGCACCCCAACGACGAGATCGCCCCGCTTCAGGCTCGGCATCAGCAGCATCCACAGCAGAAAAAATGCCATGCCGCGCCACAGTGCGGTAGCGAGCAGCGATTCCGGCCGGGCCGTCGACGTGAATGACGGATCGCTGTTCACGACGGAGTTCCTTCGACCTTGCCGCATTCGGCCACCGTTGCGTTGCGCGTGCGCACGTCCATCTGGCTCAGCCGGTCGAACAGCATCGCCTCGGCGCGGATCGGCCACCAGTCGTAGAGGAAGATCTCGAGCGGTCGCCACAGCGCGACCCATGACCCGATGACCAAACTGTCCTCGATCAACGAGGCATAGCGTTCGTTGCTGATCAGGCTGGCGAGTGATTCGCCGATGACGATCACCAGGGTCAGGAATACCAGCGCGATCAACAGGCTGTAACGACCCACCTGAAAAAGTCGCTGCAACTGTCGCCGGCTGGCGAGTGCGCGTCGCCGGAAATATTCACGCACTGACTCCCGCACGATCGCCGCATCGGCCTCGGTCGTGGAACGATTGCCCAGGTGCAGGACCAGGCTCAGTGACTGGCGGACTGGAGCCTCCTGGGCCCATTCGACAATGTAAGTCTCGGCATTGGGATCGAGGTCGCGCTCCCGGAACGGCGCGGGATCCATCGAATTGAACAGTTGCCTCGTGTCCTCGAGGTACAGATCCAGCACGTCGCGCCTGCTGGACCTGCTTGCGCGTGCTGTGGGCGGCTCGATACTCGCGGTGTTTGCCTGATCCTGTGTCAACGGCGCGGCTCCATGAACCGTCAGGCGGGTTGGGTGATCGGGGAGGGCGCCGCCGCCTGGTCGTTGCCGAACACCGCCACGTACAGGGTGGGCAGCAGCACGAGCGTCAGCATGGTCGCCACCAGCAGCCCGCCCATGATGGCAAAGGCCATCGGGCCCCAGAACACCGTGGGCGCGATCGGGAGGAGACCGAGGATGGTCGACATGGCCGCGAGCATCATCGGCCGCATGCGCGACGATGCCGACGCGATCACGGCGTCGTACACGCCCTTGCCTTCGGCCCGGTCGGTCTCGATCTGCACGATGAGGATGACCGCATTCTTGGCGATCATGCCGATCAAGGCGAGCACACCGAGGATGGCGACGAAACCCAGTGGCCGGTTGAACAGCAGCAGCGTCAACACCACGCCGATGAGCCCCAGCGGCATGATGCCTACCACCAGGGCCAGCCGGCGGAAACTGACCAGCTGGAACATCATGATGATCAGCATCAATGCGATCATCAACGGCACGACCGCAAACACCGAGCCGCGCGAGACAGCACTTTCCTCGTACAGGCCGCCAGTGACGACCTGGTACGGTCTGGGCAGCTTGGCCGCGAACTCTTCGATGCTTGGCGCCAGATCGCCGACCACCGAGTCGGCCAGTACGCCCGGAGTGACGTCGGCACGAACCGTCAGCGTGGGAACGCGGTCGCGGCGCCAGATCAGCGGCAGCTCCTGTTCTTCCGAGAAAGTCGCGAACTGCCGCAACGGCACCATGCGGCCGCTCGGCGTGGCTACCTGCAGCGAGCTGAGCGACTCGAAGGAGGCGCGCTCGGCGTCGGTGGCGCGAGCGACCACGTTGACCAGGTAGATGTCGTCGCGGATCTGGGTCACCGTCGTGCCGGTGATGGCGGCATTCAGCGTGCCGGCCAGGGCTGCCGAGCTGATGCCCAGCTGGCGGGCCTGGTCCTGGTTGACGTTCACGCGCAATTGCCGCGCCGGCTCCATCCAGTCGAAGTTCACGTGCCGCGTGCGCGGCTCGGATCCCACGACGTTGGCCAGTTCCTGCGCGATGCGGCGCACCTCGTCCGGATCGGGGCCCGACACCCGGTACTGCAGCGGCCAGCCGACCGGCGGCCCGAGCTCGAGCGGGGAGACGTAGCCGACGACGTCCGGGAACTCCTCGGCCAGCAGCTTCTCGAGTTTCGTGTGCAGCCGCGCGCGCGCCTCGACGTCCTTGGCGACGATGACGAACTGGGCGAAGAACGGGTTCGCCAACTGGACGTTCAGCGTCAGGATGAAGCGGATCGCGCCGCGACCGACATAGGTGCTGTAGTGATCAATGTCGGGGTCGTCCTTGAGCAGCGCCTCCATGCGCTCGACGTGCGCCTGCGTCGCATGGATCGACGCGCTCTGCGGCAGCGTCATATCCATCGTCAGTTCGGGCCGGTCGGAGGCCGGGAAGAACTGCTGCGGCACGAAGCGCAGCAGGAACAGCGCCACCGCGAACGCCCCGAGCGTGACGCCGATCGTCAGCCATGGCTTGCCGATCGCGCCTTTCAGCAAGCTGCCGTAGGCCTGCTCGATCCGGCTCGGCTTGGGATCCGCCGCGACCTTCGGCGGCTTGAGGATGACCTTGCCCAGCAGCGGGGCGAAGATCACGGCCACCAGCCACGAGACGATCAGCGAGATGCCGACCACGGAGAAGATCGAGAACGTGTACTCGCCCGCCGAGCTCTTGGCGAAACCGATGGGCACGAAGCTCGCGATCGTGACCAGCGTGCCGATCAGCATCGGCGCGGCCAGCGTGCGGTAGGCGAAGGTGGCGGCCTGGTCCTTCGTGTCGCCGGCGCCCAGGCGCCGCAGCATCGCGTCGACCGTCGTCATGGCGTCGTCGACCAGCAGGCCCAGCGCGATGATCAGCGCGCCCAGCGAGATGCGGTGCAGGTCGATGTTCGCCACGTCCATGACTGCGAATACGATCGCCAGCGTCAACGGGATCGCCAGCGCGACCACGGTTCCGGGGCGCATGCCGAGGCTGATGAAGCTGCAGGCGAGAATGATCACGATCGCCTGCCAGAGCGAGGTCAGGAACTCGTTGATCGCGGTGTCCACGGTGACCGCCTGGTCGGCCACCAGCGTCGGTTCGATGCCGACCGGCAGGTTGGACTTTATGTCGGCCATCTCGCTGCGGATGTTCTCGCCCAGGGCCAGGATGTCGCCGGCATCCCGCATCGCGATGGCGAGCCCGATCGCCGGCTGCCCGTTGACGCGGAACATGGGCTGCGGTGGATCGATGGAGTCACGGCGCACGGTGGCGATGTCGCCCAGCCGGAAGATGCGCCCGCCGACGACCAGATTGACCGCCTCGATATCAGCCGCGGAATCGAACGAGCCAGTGACGCGCAGGAAGACGCGCTCCCGCTCGCCCTGGATCGTGCCCGCCGGGCGCACGACGTTCTGTGCCTGCAGCGTGGCGAGGACGGCACCCATGTCCAGGCGAAGTCCAGCCAGGCGCTCGGTCGAGAACTCCAGGTAGATCTGCTCGTCCTGCGCGCCGAGCACCTCGATCTCCGAGATGTCCGGGACGTGCAGCAGCCGCGAGCGGATTTCTTCCACGTGGTCACGCAGCTCGCGGAAGCTGAAGCCGTCGGCGGTGAAGGCATAGATGATGCCGAACGTGCTGCCGAAGTCGTCGTTGAAGAACGGACCCACGACGCCCTGCGGCAGCGTGCCGCGGATGTCGCCGATGTTCTTGCGCACCTGGTACCAGATGTCCGGCACTTTAGCCGGCGGCGTGGACTGCTTCAGGTCGACGAAGATCGTCGTCTGGCCGGCGATGGTGTAGCTGCGCACCCGGTCGAGATAGTCGGTTTCCTGCAGCTTGCGTTCGAGACGCTCGGTTACCTGCTTCATCGTCTCGTCGACGGTGGCGCCGGGCCAGGCAGCAGCGACCACCATCGTGCGAAACGTGAACGCCGGGTCTTCGCCGCGCCCGAGACCCATGAACGAAGATGAGCCCGCGATCACCGCGAGGATCATCAGGAAGATGACGAGCGAGCGCTTGCTCAGCGCCCATTCGGAAAGGTTTGGGCCGATCACGACTGCGGGGTCTCCAGCGGGCGGACTTTCTGCCCTGGACGCAGCGCCTGCGCGCCGGCGGTGACCACGACGTCACCGGGATTCAGGCCGGACGCAACCTGTACCGTCGTCTCGTTGGAGCCGGCGACTGTGATGCTGCGCGCGGCGACGGTCCCGGCCTCGGGGTCGTACACCCACACCGCTGCACCGCCGTCGGCGCGCATCAGGGCGGCGGCTGGGATCTGGATCGTCGGAGCCGTGTCGAGCTTGACGCGGCCCGTGACCGTGCTGCCGAGACGCATCAGTAGTGGCGGGTTATTGAGCTGCACGCGCACCGCGAAGGTGCCGGTCACAGGGTCGGCGCGAGGCGACACCTCACGCACCGCGCCCGTTGCAGTGATGTTCGGGTCGTCGACCAGTGCGACGGTGACGGCTGACTTGCGTGCCGCGCTGTCTTTCACCTGCGCCGGCACGTCGAATACTGCGTCACGCGCGCCTTCACGGGCGACCTGCACGACCATGCTGCCAGCCCCGACCACTTCGCCGGGCTCGGCGCCGCGCGCGGTGACGACGCCTGCGGCGGTGGCGTGCAGCTGCGTGTAGCTCAGGCGGTTCTCGGCCAGGTTCATGCTCGCGCGGGCCGAGTTGACCTGCGACTCAGCCGTCTGCAGCACCGCGACCGCCTGGTCGAACGCCGCACGCGACACGGCGTTCTCGGCCACCAGGTCACTCATGCGGGTGTGATTGTTGCGGGCCTCCACGAGCTGCGCCTGCGCCGCAACGAGCTGCGCCCGCGCCGCCTGCAGGCTGCTTTCCTCGTTCTGCGGGTCGAGCCGCGCCAGCAACTGGCCCGGGCGGACGGTGTCGCCGATTTCGACGGCTCGCTCGATCAACCGGCCACCGATCCGGAACGATTCGTTGATTTCGGTCTGTGCCTGCACCGTGCCGGTCAGGGCGATGGTGTCGCCGATGGCCCGGGTCTCTATGGTCGTCACGCGCACGGGCCGCACCTCGGGGGGAGGTGCTTCCTCGGCTTGCCTGCAGGAGACAAGGGCTGTCAGCGCAGTGAGGGTCAGAAAAGTGGCCGCTAGCTGCGCAGGGCGCATTCGCCCGCCGGATAGGTTGGATGACACGAGGCGAACTCCCTTCTGACGTTCTGCACAGTTTCATTTATGTTGCGCCGCAGCGCAACGGAACGCCGGCCGTCGGATATTTTTACCCGTTGGGCCGGTGTGGTTATTCGTGTTTTCCGGCTAAATTGCCAGCCCTTGCATCAGGAAGAAATCGCCGACTGAAAACATCGCCGGGTCAAGTCACCCGCGTATGCATTGCAGCAACAAAAAATGAGCATTGCAAGACGACGCCAAGTATTCTGCGTGACACGACATCTCGCAGGACCATCGAGCTCAGGAGCGTGCAATGCAGTTGACACCGCGTGAATTCGACAAACTCATCATTCACATGATGGCCGAGGTCGCGCTCAAGCGGAAGGCGAACGGCATCAAGCTGAACCACCCCGAAGCCGTCGCGATCATCTCCGCCCGGGCCCTGGACGGTGCACGTGCCGGCAAGACCATCGAAGAAGTGACTAAGGACGCGCGCACCGCCCTGACCAGGGACGATGTAATGGACGGCGTCGCCGACCTGATCCCGATCGTGCAGGTTGAAGCGGTGTTCACCGATGGCAGTCGCCTCGTGACGGTTCATACGCCAATCCAGTAACCAGGAATCCGAGGAGCATCCCATGGCTGCAGTCAAGGCGGGGCCCGTAGTCGCTGCTGACGTCGATCCGGCGACGGTGAAAGTTGCCGTCGGCGGTTATGTCTGTCATGCGCAACCCATCAGCTTCAACGAAGGCTTGCCGGTGACGACGCTGGTCGTACGCAACACCGGGGACCGGCCCATCCAGGTCGGTTCGCATTTCCATTTCTTCGAAGTCAATCCGGCGCTCGAGTTCGACCGGCCCGCCGGATTCGGCCAGCATCTGAATATTCCGGCCTCGACGGCGTTGCGTTTCGAGCCTGGCGACGAGCGTGAGGTGAGCGTCGTGCCATTTGGTGGCAACCGCGCGGTTTACGGCTTCAACAACCTGGTCGATGGACCCACCACTGGCGACGCAGGCCGGGCCAAGGCCGTGGCGCTCGCGGCGAAGCGCGGCTTCCGCTCCAAAGTCTGAAAGTGCGCTTCAGCGCGGCGCTGCCCCGCCGTATCGATTCACATCCTCTGGGATAGCATTCATGCCTACCATTTCACGGAACGAATACGTTGGTCTGTTCGGCCCCACGACGGGTGATCGCATACGCCTGGGCGACACCGGGTTGTTCGTCGAGATCGAACGCGACCTGCGCGGCGCGTACGGCGACGAAATCGTCTTCGGCGGTGGCAAGAGCCTGCGCGAAGGCATGGGCATGGACAACAAGCTGACGTATGCGGCCGGTCCGCCGGACCTCGTCATTACCAACGTCACCATCATCGATGCGGTGCAGGGCGTGGTGAAGGCCGACGTCGGCATCAGGAACGGCCGCATCTGCGCCATCGGCAAGTCCGGCAATCCGCAGACGATGAGCGGCATCACCCCGGGGCTGGAACTCGGCCTCGCAACTGACGCCATCTCGGGCAACCACCTGATCCTGACGGCGGCCGGTATCGACACTCACATCCACTTCATCTCGCCACAGCAGGCGCACGCCGCACTTTCCAATGGCACTACCACGCTGATCGGTGGCGGCACGGGTCCCACGGACGGATCGAACGCCACCACGGTGACGCCGGGCCCCGGCAACATCAGGAACATGCTGCGTGCCTTCGAGGGCTGGCCGGTCAATGTCGGCATCCTCGGCAAGGGCCACGGGCACGGCAAGGACGCGCTGGTCGAGCAGGTCGAAGCCGGTGCCGTGGGTTTCAAGTGCCACGAGGACTGGGGCACCACGCCCGCGGTGCTGCGCTCGGCGCTCACGGTGGCGGACGACATGGATGTGCAGGTGTGCATGCACACCGACACGCTGAACGAATCGGGCTTCGTCGAGGACACCATCGCCGCGTTCGAAGGCCGAACCATCCACTCGTTCCACACCGAAGGCTCCGGCGGCGGCCACGCGCCCGACATCATCCGGGTGGCCGGGCTCCCCAACGTGCTGCCGTCCTCGACCAATCCCACGCTCCCCTACGGCATCAACTCGCAGGCGGAGCTCTACGACATGATCATGGTGTGCCACCACCTGAGCCCGGACATTCCGTCGGACGTGGCGTTCACCGAAAGCCGGATCCGGGCCGAAACCATCGCGGCCGAGAACGTGATGCAGGATCTCGGCGTGATCTCGATGTTCTCCAGCGATTCGCAGGCGATGGGTCGCATCGGCGAGTGCTGGCTGCGCTGCATCCAGACGGCCGACGCGATGAAGACGGGGCGGGGCAAATTGCCCGAGGACGCCAAGGGCAACGACAATTTCCGCGTCCTGCGCTACGTCGCCAAGGTCACCATCAACCCGGCCATTGCGCACGGCATCTCGCACGTGCTCGGCTCGATCGAAGTCGGCAAGATCGCCGACCTGGTGCTGTGGGAGCCCGCGTTCTTCGGCGCCAAGCCCAAGATCGTGCTGAAGGGCGGCGTGATCAACTGGGCGTTGATGGGCGACCCGAACGCCTCCCTGCCCACGCCGCAGCCAACCTACTATCGCCCGATGTTCGGCGCCCAGGGCAAGCTGCTCAACGATACCTGTGTGACCTTCGTGTCGCAGGCTGCGGAGGCCGCTGGCGTCGCCAAGCGACTCGGCCTCGAGCGGCAGGTGATCGCGGTGAAGAACACCCGCAAGATCGGCAAGAAGGACATGGTCCGCAATGCCGAGACTCCGACAATCACGGTCTCGCCGGAAACATTCGCGGTCACCGTCGATGGCGTGCATGCGACGGTCGCGCCGCTGAAGACGGTTTCCCTCAACCAGAAATACTTTTTCAGCTGAAGGCGCCGCGACATGGTTCTAGTCGAGAAAGTGCTGGGCAATGCCGGCGATCCTGAGTGGGCGCAGCGACTCGCCGAGGTCTCCGTCGAGCCGTTGTCCCTCGACCATTGGGAGGCGCAGAAAAACCGCTTCCGCAAGAAGACCGCGAGTGGACGCGAGGTCGCCGTGTCGCTCGATCGCGGCGCGTTTCTGCGCGATGGGGACGTGCTGCTGTGGGACGCCGCCGCCGGCACTGCCGTAGTCGCCCGCATCAGCCTGCGCGACGTGATGATCATCCATCTCGACCAGCTGGCGGGGCAGCAGGATTCCGAGTATGCGATGCGCACCTGCATCGAACTCGGGCATGCGCTCGGCAACCAGCACTGGCCGGCGCTGGTGAAAGGCGCGCGCGTTTTCGTGCCCCTGACGGTCGACCACAAAGTCATGGCCTCGGTGATGAAGACGCATCGTTTCGAGGGCATCCGTTACGAATTCGTGGCGGGCAGCGAAATCGTGCCCTATCTCGCGCCGCACGAATCGCGCCGACTCTTCGGCGGGGCAGAAGGCCCGTTGCATACCCACGCACATGATCGCTATGTCGCGGTGGACCCTGAGACAGGGCACGTGCACGGGCGTTCTCCGATCCGCGCGCACAGCCACCCGCATCCCGAAGCAGCCGAATGACACCCCACGATGACGGCGCCCCGGTGCCCGTCACCGCGACGCACCTTGCGCGGATGCTGCAGTTCGGCGACTCGATGTTCCCGATCGGCGGCTTCTCGTTCTCGGGCGGCCTGGAATCCGCCATCCAGAAAGGCGTGGTCACCGACGTCGCCAGCCTGCGCGAATTCACGCGGACCGCGGTGGAGCAGGCCGCTCGCGGCGACGGCATCGCAATTGTCTGCGCGCATCGCGCGGCGCTCGCGGGGGACGTCGGCGAGTTGCTCAGGATCGACTCCCGCGTGCATGCGCGGAAGCTGTCCGGCGAGACGCGGGCGATGTCCACGAAGATGGGCAGGAAATTCACGGAGCTGGGTGCGCATGTCACCAGTGCGGCAACGATGCAGGACTGGCGCGCGAGGGTCCTGTCCGGCGCGACGCCCGGCTGCTATCCGGTGGCGCTCGCGATTCATTTCGCCGCCCAGGGGCTGTCGGCACGCGACGCCTTCGTCGTCCACCAGTACGGCGTGGCCGCAACGATCCTCGGCGCTGCGCTGCGCCTGATGCGCATCAGCCACGTCGACACGCAGTCGCTGCTGTTCCAGCTCAATGCCGACGTGGACACTCCTTATGCCACCGCGGCCCACGCCACCCTCGACGACATGGCCGGATTCGCGCCGCTGGCGGACATCCTGGCCGCCGTCCACGTCAAGGCGCACGTGCGCCTGTTCATGAACTGAAAGCTTTTCGACCGGAGAGACAGGCGAGTGAAGAAAGTCACGCGAATCGGGATCGGCGGGCCCGTCGGTTCGGGCAAGACAGCCATCGTGGAAGCCATCACGCCGGCACTGCTCGACATGGGCATCAAGATCCTCATCATCACCAACGACGTGGTGACGACCGAGGACGCCAGGCATGTGCAGCGCACGCTGAAAGGCATCCTGCTCGAAGAGCGCATCATCGGCGTCGAGACGGGCGCCTGCCCGCACACGGCCGTGCGCGAGGATCCCAGCATGAATCTCGCGGCGGTCGAGGACATGGAAGCAAGGTTCCCCGACGGCGACGTCGTTCTGATCGAGAGCGGCGGCGACAACCTCACGCTGACGTTCTCGCCGGCGCTGGTCGATTTCTTCATCTACGTGATCGACGTGGCGGCCGGCGACAAGATCCCGCGCAAGAACGGCCCCGGGATCTCGCAGTCGGACATCCTCGTCATCAACAAGACCGACCTGGCGCCCTACGTCGGCGCGAGTCTCGAGGTGATGGCGCACGACTCGAAAGTGATGCGCGGCGACAAGCCGTTCGTGTTCACCAACTGCCGCACCGGCGAGGGCATTCCCGAACTCGTCCAGTTGATCCGCGACGACTTGCTGTTCGATCTTAAAGTGACGGCGGGGCAGGCTGCGTGATGAGCGCGCTCGCGGAGTTCGCGCCTTACGGCGACGAGCCGCCGCAGATGCGCAGCGGCGCCATCGGCAAATCGGGCCTGCTGCGCCTGGGATTCGAGCGCCGCGACGGGCGCACCATCCTGGCCGAGCTTGGATCGCGCACGCCGTGCCTGGCGCAGCGCGCCCTGCATTGCGACGACGCACTCCCGGACATGGCCTGGTTGTTCATGATCACCACCTCGGGCTGCGTGCTGCAGGGCGACCGTCTGGCGCTCGACGTGTCGCTCGGAGCGGGCGCGCGGGCCCATGTCACCACGCAGTCGGCGACCAAGATCCACTCGATGGACGCCAATTTTGCGATGCAGACGCAGTCCTTCACCGTCGGGGAGGGCGCCTACCTCGAGTTCCTGCCCGATCCGCTGATTCCCCATCGCCAGGCACGGTTTGCGAGCGACACGCGGATCACCATCGACCCGTCCGCCTCGATGCTCTGTTCGGAAATCGTGCAACCCGGCCGCAGGCACCATCATCCGGACGAGTGTTTCGGTGTCACGCTGCTGTCACTGGCGACTACGGCCGTGCGGCCCGGCGGGGCTCCTTTGTTCAGTGAGAAACTGCTGATCGAGCCCCTCCGCAACCCCATGCGGCAAGCGGGTGTCATGGACGGGTTCGACGTGTTCGGCAACGTGATCCTCTGCACGCCCCGGGACAACGCGGATCGCGTGCTCGCGCAGATCGACGCCGAAGTCGACCGGGAGCAGGGCGTGGCGTTCGGTGCATGCAGGCTGCCCAACGACGCCGGCCTCATCTACAAGGTACTTGGCCGTGAGACGGCGCAGGTGAAGGCGAAAGTGCGCCAATTCTGGGAAGTCGCGCGCCGCGAAATCACCGACGCTGCGATCCCGCCCCCTTTCTTCTGGCGCTAGACGCGCCAGGATCGCCCACGACGGAGGTTGGTGATGAAAGCGTACTTGTCCGGCTGGGAATCGCTCTGCGCATCGTCGTCGGCGCTGCGGTTCATCGATACCAATCTGCGCGGCATCGGGCAGGTGATGTTCCAGGACAACCCGCTGAGCGGGGCGTTGTTCCTCGCCGCCATCGTCTGGGGATCGATCGCCGCGGGCATGCCACAGGTTGCAATCTGCGGCGTCCTGGCCGTCGTCGCGGCAACACTAACTGCCCAGCTGCTGCACGTCGACGAAACCGCGCTGCGCGCAGGGCTCTATGGTTTCAACGGCGTCCTGGTGGGGCTGGCGCTCGCGACGTTCATTGAGCCCGGTCCGCTGCTCTGGTGGTACGTCGTGCTCGGGGCAGCGGTGTCCGTAGTGGCGATGTCCGCGACGGCCAACGCCCTCAAACCGCTGGGCATCCCGACCCTGACGTTCCCTTTCGTGCTCGTCACCTGGCTGCTGCTGCTGGCCACCTATGGTTTCGCGGGGCTCGGCGCCGATGCGCTGCCGGCGGACGACGTGATCTCACCGTACGAGTCGTTCGACCCTGCGCAACTCGGCGTGGGAGATTTCCTGCAGGCGACCCTGCTCAGCATTTCGCAGGTCTTTCTCAAGGCGAGTGTCGTCGCGGCCCTGCTCTTTCTTGCCGGACTTGCCATCAATTCCGTCGCGGCAGCGGTCGCTGCTGTAGGCGGCGCGTTCCTCGCAGTCGTGACCGCCCATCTGCTCGGCGCCGAAAGCGACCTGATCACGGGGGGCCTGCTGGGCTTCAGCCCGGTGCTGACAGCCGTCGCTTTGGGCTCGGTCTTCCATCCGCCCGGCTGGCGCGTCGCAGCTTATGCCGCCCTCGGCACGATCTTTACCGTCGTCGCGCAAGCGGCGTTCAACGTGGCGCTGACGCCGATCGCAATTCCGGCCCTGACTGGACCGTTTGTCCTCGTCACCTGGATGTTCCTGTTGCCGCGGCAGAGTTTTAACCGCGCCGCTCCCGGATCGCGATGATGACCGGCACGAGCACGGCCGCAACGATACCGGCGGCAAAGCCGTTGTTGTACAGGTTGAGGCCTGCATGCAACGAGCCGACGCTGAGCGCCGCTGACGAATGCATGAGCCCCGCTACGACGCCCCAGTGCCAACCGAAGCGCCCGGCGATAGGCGCGAGCGTGGTCCCGAACAGTGCTGCCAGGACGATAGCCGGGTCGGAGATGCCCCAGGGCTTGGCCAGCGATCCTAGAAATACGCCGAGCATGATCGGGACAATATTCCTGGGATGCTTGCCGTACGCCGAGAACCCGACGATGGTCAGGATCGCACCGATGACGGGTCCATTGAGGTCGCCGCCAATCAACAACACGTAGCCCGTGCCGATCGCGCCAGTCAGCGCCATGTTGGCGAGGGTCGGGCCGAAGCCAACGCTGGCGATGAAATCGGTCGGAGCCTGGCCAGTTGATTGCATGATTCGTCGCAACCCGCCGGGCAGCGAGCGCTCGAGAAAAAAGCCGGTCGCCGCCATCGCTAAGAACAGGACGGCCAGAAAGCTGCCGAGTAGCGTGTTGTTGCCGGTGGTCCAGATCATGACCGGGTCCGGCACGAAGCCGTAAGACTTGTACATGGCGACCACCAGGGTGCCCACGATGCCGGCAGTGAACCCCAGGTTGTACAGGCTGAAACCCATATGGGCTTTGAACAGTTGCGCGGCCGCCGCCGGCAGGACGAATCCGATGACAAGGCCCGTCGCGATCGCGAGGGGCACCCGGACCTCGAGCGCGAGCGCGCTGCTGAACAGGATCTCCGAGAACACTGGCGCGAGCGCCGAGCCGAAGAACGCCGTGTTGATGTGTTTCGAGAACGGCTCCCCCCGAAATCGCGCGTACAGGAAGACGCCAAGTACGATCGACCAGACGTTGAAGAGGTTCTTGCCGAACAGGCCGAAGCCGAGGACCAGGAACAGGCAAGCGACCGCCGCGCCGGTCATTTTCGCGTGCGCGCGGTGATAGACGAGGCAGGCGCAAAGCGTGAGTAGGCCGGCGTTGACGCAGGCGGCACCGATTCCGCCGACCCCGAAATAATCCGTCAGCAGTGCATCGCGCGTGGTGACGATCTCGTACAGGCCGTCCAGGACACGTTGCGGACCATCCACGAAGAGCCCGAACAGGACGAACGCGGCGGCGAAGGCGCCGACGATGACCAGGATGACCCGGTCAGGCAGCGGCTCTACGGCCCCGGCATCTGTGTCAGCGGCAGTCATCTCGCTCCTTAGGCCACCGCGCCGGCGGCAACCGCGCCGAGGCTGGATCAGGACACACGCAGCATGCGAAAACCGGCATAGGCGAGGGCAACCGTCAGCAGCGGGCTGACGTAACTGAAGACGGCATAAGGCGCGTAACTCCAGGTCGCCACGCCCAGGGTGGCGGCCATGTAGGCGCCGCAACTGTTCCACGGAATCAGCGCGGACGTGGGTGTCGCGGTGTCGCCCACCGTGCGCGAGAGTACGACGGGTGCAAGTCCGCGCCTGGCGAACGCCGACTTGAACATCCGGCCCGGCAACACGATGGCGATGTACTGGTCGGCGGTGATGACGTTGGTCGCGATGATAGAGGAGGTGAGGGAGGCGACGAGGGCACCATTGGATTTCGCCTTCTCGATGATCGGCGTGATCAGCCGGTCGAGCACTCCCACCTTCTCGACCACGCCACCGAAGGCTAGCGCCGTGACGATGAGCCAGATCGTGTTCAGCATGCTGTCCATGCCGCCACGCGTGGCCAGCATGTCCATCGGCGCGAAGCCCGTGGTCGAGTGGTATCCGCTCGCCAGGGCGAGCCAGACTCCCTTCAACAGCGCAAGCCACGTCGGCAAGTCGCCCGCGTCGGCAAACTTGAGCACTCGCTCCGGTGCCACGAACACGGCAAGCAAGCCGCCCACGATGGCGCCGAGGAAAATCGCCGTGAACGGCGGGAACCGGAACAGTGCGAGCACGACGACCGCCACCAGCGGCAGGAACAGGATCGGCGAGATATTGAACGCACTCTGGATCGCAGCCATCTTGCCGCTCGCATCGTGGTCGCCGGGCTCACCGAGCACGAAGAAGACCGCGAGCGAGATCGACAACGCCATTGTCGACGTCAGCAGCGTTTCGCGGATGTGCTGATACAGGCCGACCCCGGCAGCGGCGGCTGCAAGATTGGCCGAGTCCGATAACGGTGACGACTTATCGCCGAAATAGGCGCCCGAGATCACCGCGCCAGCGGCAATCGCAGGGTCGAGCCCCATGCTGACGGCGATGCCCATGAAGCCGACGCCGATGGTGCCGACGACCGTCCACGAGCTGCCGATGCTGGCCGCCACGATCGCGCAGATAGCGCAAGCGGTCACGAAGAAGTAATTCGGACTCAGCAACTGCAGCCCGTAGTACACCATCGCCACCAGCGTGCCGCTCATCGCCCAGGTGCCGATCAGTCCGCCCACCGCGAACAGGATGAAGATCGCGCCGATGCCGGTGGACACACTGTCCGCGGCGGCCTTGCCCAGCACGTCGAGCGAGTGGCCGCGGCGCCAGCCAATTAACACCGCGATCATCGTCGCGACCACGAGCGCCACCTGGTTCGGCCCGACGGCACCCCCATCGCCGAACAGGAAGTAGGACAGCCCGACCAGCACGACGAGGCTGGCAACCGGGACGATGGCTTCGATCAACGTCAGTGGCTGCGGTGAGTCAGGCCTTTTCATGTGCGACGAATCCCCGGTCGACCCCGACTGCGGTCCCGCGGCGTCGCGGTCAGTAGTCGACCGGATCGCGGATGATGGGGCAGGTCATGCAATGACCGCCGCCGCGTCCACGGCCCAGTTCCGCGCCGACGATCGTGATGACCTCGATGCCTTCCTTGCGCAGCAGGGTGTTGGTGTACGTGTTCCGATCGTAGGCGTAGACGACGCCTGGGGACGCGCACACCAGGTTGGCGCCGCTGTCCCATTGCGTGCGCTCGCGCTGGTAATCGCTGCCGCCGGCCTCGACCACGCGCAGTTTCTTCAGGCCCAGCGCCTCGGCGACCACGTCGACGAACGGCTTGTTCTCCGCGTGCAGTTCGACACCGCTCGGATGATTGCTCGGGCGATACGAGAAAGTGCGAGTCTGGTTCATGAAGTCCGGCGCGAGCAGGACGCAATCGCGATCCGCAAACGTGAACACGGTGTCGAGGTGCATCGCCGCGCGGATCTTCGGCATCGCGGCGACGATCACGCGCTCGGCGGCACCCTTCTTGAACAGCGTTGCCGCCAACTGGCTGATGGCCTGGCGCGAGGTGCGCTCGCTCATGCCGATGAGCACGTTGCCCTTGCCGATCGGCATGACGTCGCCGCCTTCCAGCGTCGCGAGGCCGTGATCTTCGGTCGGGTCGCCCCACCAGACGTTGACCTTGCCCGCGAAGTCCGGATGGAACTTGTAGATGGCCGTCGTGAGGATCGTTTCTTCGTGCCGCGCCGGCCAGTACAGCGGGTTGAGCGTCACGCCGCCGTAGATCCAGCAGGTGGTGTCGCGCGTGTACAGCGTGTTCGGCAGAGGCGGCAGCAGGTATTCGGTGGCGCCGGCTGCCTCCTTGATGATCTTGAGCGCATCGCCACCCGCGGTTTCCGGGAAGTCGTTGGTCGACAGGCCGCCGATCAGCGTTTCCGCGAGCTTGCGGTTGTCCAGTCCGCCGAGGTAGCTCTTGATCTCGTCCACCAGTCCCAGGCCCACCTGGTTTGGCACAACCTGGTTGTCGAAGATCCACTTCTTGCCTTCGGGCACCGCCACCGTTTCGGCCAGCAGGTTGTGCATTTCCACTACATCGACACCGCGGTCGCGCATCTTGGTGACGAAGTCGAAGTGGTCGCGCTTGGCGTTCTCGACCCACAGCACGTCGTCGAACAACAGCTGGTCGCAATTGGACGGCGTCAGGCGCGAGTGCGCCAGGCCGGGCGCGCAGACCATTACTTTGCGCAGCTGGCCGACTTCCGAGTGGACACCGAATTGGACGTCTTTTGCACTTGCCATGATGTGTTCCGTGAATAATTTTCTGGAGGATTAGATGGAGATGGCGCCAGTCGACAGGCCGTAGACGCCATAGATGGCCGCGGCCACGATGACGCCGAAGGTGACCCAGTCCGAGGTCTTTGCGAACACCGGCTTGCCCTGTTCACGCCGGGCGATGTAGTAGAACACCGTGCCCGGTGCAAACAGGATCGCGGACAGCAGGATGAATTTCAGGCCGCCGGCGTAGATCATGAACAGCGTGTAGGCGACGGCCAGCGAGGCCAGGATCAGGTCGCGCCGGCGCTCTTCCGGTCGCACTGCGTAGGTTTCGCCGCGCCGGGCAATCATCAGGCCGTAGGCGGCGACGAACAGGTACGGGATCAGCGTCGTCGCGCTGGTCAGGTTCAGCATCAGCGAGAACGCGTCGCGCGACCAGTAGGTCGTGATCACGATCAGCTGGATGATGATGCTGGTGACCCACAGTGCCACCACCGGCACGTTGTTCTTGTTGACCCGGGCGAAGGCCTTGGGCATGTCCTTCGACTTGCCGGCGGCGAACATCACCTCGGCGCAGATCAGCGCCCAGGCCAGGTAGGCACCCAGCACCGACACCAGCAGGCCCACACTGACAAAGATCGCGCCCCAGGGCCCGACCACGGACTCGAGCACTGCGGCCATCGACGGCTGACGCATGCCGGCGATGTCGGCACGTTGCAGCACGGCATAGGGCAGCAGTGTCACCAGCACCATCAGGCTGGTGACGATGATGAAGCCCATGATCGTGGCCTTGCCGACGTCGGCGCGTTCCTTGGCAAACCGCGAATAGACGCTGGCGCCTTCGATTCCGATGAACACGAACACCGTCACCAGCATCGTCGCCTTGACCTGCTCGAACAGGCCGTTGGTCAGGTCGCCGCCGTAAAAGTTGAAGCGGAACAGGTCGAGTTTGAAAGCGAAGATCAGGAGCAGGATGAAGACCAGGATCGGTATGACCTTGGCGATGGTGACGATCTTGTTGATGGCCGCCGCCTGCTGCACGCCACGCAGGATCAGGAAGTGGAACAGCCAGATGCCGACCGAGGCTACGAGGATCGCGACGACCGTGTTGCCGTCGCCGAAGACCGGGAAGAAAGCGCCCATCGTCGACTTGATCAGCACCCAGTACGACACGTTGCCGATACAACTGCCGATCCAGTAGCCGAACGCCGACAGGAACCCGGGGTAGTCGCCGAAGCCCTCTCGTGCGTAGGCGTAGACGCCGGCGTCGATGTCGGGCCGGCGCTCGGCCAGGGCCTGGAACACTCGCGCCAGCATGTACATGCCGGTGCCTGCGATGAGCCAGGCGATTACTGCTCCGAGCGGACCTGTCGCGGTGGCAAACGTCCGCGGCAGAGAGAAGATTCCCGCCCCGACCATTCCTCCCACCACCATCGCAGTGAGTGCCGTCCGCGACATCTTCTGTTCGGCCATGCTCGCCTCCGTTGGTATTGTTTTTAGACCGGTACGCGCACGACGTAACCACGGCGCGTACCCGGCGAGCCGGTACCCTAAGCTGTTTTCTGGTCGTTCGCAATCGCAAGGAAACGCCTTCCAGGTGCACGATTTCACGCTGCGCACATGCGCCAAAACAGTGCCGTAACGAAGCGGTAACAGCGGGGTAACTCTCCCACGCTGACGCACCTATACTTGCAGCTAGTCGCCGATTCGCAGCTATTTTTATCTGCTATCTTATGCAGCGTGACAGGCGCTGCGCGACGCAGCAGGCACTCACGGCCAGCTCGAGTCTTCGGACCGGCAGCCATGCGTGCGGTTGATGGCGCGCCTGAGGCAGGAATCCCTTGCCAGTCGCAGTACGTTTGAACAACTCAGGAGCAATAAGCATGAAGATGCGCTGGAATTTCATCGGGTCGATCGCGCTGCTGGGCGCTGTCCTTGTGGCGGGCGAGGCCATGGCACAGACCACGGTTACCTATGGCCGGATCACTGCCGTGCGCCAGGTCGACATCCAGAACCAGGGCGCCAATACCGCAGGCACGCTCGTCGGCGGCGCCCTCGGTGTCGCGTCGGGCTCCGGGCAGTCGCGCAGCAATCGCGCGTTGCGTGGTGTCGGTGGCGCGGCGGTCGGCGGCCGTCTGGCAAGCGCCGCGGGCTCGTCGACCGGGTTCGAATACACCGTCCTGATCGGCGGGACCAACACCATCCGTATGGTGACCGAGCAGGCCGGCATGCGCGTCGGCGACTGCGTCTCGGTCGAGCGTGGAGCGCACAACAACCTTCGCCTCGTCGACGATGCACGCTGCAATGCCGCTGCCAACACGCCGGTGCCTGCGAGCGCCACAGCGGACGCGAGCGCCTGCGAATCCGCCAAGGAACAGTTGCTGAATGCGGCGACAGACGCGGACTTCGACCGCGCCGAGCGCCGGATGCGGCTGCTGTGCGGTGACTGATCCCCGGAGCCGGGGCGAGTCCGCGCGCTGAAGTACGATGGAGGCCGAGTGTCCGGCCTCCCGACGTTTGAGTTTGTATAGAGGTATTGATAATGAACAAAAGACATTTTCTTGCGGCATTGATGGGCGTGCTGGTGCTCGCCACAGGCTGCACCACGACCGGTCCGGGCACCAGCGACCCAGCGACGCGCCGCCAGAACATCGACTCCGGCGTCGACAACGCGCTGGCCAACCTGTTCCGGCAGGATCCGGGGGCGCAGCAACTCGTTAACAGGGCAAGGGGGGTATTGGTATTCCCCTCTGTGCTCGAGGCCGGGTTCGTCGTTGGTGCCTGGAGGGGCGACGGCGCCTTGCGCAAGGGCGGCAAGACGGTCAGTTTCCACCGCACCACGGGCGGTTCGTTCGGCCTGCAGGCCGGCGCCCAGTCGACTGCGGTATTTCTGTTGTTCATGACCGATGACGCTCTGGCGGCATTTGAGGCCAGCCGGGGCTGGACAGCCGGCGTCGACGCGAGCGTCACGCTGATGACGGTCGGAGCGAACGCGCAATTGACCAGCGCTACCTCGCAGCAGCCGATCATCGGCTACGTGCTCTCGAACCAGGGAATCATGGCAGGCGTCACCGTTGACGGATCGCGGATCACCCGCCTTAGTCTCTGACGAGCGACCTGCATGAGGCCGTCGTCAAGCGGGCATCAGCTGCGCCTGCCAGGGTTGATCGTGATCCTGGCGGGCGCGGCCTTCGCGCCGAACGTCGCACGCGCGGAGACGCCCGGAGCGCAGTGCCTGGAGATAGCAGACGTCGAAGCACGGCTCGCGTGCTTCGACCACGCGATCGGTGCTGCGGTGCACGGTGGCACCGCAGCCGTGTCGCCGCCCTCTGCTGTGCCGAAGCCCGCGCCGGAAGACGTCCCGGTCGCGGCAAGTCCCGCGTCTCTGATCGATTCGGCCTGGGGCTTCCTCCCGGACTCACAACGCGCGTACGTGAGGCTCCACCAGCCCAACTACATACTTCTCGGACGCTACACGACGGATGCCAATACGGAGCCCTACCAACCGTTGTTCGAGGCCTTCGATGAAGTAGCCGATTTCAAGAACGTCGAGGCCAAGTTCCAGCTGAGCGTCAAGGGCCGGCTGCTCACGACCGACGATCGCCGCTGGGGGCTGTGGTTCGCCTACACGCAGCAGAACCAATGGCAGCTCTACAGCCCGGACATCTCGCGCCCGTTCCGCGAAACCAACTACATGCCGGAGATCTTCGGCAGCTTCCGCCCCGGTGTCGACATCGGCGGCTGGCAGTGGAACTTGCTCAATTTCGGCTACACGCACCAGTCGAACGGGCGGTCCGACCCGATCTCCCGCAGCTGGGACCGGCTGTTTGTCGAGGCTGGAATCGAACGCGACAATTTCGTCCTGCTCGCCCGGGCGTGGACTCGCATTACCGAGGCGGACTACGAAGACGACAACCCCGACATCTTGGACTACTACGGTCACGGCGAGATCACTGGCATATACAAGTGGCGCGACAACAGCTTTACGCTGATGGGTCGCGGCAATTTGAGCACCGGCAAAGGTGCGGCGCAGTTCACTTGGGCCTCACGCCCGCTGCTGGGCCCGCTGCGCGGTTACCTGCAGGTGTTCACCGGTTACGGTGAAAGCATGATTGATTACGACTGGAATCAGACGACGATAGGTGTCGGCGTGACGCTGAACGACCGGTTCTGAGCTTGCCAGGTCGATGGCAACCGCATTGCGAGCGGCGGCTCCGAGGCCTATTCAAGCGCTTGGAAAGGCAGACACGCGCACTTGAAAAGGCCTCGGAGCCGCCGCTCGCAATCGTCTATTCGGCCTTCGCCCGACCGTACATTTCGTCCAGGGCCTGGCGCAACGCCGTCGCCCAGATTCCCATCGCGCGTCGTGCATCTGCGGTATTGGTCACCCGGTTCGTGACTTGCCAGGTTCCGCTGGAGCGGGCGCTCCGTGCATCGACGGCACGCGCCAGGAGTTCACCCGTCATCGAATCGCGCAGTTCAGCGACCAACGTCATGCGTCCTGCGTTGGCCGTGTACGTGCGCGAGCGGCCAGCCGACATCGTGTCCGGCGCATTGATGTAAAGGTCCACGATCGCGGCCGAGACCCGCAACGTGTCCGGTCCCGCCGCTTCGACGAGCTGGAAGCCGCCTCGTTCGAGTTCCGCTCGGAAAGTCTCGCGGAACAGTTCCGCCACCCCGGCCTGGATCGCGGCCATGTCGCCGGCGTCGAGCCGGCCGAGCTGGCTGCGGCCGCCGCGGTTCGGGTCCCAGTTCCTGGCAAAACTGACCTCGACCGGGTCGATCATCACGCTCCTGTAGCCAACGATTTCCGCATCCGGCCGGACGAAGACTGCGCCGAGACGCGTACCGGGCTGCCGGACGAGGCCGTCCCATTCGTCGGCGGGTGCAGGCCGGGAACTGGCGCATCCCGCAAGGGTTGCCGCACCCAGCACGAGCAGTATTGGCAGCAAAGCGCGAAAGCGGATCATGATGATGCTCCAAGGTGATAGTGTTGACTCGCGCGTCCAGCGGCGAGATGCATTCGGAACTGGTCTGCGACAGGTTGCGCGCGAATCAGGCTAGCACGAGGAAGTCCACGGCTTCAACGCACAGGACACGTACCGATCGCGGCCACGCGCGCGACGCATCGCCGTGATGAGTATCGCGCAAGCCTGATCCGCACAAGTGCTTCTGACCCGTGCCCTTGTCGACACATAAGCGCAGGCTTGAGTCTGCGCCTGGCCATGAGCATGCTCTTGGCGCCTCGAGCGTGCGAACAGGATGCGTCTCGGATGGAAGCGTGACAGCAAGTCGATTTCCGGTGTTTGCGGTTCTGGGCGACGTCAATCGCTTCCTGTTCGCGCCCGCGTGGCTGATTTTGGTCTGCCTGCTGATGGTGAGTCCGCCCACCCTGGCTGACACTCCGCGGAATGTCCTGGTGATCTATTCCTACGGCCGGTTGTTACCGGGGAACATCGCGGCTGACCGCGGGCTGTCCGAGGTATTCGCAACCCGGCCTGATCTCGCGATCGAAGTTTCGGGCGAGTTTCTCGACAACCCGCGATTCAGCGGTGAAGCCTACGAACGAGCCTTCGTCACGTACCTGCGCGAGAAGTACGCAGCACAGCCGCCGGAGGTCATCATCGCCTCGGCCAACGAGGCGTTGGACTTCCTGCTCCGCTACCGAGCGGAGCTGTTTGCGGCGAT